>JAQWYJ010000081.1 GCA_029254005.1 Porticoccaceae bacterium | reverse complement strand
GCTTCCCAAGATTACACGGCACCCTTTGGTGGTTATAAGCAATCGGGTAATGGTCGAGAGTGGGGTGAGTTTGGTTTTGATGATTTCTTAGAAATTAAAGGAATTACTGTTTAAAACCTCTAAGCAGAAGACCGCTTTGGTGTGACTGTATATCGTTCTAAATTTTAAACAGGAAGTTTAAGTGAGCTTAAAAGGTAAGATAGCGGTTGTCACTGGAGCGAGCCGTGGTGTTGGCAAAGGGATAGCCGTAAGTCTGGCCGAAGCAGGGGCCCTGGTATACATCACCGGCAGAACTATTATTGAGGGCGAGTCCGCATCTAAATTGGCAGGAACGATTTATCAAACTCAAGAGCAAATTAAGAGCAAAGGCGGGGATTGTATAGCCCTGCCGTGCGATCATGATGATGATGAGCAGGTAAAAGCTGTTTTCGATCTGATACTTAAAGATAATAATCAAATCGATATATTGGTAAATAATGTTTGGGGAGGGTACGAACATTTTACCAATGGTACTCAATTTTGGAACGAATCGGGATTCTGGGAAACGCCCATATCTCGTTGGGATTTGATGTTTAATGTTGGGGCTAGAGCACATTTCTACTCTAGCTGTATGGCCATCCCACAAATGATTAAAAATAATGATGGCCTGATTGTAAATTTGTCATTTCATGCTGCCGATTGTGACGATCAAGGAGTAGCCTATGCTGCGTCGAAAGCGGCATCTAATCGAATGTCCTCTAGCATGGCCTATGAGTTAAAGTTGAATAACATTTCTGTGATATCACTCTATCCTGGAGTCGTAAGAACGGAGGCAGTTTTGGCAGCGGCAGAGCATATGGATTTGTCTAATTCGGAGTCTCCAGAATTTGTGGGGCGCGCAATTGCAGCGCTAGCAGGCGATAAAAATGTGTTTGAAAAGTCAGGCAGAGTCCTAAGAACGGCGGACTTAGCAATTGAATATGGGTTTACTGATACTGATGGAAAACGTCCCATACCTTTGCCTCTTTAAGCTGCTTAGGGTCACGACGATCCAGAGCAAATCGCTAGCGATACTTAAAAAGTACTCCAAATTACAGCCCCATCCGGCAATACTCTGCGTTAACTAGTTATACATGTGCGGCAGAAAAATAAACTTTGTTAGATATGTTGTGTTTGCTCCGTAAGAGGCACTGCCATCTTTTAAAAGAGAATTAATTACTAAACATTAATACGTGCTTTAAGAACATGGTTTTCTCATGAATATTTTGTGTAGTTGCGGTGCGAGAACGCTGCATCTTTCGGATTATATTTTTTAATGACCCACAAAAACTCCAATAATTTAGGGAGTGAGTGAGTTGAAGCATAGCAATACTGTGGGGATATCTGGCAATCGATACACCACTGACGGTTACAAAATATGAACTTTTTGTAAACAACTCAAGAATCATTCGTAAATTCGATGGTTTTTTTTGAAGCTTTAAGCATTTTGTAAAGGTTGGTCTTTGTGCTGAAGCTAAAAGAAATTTTCTATGCGTAGTGACTTATTAGATACCTTTACTCACTAGACCTAGCCTCTTTTAACATGTCTGTATCGAGTGTTAATTTATGCAGTACTGTTGGCTTACCAATCTTTAGACAATTTCTCATACTTTCCCTAGCGTTTTTAGAGTCTTCGGGCCAATCATGGTCGCACTCATAAACGCTTAAATTAGGCCACTGCGCATACGCAATAAATTGTCCATTGTCCGCTTCATGCAATCTTGAGCCTAAACTCCCAAAGTTTTGATAAATTATCTCAGTGGTTTCGATCCAAGACGTCCTGAACGCATCTTGCATACCATCGATAACATCAAACTCTAAAACAATTGCTAACATTCCCGTATCTCCTTCACTGAGCATCTAAACTAGAGCCAACAATTGGCACATAATCACGCACAAAACTTATTCTTCTCTTACGCTCATATTTACAACTTTATATCCCAAGCCTATTTTTATCTCTAATTACAGGACGCAGAAGTTTGGCTCCTTGTTCTGAGCCCTTTGAATAGTAACTCAAAACCAATCCAGCTAAGGCAAACCCTCTTATCCAGTCACGTCAGGACTTTATCGAAATGCCGCCTATGCAGATTGTCGTGGATTCAAGGAATGTATAAAAAAGGGCTATTTAGCAAATTCATTGAATAGATGTTATGATTTAGTCGCAATTTAGAACAACAGGAGAGAACAATGTCAGATTGTAAATGTTGTAAGTCGTGTAATTGTAATTCGTGTAGCTGCAAAACGTGTAGTTGCAAGTGCGCTACGTGCTGTAATTGTAACTGTTGCTAATTTAGAACGACGTTATTTAAAAGTAGCCGATTTGATTTATTTTGTCGATAGACTCTGTAAATAACAGAGTCATGTCCGAGTGAAAAGGGCATCATTGGGGATGATGTAGTCGATGGCGTGCGTATCAACTTTCAACGTAATCACTAACATGGTTGCGCCTAGAGGTAGGTGTTTTCAGTTTATCTCTATAAAGTATTTCTCCAAACGTGAGTGGTGTCCCTGAGGCTACAAGAAATAGCATTCTTTTCTTGTTAGTGTTTACTAAGTAGTTAAAAGGAGATACCAAGAATTCCAGTCTCTGTTGGTGTTTTCGCAATGTTTATCTTGTTGGGTTAACAACAGCTTGATGGGGACCAAAATGTTTAAAATACATTTTTAAGAGACTAATCATGCGCTACTTTGCCGCACTAACAATCCTATCTTTTCTATTTATTCAATCTATTAATACCCACGCCGTTCATGAATGTGGTGCTCCACATGGGCAAGACAATTCGGCAGAGCATAAAAAACATGGATGTGATGATCTGTTGGAGACAGATTTTTTTTATGGGGATTCTCGTGGGGACTCTCCCAAGCTAGCTGTTCGAGGGTCTCATAAGGTAGGTGTTAGGACTTTGCAGCTAGTTAATCCAAATCAACCAGATGTTATTAACTACATTACAAAAAAACAAAATTCGCTTTATGATCGAGAGTTGACAATTGAGGTCTGGTATCCCGCCAAACTTAATAAAGGTCAGAGGCAAATTACAATTTATAGTGATGTACTTGGGCATGGCTCAAATAATCCAGATCGTCCTAATCTTCCTTTCCACTTTGGCGGCAGAGCTGCGCGAAATGCACTCGTTGCTCCTGCTGGTAGTGGCTATCCTTTAGTGATAATTTCTCATGGTTACCCTGGGTCCAGAGTTATGATGACTTGGTTGGCTGAAAATTTGGCTTCAAAAGGTTATGTCGTTGTTGCAATTGACCATACCGAATCAACCCATGCTGATGCAGAATCTATAAGTAGCACTATGGTGCATAGACCTCGTGACATTACGTTTGTTGTAAACGCTATGGATGATTTCAACCAAGAATCGACATCATTTTTATTCGGTATGGTTAATGCAGAATTGACAGCGGTAATTGGTTATTCTATGGGAACATATGGCACACTCAGCGTGGCTGGGGTTGGTGCAAGTAAATTAGCCCTGGGCTTTCCCGGGGATATTGCTGAACATTATTTAACTAGTTTGCAGGCGGATAACCCAGAATTTGAGGCTACAGTTGATAAGCGTATAAAGGCCATAATTGCATTTGCTCCCTTTGCTCCCAGCGGTTACTGGAGTCAGGCAGGGATAAAAAGCCTCAAGGTTCCAAGTCTTTTTATTGTGGGTGATCAAGATCAAACAACAGGATTTTCTGCGGCACAATGGCTTTTTGATAACGCCATAAATTCACATCGTTATCTATTGGTATTTAAAAGTGCCATTCACGAAGTAGCTACCAATCCCGCACCACCTCTGGCTAATCTTTACCCTCGTGAATATGCTCACTATCAGGAGCCTGTATGGGACAACCGACGACTTAATAATATTAATCAGCACTTTATAACCGCTTTTCTGGGGAAGCACCTGTTGGGCGATGATAGACAATATAGTGATTATTTGAATCTTTCAGTGGTCTCAAATGATTCACCACGAACTGATACAGAAGATTCTAAATACTGGAAAGGGTTTGCGAATTGGACGGCAATAGGTATGGAACTACATCAGCAAGAAGCAGATACCACTGACTAAACGCTACTTTTGTATGGTGTAATATAAAACACTTAGAAAACGTAGAAGATACTTCCCCACTCGCTTTTACTGGCCTAGCGGATACAAAATTTTGGCCATCTAGTGCTTGATGTTGTATGTTTGTGTGATGTTCCGCAAGCTCTCAGAGAGCATTGTGATGAAGGTACAGTAACTATTATACTCCCGAATTATTAATTGATTAGTTACATGTAATTGCCTATAAATTTACTTTGTAGATTCTAATCACAATCTGTCGTTGACTATACACATAAGCCCATACACATAATTGCATAGATATGCCAACGTACACGGTTGGTCTGTTGGTAAGCTAACTCAAGTTCCCGGTTTCAACTGAAATTGACCATCTGCGGTATTGATTATCAGTCTTTTTAGGTATACGCACTAGCTATTAGCGACGTCTTTCATGCATACTACCTTTTGATTTTATTCTTATAAGCAATCAATTTTTTAAAAAAAGAGGTTACCTATGCAATCGGCACTCATACATATGGGACGTGGTTTACTGGCTATTTATTTTTTGTTGCCTGGCATTATGAAATTTGTCTCATGGGATATGCATGTATCACTTATGGAGACACATGGTATGGTCATGGTGCCCGCGCTACTGGCAATTGCTGGTGTTACTCAAATTGGCGCTAGCATTTGTTTGTTCTTCAATAAAAAAGTTGTTGTCTGTGCCCTTGGTTTGGCTGTGATGGTTTTACTAATTAATCTAAATTTACATGATTTTTGGAACGTCTATGAGGGCGTTGATACGAAGCATGAGACTCAAAATTTCTTTAAAAATCTGGGAATAATGGCCGGGCTCTTACTCTTGGCAGCAATAAGTATGGAACAATCTACTAGTACGGCGAACGCAAACTAGCGATTTCTCTCAGATCTGTTGCAGCTGTCTTTCGCAACCTGCTTCTGCAGGTTGCGATTCACTATTTGTCTAGGATACTTTGATAGTTTTATATTTATTCGTGATCACGATACTCACCAGAGCGTTGAATAGTCATGGTAACGCTGGGTTCTAATAATCTTTCTATGATTTGGATTGTCGGTAGAACTACAGAATATATCAAAGCAGCCTAATTAATAACTACTTTGATATGGGTTTTTGGGTTTAGGTTATGTCTGAGACGAGTTTCGGTCATTAAATGTGTTGCGCCTCAATTAACTATATTTAATTGAATCCCGTTTTTATTTAGTATTGATTTGTAGCTGCGTATTTTTTAGGGTGTCGATTAACTTCAATTAACCAATAATTTGGTTTGATGTTTGATGTTTGATGGTCTATGAAATAAATGTGAATATTTTTTCTTACATGAAAATAATCCATCAAGGTCAAATACAATGCCAAAATGCTTAATCCAATACTATTTTTAAACGATCTTTTTTAGTAGCTTGCGGCGGCTGTGCCACTAATAACTCTGCAAAAAGAACTGCTATGTCACCGCCAAGTGAAACAACTGTAAATAGTATTTTTGAGGCTAGTGCATTGATCAATGATGGCGGTGCGGCTGTTTTAGGATATCAAGCAGGTATGCAGCTAACTAAATTAATCATTGACTTAGCTGTCTAGGTAACCCTGTTGTTGAATGATGGCTTCTCTGTAGAACGCAGGTATTGGCATAGATTTGCGAGTTTGAGAATCAACAAACACTTGAGTAAGACCACCTTTAGCCATCAGGAAACCAGTTTTTTGATCGTAGATTTCAAAAGCGGCATCAGCACTTGAGTTTCCTAAGCGGTTATAGCCCGTATAGACAGATACATCAGAGTCACCAGCTATTTCATTGAGGTACTCACAGTGAATATTCACTGTGAAAATCATGCAACAAGCAGTTGCAGGGTTCATAAGGTTTAAACCTAATTTTTCCATATAGGCCCCTAACACCTCATCACCATAAACAAGGTAATTGGCAAAATACAGATGACCTTGTGCATCAAGATCTCTATACCTTACCTTGAGAATTTCAGAATAAGGTAATTTACTCTTTACTACTGCCATGTTGAATCACTCATTTAATCGCGGTTATCAATAGTATTACTTAGTTCAGCATTTTAGTTAAATTGCAGATAACTCTTTATCAAGCATCTCCACCAGTTGGTCGCGACTATAGCTATGGGCCCCCCATTTATTTAGTTCAACTAACTGACGCACTTTAGTGCCAATAGTCAATGCGCGTGCTTTCTGATCAGGGGTAACGACGTAACGCCGTAAAGGTTGATCATCGAACAATGCATGCAAATAGGCCTGTGAAACATCATCAGGTTTTTTAAGTGATAATTCAAAAGTAACGGTCTGTTGATATTGTTGCCTCATCGCATCTGTTATTTTACCCCCAGCAGCCTCTATTTTTGCAAACGCTCTTAGAGTCGAGCTGCGACGAATATGTGACTGATAAGCACCTGGTTCAATAACACTGACAGATACTTTACTTAGAGCAAGTTCGTCAGCAAGTCCATCTGTAAAGGCTTCAATCCAGTGTTTACTGCCACTATAGGCATTGTATGCACTGGTAGTAATAGTGCCTGCGATTGATCCTGTTGTGGCAATACGGCCTTTTGACTCAATGATCATAGGCGCAAAGGCTTTAGTAATTCGATATACACCTTCAACATTAATGCGATAAATCTCCGTCTGATCATCTACTGCTGTAGTGAGGACAGGGCCGCCGCCGCCGATACCAGCATTATTAACTAATCCATAAAGGCCGGTCCCCTTTTCTTTGATAAATCTAACCGCAGCATCAATTTGATCTTGTTTTGTAACGTCCAAGCGCACAGCGGTAATATTTTTTATCTCATTGAGTTCGGCCATTTGTTTATCGGTTTTTGCCCCTGCATAAACATGATGGCCATTATTCGCTAGAGTTTCAGCCAAATTTCTACCAATTCCTGATGATGCCCCAGTGATCAGAACCGACTTTATACTTTTATCTGCATCTGCTAGCGTCGCTGTTGGAGCGACAAAGGTAAGTAATAGACTTACTAAAAGTGCCGTTTTAAACATAATATTTGCCTCACTCGCAGTTGAATTTTCGCCCGCAGTATACACGACAAACATACCAGTATTGGTGCTGAAAAAAGTTTGCCAATAAACTTTTTAATATCTTAAGTAAAATTCAAACCAAGTGCTTGCATTCAGAAATGAGTGTGATCAGATTATCAGTTATTTAGTTAACTCTATAACGGGGTCGTGATAATAATCAGACTGCGGCCTGCCGCAACTTATAATATATTTAGCCTAATATTTAGCGCAAGAATTGTTCATTATTGACCTTTTTTAGCTAAAACATTGTTGGTTGTCCACTTACATAGCTGTCCTGCAAGACAGTTATACATATTACTACAATTTGATATATTACAGATGTTGTGACGATTTTGAAGGCAAGAAAGACAAGAATCGGTCTGGTAAAAGATGTAAGTGATGAACGCTAAATCGCTTTTGTTTTTTCTCGCAATCTGGACAACATTGGTAAGAATTTACAATTCTTTCGCAAACATAATTGAAGGCTGCCTAATTGGTAGCCTTTTTTTAAATCTGATAAAGATGTTAGCTGCATTGTTTGGAATATACTCCCAATCTATAAATTCTTCGGTTATATGATTTTTAAAGGCCCATTGAGTAGTTATAACCTACTGCTGGTTTTATAAGAATAAATCAATTGTTTACTATCAGAGACCTAAACATTGCTAGATAGAGTGAATTGTCATGGAATAAGTTAGTAACAACGCGTTTAGTACGTTATTTTATTCCTTGTTATAGCCTCAGTTTTCTATTTTTTTTATCGAAAATGCGGATTATGTCAGCGCTATTACACGTTTTGGTGCGTTCCAGGCAAAATTTCTTCCTAAGGTATTCCATGTCAATATGCAGTTTCTAGAAACTAGTGAATAGTTTGACGTTCACTTGCCTAAAAAATTGAAGCGCAAGCATCATCACGTGACTTATAGGTGATTACTGCCAAAATACTCGTTCCGTATTCGATAAAAAACCCTCATCCCCCTGATATATCTACACATAGGTGCTCGTAGGATGATATAAAACTATGCTAAAGGCTCGCGCTATTACGGAATTTGAAAAGCCAGCTATTACACTGTAAACAGACGAAAACCTCATTGCTCAACGTGAGAAAGCAAAAAACAAAGTTCAGAGGAAAATTAATAGTTTTCTTAGCCAAATACTGATTGAAAATGAGTTGATAGATACTTTAAGCATTGTCAATGTTGCTCTAAATAATTTTGATTTATCTGACTAATTCAACCGAGCTATTGTGAAAAATTCCGAGCACAGTGAGAAGCCTTATCACCAAAGGATGAGAAAATTTGGCATGTTACTTAAACAGAGGCTGCTGTGGCAGCAGAGAAAAATTAGCAACAGATTCTAAGACCTATGACACAAAGGCAAAGTCTGTTGCGCGGTCAGACGCTGTAGGCCGTGAAGTCACAGCTGTTTAAAATCACCCGCAACTTATCTCGTTGCGCATTACAAAGAGGTAGCATAATCAGTTACATAAATTTTCAGAAAACGATGTTGCCGCGCTACTGTCTATGAATAATATTGCTTAGCAAGCCATTCATAAACACTTGGTCACAAGCCTGCTAATGATTTTTACTACGACGCACTATGTAGAGTTTAGAAAAAGGATGCAGAGTTATAGTTTAGATTACTCTCCTATAATTTTTCTGCAGTAGGGATCATTCATACTCATATTGAGTGTCGCCACATATGATGAATATTGGGCAGACTTCCGAGTATTTGCTTAGTTGTAGAGCATAATCCAGCTGTAGTAATACAAGGTTACCAATAAACTAGTTGCTAAAAGTGCTAGTATAAATTTTACGCTAAGTCCTGCACCTGGCAGGGGTTTTCCCGTTCGATTTTTCATGTTCACCTCTTGTGATAATCAACCTTTGTATTTTTAGTAGCATTAGATACTGATTGGACTAAAACTAATGGCTATTAACGCTAACACGAATCATTATCATTTACATTCAATAAAATGTCAACTATACTTTTGCTCTTTAGGATTTGGGTCATGTTTCTTGACCAAAACTATAGAGTCCAAATCCAAAATCCTGGTGATTTTGCCCTTTTCGCAGATATACGCTGGGATGTTTTTAATGACTGGCATAAAATGTTGAAATATGGAATATATCCGTTATGAAATTAAAGTTCTTATGCAGTACCCATCGCGCGCATTTGCTGAATGATCCGTCAAGAGCAGTGATGTTTTGGCAATCAGGTTTTGATACGGCACAGATGTTTTGTGATTCTCAGGCTTGGATGGAAGCGCTGCCGCATATTGGCTGTGCCTATGAGACAGCGGATATCATTTTGATCACCAAGGTGACTGACGCCAAGGCTTGTTTTGAGATGTTTACATCATCTACAGTGTCGCTGGCATTCACGCTACTAAAGCTTGGACGGACAGAAGATGCTGGAGATGTTTACTGGTCCGCCATACAGCGACTTGAAGGGGAGCTTGCAATGGGCAATGCCAACTACTATGACCTTATGCAAAATCTTGGCTTTTTATACGAATGTGTAGATCAAGTTATGTCTCAGTTCCGCATCAGGCATAAAGATGCAATGAATTGGTCGAGCCTGTCTCATAGAGTAGTTCACTAGTTATGGGCATTAATCTAAATCATAGAGGTGATGATTTTTTTCCTAAATCAAAGCCGTTAACTATTATTTCTATGATATTTTTATATATACTAATGCCAACGGTAATTTTGAGGAAAGTACTATGTCAAACCACAAGGCGCTAAACATGTTTGGCCGCTCAGGCAATCCGGCTCTCAACACTGAAACTTTTTCAGGTAGTGCCAATACCGCGCGTTCAACTGGCGGTATACAAACTATGGACTCCCAGACCATGACACTGGAAGGTACTGTGAATAAAACCGGTATTCTTTTAGCTTTAGTAGTACTTTCAGCGTCTTGGACATGGAATCTTTTTTTTGAAAGTGGTAACCCCTCTTCAGTAATGCCACTGGCTATAGGTGGAGCCATCGCTGGATTCATTTTGGCTTTGGTGACTATGTTCAAAAAACACTTATCTTCTATTACAGCGCCTCTGTATGCTATAGCAGAAGGTCTGTTTTTAGGCGCTATCTCAGGCGTTTTTGAAATGATGTACCCCGGCATTGTAGTCCAAGCGGTGGGCCTTACCCTGGGGACATTAGCGTCTTTACTGTTTCTTTATAAAACAGGCATTATAAAACCGACTGAGAATTTTCGTTTGATGATTACCTCCGCGACCATGGGTATTGGGCTACTTTACCTCGTTAGTATGCTCATGAATATGTTTGGTTCAGGGGGTATTGGGTTCATTCATTCAAATGGTCTTTTTGGTATTGGATTTAGTTTATTTGTGGTGGCTATAGCTGCACTTAACTTAGTTCTCGATTTTGATTTTATCGAGCAGGGATCTGAAATGGGAGCCCCAAAATATATGGAATGGTTTGGCGCGTTTTCACTAATGGTTACCCTTATCTGGCTATATTTAGAAATGCTCCGTCTTCTGGCGAAACTGAGAAGCCGCTAGTGGATGCAAATAGTTTGATCTTTGGAAGTATGGCGGTTATTTCTTTGGCCTTGTTTTTTTATCTAGGTCGCTTTAAAGCCTCTACTAAGCAGACTGACCGAGGGGATAGAATTAACTGGTCTGTGCGAAAATTTTCCCTTGGAAAGATATTTCTTTATGGACTGGTTTTCGTCAGCGCAATTGCGCTTGTCACAATTCTTATCTAGAGGGTTTGATGGCTAAGCCCTGAACTTTTTCATAAAGATAGGTTGTTAGTTGCTGTCTGTTGCCGACTTTATCTAGCTCGCTCCAAGGAATTGGGTCACCAATCTCGGAAACTAGTTTGCTGCCAAATTTGTTACTAGCTTCGTTGAGTAACAGAGCCATGCGCAGAGGCTCAGCTAGGTGCGAAGCTAAATGGAAAATCCGACTATTTTGGCCTCTAAAATATATTGGTACAACCGTGGCCTCAGCATCTCTAATCACTTTCGCCGCAAAGGTGGTCCAAGGCGCATCAACTACTTTACCAAAGCCTTTTCGATCAGCGGTAGACACAAATCCAGCGGGAAATACTAATAGAGGAATATCGTCTTCCAGGCATTGTTGCGCCATTTTTTTTGTGCGAATGTTATTTTTAATCGCTGCTTTAGTTTCACGAAAATCAATAGGTAAAAAATGCCTAGCAAGATCCCTATCTTGACAAAGCATAGCATTAATAAGAATACGAAAGTTACCGCGTGCTTTAATGGCTATGTCACACAAGGCTAGCCCGTCCACAACACCAAAGGGGTGGTTAGCAACAAATACTAAGGGGCCCTTTGAGGGTAGAGCAGCCAGTTTTTTGTCGTCATAGCAGTTTTCAATTTGCGTTGCTTTAAGGGCGGAAGTAAAAAAACACTCTACATCAAACGGGCTCTGTTTCAATTCATCATAAATGGATTCAATTTTTTTCCGGCCAAATAGAATCTCAACCCCCGAAATAAACTTTTGAATTATCCAAGGATCCGAAGGCTGCACATAAGAGATGGTCGGGTTCTCTTGAATATACTCAGATAGTGAAGAATCTAAGTGTTCATTTTGTCCAGACAAATCACACCTCGCTCGGATTTTTCACGTTATCTTGCACAGATTTTGGTAAAGGCACAATAGTTTATTTTAGATCCAGATAAAATCATAAGTACAATGGTGTGACGGCAAAAAATCCTACTATCTATGCTGTTTTTTTCAATGTACAACTAGACTTTGTTTGCATTGGTCAATCGACTCTGAGATTATCCAACACATAAATGAATAAATTTACCATCAGGAACCACTTATGAATCAAAAAAAAGAATTAGATATCATTATTTATGGCGCTACAGGATTCACTGGGCGCCTTGTTGCCCAATATCTCAATGAGCGCTATGGGGTCAATACAGAGATTAAATGGGCTATGGCAGGCCGTAATCTGGAGAAACTCACCGCTGTCAGAGATGAAATGGGCATTCCAGTCGATATCCCTTTGCTTATGATTGACCCTCAAGATACTTCGTCCATCAACAGTATGGTGAAAAGTGCCTCGGTTATATTGACCACCGTGGGTCCCTACCAACTCTACGGTAACGAATTGGTTGCCGCCTGTGCCGCTGCAGGAACTGACTATGTGGATCTCTGTGGAGAGCCAGCGTGGATGCATAAAATGATTGCTGAACATTCCGAAGCCGCCGCTGCCAGCGGTGCGCGAATTGTCTTTTCCTGTGGTTTTGATTCAATTCCCTTTGATTTGGGTGTACTTTTCTTGCAGCGACATGCGCAAAAAGTCTTAGGTACCATGGTGCCGCGAGTCAAAGGTCGCGTACGGGCCATGAAAGGTACTTTTTCCGGTGGCACATTGGCCAGTTTTAGAGAAACCATGGCAGCGGCGGGCCGTGACCGAAGCTTAATTAATGTTTTGCGCAATCCTTTTTCCCTAACCCCCGGCTTTCAAGGGGTTGATCAGCCACTGGGCAACAAACCTGAATATGATGAGGCAGTGGAGAGTTGGATAGCACCCTTTGTCATGGCCAGTATTAACACGAAAAATATTCATCGCTCGAATATGCTATTGGGGCATGAGTACGGCGAAGATTTTGTCTATGATGAAATGATGATTACCGGTCCAGGCGACAAGGGTAAGGCTGTGGCAGAGGCTGTCACCAACGACACCTCCATGGCTAACGACAAGACCAAACAGGGAGAAGGCCCCAGCAAAGAGGAACGCGAGACCGGTTTTTATGATGTGCTTATGGTGGGCGAACACACAGATGGTCGTTCAGTGCGTATTAGTGTTAAGGGAGATAAAGACCCCGGTTATGGCTCCACCTCAAAAATGATTGCCGAGAGCGCGGTGTGTTTGGTTAAAAACCCCCATCTTGGCAGCGGTGGCATATGGACTACAGCACCAATCATGGGTGAAGCGCTAATAGAGAGACTGCAGGCAAATGCAGGTTTAACCTTTGCTGTGGAGAGCTAGTGAGTTGCTTATCAGCTAGCAGTGTTTCCAAGAACAGGAGAATGAGATTATGCAGTTTCATGCCCTCAAAGACCCACTGATAGATGAGTTGCACACCAGACCTTTTCCGGTGATAACCTTGCCGGCGCAGGTGTCCAGTATAGCGGTGCTGAACCCGGCGCCGGTGGCGACCGAAATCCAGCGGCTCGCCATCTTGGCCTCAGCGTGGGACATGCCTGCGCCAGAGCAGGGTGCCAGCTGTTTTTATCAAAGTTGTGAAAGCTTCGATATTCGCTGGGAGCGGCACAACGAGTTTTCTACCTATACTGTCATCAGTTCTGGCCCGTCATCTGGCACAGCCCAGGGAGCATTGGCACTTCTCGGATCAGATTGGTTGAGCAGCATCAGCGGCGAGATTATCAGCGCTAACCATATCGAGCTATTACCACTTGATGTTGCGCCTTCCGGGCGTGAGGCGCTGCGCCAGTACTTCGATGGTGAGCGTCTCATCGGCGGCAAGATTTATGACGGCAACGCCACAATCTGGACCTCCATGCGCAGTCACAGGGATGGTTTTATTAAAACCTTGGTAATTGCCGACGGCATTAACGCAAGTCAAGCGGGTAGGGCGGTGCGCAATCTGTTAGAAATTTCCACCTATCGGTCCATGACGCTTCTGGCATTGCCCACAGCTAAAATATTGTTGCCAGAGATTAGCACTTTGGAGAGACGTCTCAGTGAAACCAGTGAAAAACTCAAGCAACTGGAAACCATGGAAGATGAACAAAACCTGATGGCTGAGCTCATCGCCGAAGCCACTCAGGTGGAAAAGCTCATCGCTGACCACAGTTTTCGTTTCTCGGCTACCGAGGCCTATTTTAATCTCACCGAAACCCGTCTTGATATGCTTCGGGAAGAAAAAATACCCTCTATTCGCACCTTAAAACAGTTTCATGTGCGTCGTTTTATACCCGCCTACAACACCTGCGTGTCGGTGGTCAAGCGCAAGCAAAATCTGTCTCAACGCATCGGTCGCACCAGTGAGTTGCTGCATTCTCGCTTGCAGTTGTCTCTAGAAGATCAAAATCAGCGTTTGTTAGCATCCATGGACAATCGCAGTAAGCTGCAGTTGCGTCTGCAACAAACAGTAGAGGGGTTATCGGTAGTTGCCATCACATACTACTCCATGAGCCTTATCAAATTGATGGTCGACCCTCTGCCTGTGGAGACCTATGTGCCCTTTGGTGATGCCCTGATTGTGGCTGTTGCCACACCGTTGGTATTTTTGTCTACACTATTCATGGTCAGGCGAATACGAAAAAAACTGGGTGACTCTGAATAAACGTGGATGATGTTGGGCAAGCTAAGTCTTATTCAACGTGGCGATGGTTTAGGTTACAACCCTTGAGTCGAGTTCCATTGCACGCATTCATCCAGTGTCACGCCATTGCCGCCAAAAATATCCAGAGCACTGCCAATGGTGAGATCAATTTTACCCTTGGATAACTGTTTTACCTGCTCAAGATCAGCCAATGAACGGGCTCCACCGGCATAGGTCGTTGGAATATCGACAATATCGCCAAGTAGGCGCACCAGATCTGCGTCAATACCGGCTTGTAGCCCCTCCATATCGGCACTGTGGACTAAAAATTCTGCACAATAAGGTTGTAACTGCTCAATTAGACGTCGATCTATAAGCGTCTCGGTTATGGTCTGCCAGCGATCGGCGGCCACCTGCCAGCCACTCTTAGTTTTTCGGCAGCTGAGATCTATCACCAGCTTGTCCGGGCCAATTAATCGGCTGATGTCTGCCAGTCGATGCCAAGAAAATTTCTGGTTTTCAAACAGATAAGACGTAACAATAACCTGAGACGCACCGGCGTCGAGAAAGTCGGCCGCATTGTCCATAGTGACTCCTCCACCGTATTGCAGGCCCAGGGGATAGACGGCCAGTGCATCGGCCACAGCAGTTTGATTATTCGGCCCCAACGAGATCAAATGACCTCCTGTTAGGTTCTTAGTTTTAAACAGATTGGCGTAGTGCGCGGAACCTCTATCACTGACAAAATTGGTGGTGGCACCACCGTCAGTCAAACTGCCGCCAACAATTTGCTTTACCACGCCCTGGTGGAGATCAATGCAGGGTCGAAATCGTGTCATGCCGCAGAAACTCCCTTTGTACTAAACTAAAGCTAAGTATAACCTGACCTTCGCATTAACGAGCAACCAATTGATGTTTTACTTGCTTGAGGTAGTTTACAGGAATTCCGTCAATACTATTTTGCGTGAGAGTATGTTTAAGAGCATTTTTACTTAAGAGTATTTTGGCGTCTATTGACTGGCTCTGTGGTGCCTATTCAGCTGGCTTGATCTCAAGCGAGAGTCCGGCGTAAAAATATTTCAAGGATGAGAGTTATATGTGTAACGCATTGTTTTTTAGCGTTAACGCAGCACATAAAGGCGACGATACCAGCCCTCACGGCCGGAGAATTGCGCCTTTTGTGTGGTGGATGTTCGTCCATATGTCTGCTGTTGTGTTGCGTTTTAAATGTCTCTTTAAATGTCTCTTTAAATTGGTGTTAGTGTTGGTACTGATATTGATGGTTCCCGCAATAGGCTTCAGCCAGGCTTCAGCACGTTTGACGTCAACCGTTAAGTGCGTCAGCAGCAACACCGAGTATATGTGCATCAGCGCCTCACCTAAAGAGGATCAAACCGTGTCTATCAGGCTGTTCAACAAGGTGAAAGATGTCAGTATTGATTGGGATGATGGAAATTTTATTACAGCTGGAAATGTTTGCTCAACCATAACCGCTAAAGATCAAAACGGTGATCACATTAGCGGTACAACAACTGATGGGCAATACTTACTTTGGTCTGGGATGTCTAATATTTCCAACAGCGTCGCTTCGGGAGATTATGCTGATACCGATGCTGTCATTCTTAGTTGCACCTACGAAACTGCCGGAAGTTACACCATCGCCCTCCGTGGCAGCTTCCTTGGCTACGGTTGGCACCAAATGCGGACAGATGGACATGGGGTCGACGCCATCACCCGCGTCACTCATTGGGGCAATACGAATGTTGAGAGTCTGTGGGGTGCTTTCAAAGACCATACTTACTTTAAAGTGAAAGTGCCGATTAATCTGCCGGCTTCAGTCACATCATTGCGCTCCATGTTCTTCGGAGCCACAGCCTTTAATCAAGATATAGGCCACTGGGATACCGGTGTTGTCGAAGACATGAGCTCTATGTTTTCCGGAGCCACGGCCTTTAATCGAGATATAGGCGACTGGGATACCGCAGCTGTCACTAACATGCACTTCATGTTCTACGGCGCTACAACGTTTAATCAAGATATAGGAGGCTGGCATACCAGTAATGTTACTGCTATGCGCTCTATGTTCGAGGGAACCACAGCCTTCAATCAGGACCTCAGTCGGTGGGATGTGTCTAGTGTAACTGACATGATAGACATATTCGCAAGTGCTGAGCTGTCTGTGAATCACTATGACGCGCTGATTACCAGTTGGAATTCGCAGTTGCAGGAAAAATCTAAGTCTTTAGTTAATTTGGATTTTAACGGCGGCACCAGTAAGTTCTGCGAGGCAACTAATCCGGGAGTGTTAGATGGAGGTCTAAATTGTTTCCCACGCATTATCCGGGTGACCTTGGCCAACGTTTCATCTACTAATCTTGCCCTGACAGTGACCTTCTCCGAGCCTGTGTTTGCCAATAATAATGGTACCGGCGCTCTTGAAGCGAATGATTTTAAACTGAGCATCACTGGCAGTGGAGTATCCCTTACTGGTACTCCCACTAGCATCAGCCAACAGGGCAATAGCTACACCTTGGATGTGGCTATCTCTGGTACTTTGCAGGCCAATCATGTTATCGAG
>JAQWYJ010000138.1 GCA_029254005.1 Porticoccaceae bacterium | reverse complement strand
GGCTGGTTCAGACTTAATCGTCAGTCCAAAGTCATGGAAATTTTACAGTTTATAGATCCACCCACGCCACAGAGCACGATAGAGCGAGAACCAACATCTCTAGGCTACTCATTTTCTCTGGAGGTAAGTGATATCGAAGCGGAATATCAACGACTCCAAGCGCTCGGAGTTGAGTTTTTTAGTCCGCCGGTCAAGTTAGGCCGCTTTATTCAGGCCTATGCTCGTGATATTGACGACAATATTTTTTCCTTGCGTCAGCCTGTCGATTTAGATGGCCCGTTTTCAGTCAAAACTTATGATAAAAGAGGCGGCCTATGAATGAAAATGCTCTTACATACGGCGGTGATCGGATTATTTTTTACCGCAGTCATGAGTCATGCTAGAGAGCTTTTAGCAGCATAATTTAAAAAGTCGGAACCTCTCCACTGCTTTAAACACCGTCTATTACACTTCCTTTTCTGCGCTCCTAACATGGAGCTTAAAGAGGTTATGTATAAATATACAGTCTTTAGTAACTTTTATTTTAAGATTTTATTTGTCTAGCAGTTCCATGTATTATGAGACGTAGTTAACATATTAAACGAGGTAAGAGTTAATCTAATTAAAATTTTTTGAACTCGAATTTTGATAGGAGTTATCACATGAAGCGAGTAAATCGAATCATTACAGCATCAATAATTTCATTGCTTCTCGTAGGTTGCGGTGGTGGAGGCAGTGATGAGACACCAGTTTTTGAACCAGTTATTGAGACTCCGCCAGATACCTCAGCTCTTGAGGTAGCCATGCAGTCTGCATCGTTCACAAATTCAATAGATTTTTATCTTCTTCCTGATAGTGATGACTATGAGAACATACCCCAAGACTCAATGAATCCAATTACCGCGGAAAAAGTAGCAGTCGGACAGCTCATCTATCATGATCCTGCATTTGCAACTGAGGGAATTGCGCTTCGCGCAAAGACATGGTCTTGTGCATCGTGCCATCATGCAAGAGCAGGATTTAAGTCAGGTATGACTCAGGGATTAGGTGAAGGTGGGGAAGGATTCGGTATCAAGGGTGAGTCAAGAAGGTGGCATGATGCAGATATCGGTACTCAGGATGCAGATGTGCAGCCTGTAACTTCACCAACAGTTCTTAATGTTGCCTATCAAGATGTTATGCTATGGAATGGTGCGCTAGGAAATTCCGTCAATGGTGTTATTAATGCCGGTATAGCCCCAGATCGCTTGATGACAGAAGGTACACCAAAGGCAGCAAATTCTCAGGGATTTTCTGGTATTGAGACTCAAGCGATAGCGGGTACTGGTGTTCATCGAATTGGATCTTTTCCTCCTGAACTTGAGGAGACTGAATACTATGATCTATTATTAGCAGCATTTCCCCAATATACGATGAGCGAATTAGCGCAGGGTGCCACTGCCTCGATTGCAGCATTTGAGCGGACGGTTCTGGCTAATAAGTCCCCATTTCAGCTCTGGTTGAGAGGTGATGAATTTGCAATGACGGAACAACAGATCAGTGGAGCAGAAGTCTTCTTTGGCAGTGGAGGTTGCTATGGCTGTCACCAGGGAGCTGCATTTTCATCACCTGTTGGTGCTACCGCAGATCAAGTGTTCTTCGCAGTTGGATTTGACGATCTTGATGTCAATGAAGATATCATTGGTCAAGTTGCTGATGGTGTTCGCCTTGGTCGAGGAGGTTTTACTGGTAATCCACTTGATGATTACAAGTTTAAAGTACCTCAATTGTACAATCTTGCAGATACCAATGTGTTCGGTCACGGAGGGTCTTTTTCGTCTGTAAGAGAGGTTGTTGAGTATAAAAATAATGCAGTGGCCCAAAACGAAGCATCAACAAATCAGTTAGACTACCGATTTAGCCCGCTAGGGCTGTCTGATGAAGAGCTAACTGATTTGGTTGTATTTTTGGAAGAAGCATTGAGAGACCCGGATTTGATGCGATATGAACCTGAGTCTCTCCCATCGGGTCTATGTGTCATCAATAATGACCCAACGAGTCGTAACGATTTAGGGTGTGACTAAGCAATTAACTGTATTTTAGTGTGGACACGATTAGTGCAGAGACAGATTTACAGACGCTTTCTATTAACAGGGGTGCTATTAAAAGGGGTGCTATTGTTCAAGTACATTGTATTAGCTTATGTGGCTATGGAAAAAAATTCATGATTGTACGTAATGCCGGAAGGACAAAGCACGAAATTTCCGAAGGGTTATAGTAGGTTTTTCAAAAGAAATAGGTACGTCCAATTAAATTTGGTTAAAATCGGGTGCTGCTTAACGCTAATGCGGATTAAAATTCGGAGCGGGAGTAGCCGTAATTTGCTAACTCAGAGCGCCAATAATTAGATTGACACTTCTATAATCAGAGCAGGATGGTCACTTAGAGGACCTTCTTCTGTGACAAATGACTCGTCTTCTCCTACAGAGATAATGTTAAACTCTACATCTTCTCCTTGCTTGTATAAAATATAATCTAATATGGCCCATTTGTTATTTATTTTATGCCCTGTGAAAGAATCTGTTAATCCAAGCCTATTCTTGAAGTTTTCTAAGAGTTTTATGTCTTTAGGATTGTTAGAGTTTAGATTAAAATCCCCCGCAACAATCAAGGCTTCAGTAGTTGTTTTTGGCTTTATAGTTGAGGTTATGTGCTCCAATTGCCTCTGTCTTGATGCCCTATCAGAATCCCCTCTACCTGCATCCATGTGCGTATTAACGATAAAAAATTTCTTATTGTTCGGTAGCGTTATTTCTATTATTTGAAAGCCCTTATAGGCAAAGCAGTCGTTTGCTCCTCTTAACCACCCCGAACAGGTGTCATACGTTTTGTTTTCTACTTTTACGGTCCAATTTTTAGGTAGATTGAAAATGGATGTTAATCCTGAACCTGTGCAGAACGGGCATGTTAGACGGCCACCCAATTCACCACGAATAGCTAGGCTATTGTTGGCTAGACCAGACAACAACTCTTCATGATGCGAATAGTCTTCTTGTAGCAAGGAAATGTTAAATTCTTGAGTTTTTTTGCCTATGACAGGAAAGCGCTTTTTCGGATTGTCACTACTAAATATTTCAGGCAGCCCGTGGGTGTTATAAACAAGTATTCTTAATTTTTCACTTTGATGTTCCAGTGAAAAAAGATTCACAGAAAGAATCATAGAAAGAATCATAGGACTAAGAAATAGAAGTTTATGTTTCATAATTTAAATTCATTCTCTAAGCCAGTATGGGTTTAGTGGACAATAACACAAGAATGTAGAAACAGCACAGCAAGCCAAACTCAATTTGGCTGGGCATATTTTGTCAAGGCTATTAGTGTAAAGGGTGGTGCAGAGGAAGGCGTGAGGTGTAAACCTGAAACGAGACATATCACTGATACTATTGTCTTTATGACAATAAAGATACCCATATTAGCTTATTTATTCTTATATAAAATAAGCTAATAATAACGATGTAAGAGAGACCTATGCCT
>JAQWYJ010000128.1 GCA_029254005.1 Porticoccaceae bacterium | reverse complement strand
CTGTGATGCTGTATCAGTAGATGGCTTTGAATGCGGTGGCCATCCTGGCGAAGATGATGTACCTAACTTTATTTTACTGCCAAGAGCTGCTGATGAATTAACCATCCCCTTTGTATCCTCAGGTGGTATGGCTGATGGAAGAAGTTTAGTGGCATCGCTTGCCATGGGTGCTGAAGGTATGAATATGGGAACGCGCTTTATCGTAACCGAAGAAGCGCCAGTGCATGAAAACGTAAAGCAAGCCATCATAGAGGCTAGCGAATTGGATACTCGACTGGTTATGAGGCCACTTCGCAATACCGAACGGGTACTTAAAAATGTAGCCGTGGATCGCTTACTAGAAAAAGAGGCTGCGTTGGGAGCCGATATAAAATTTGAAGATATCGCTGAAGAAGTCGCAGGGGTATATCCAAAAATCATGAAAACCGGTGAAATGAATGCAGGCGCATGGTCTTGCGGCATGGTCGCTGGGCTAATTCATGATAAACCTTCGGTCAAAACACTCATCGATGACATAATGGCCGAAGCTGATGCAATTATTAATCAACGCCTAACTGGCTTAAAATAATAAAACGGAGAAATAACCATAATGGCTACAAACTTATTTGATCTCACAGGTAAAATTGCACTTGTCACTGGGGCTAGTCGAGGTATTGGCGAATCAATAGCAAAATTACTTGCCGAACAAGGAGCCCATGTAATTGTGTCTAGTCGGAAACTTGATGACTGCCAAATCGTTGCTGACGCTATCACCAACGCCGGTGGAAGCGCTGAGGCTGTTGCTTGCCATGTTGGTAACATGGATGATATTAGTAACTGTTTTAACCACATCAAACAGATTCATGGCAAATTAGATATCCTAATTAACAATGCTGCAACTAATCCATATTTTGGCGATATTCTGGATACAGATCTTGGCGCTTATACAAAAACTGTTGATGTAAATATTCGCGGTTACTTCTTTATGTGTATTGAGGGCGGAAAATTAATGCGTGATAACGGTGGTGGTAGCATTGTCAACACCGCTTCTATCAACGCATTAAAACCCGGTCCTATGCAAGGTATATACTCAATCTCTAAAGCCGCTGTGGTCAACATGACACAAGCCTTTGCAAAAGAGTGTGGCCGTCATGGAATACGTGTGAACGCCCTACTACCGGGTTTGACTAAGACTAAATTTGCTGGAGCTTTGTTTTCCAATGAAAAAATGTATGAGAATGCAATAAAAACTATACCATTACATCGTCACGCTGAGCCTGAAGAAATGGCTGGTACAGTGCTATATTTAGTCTCGGATGCATCGAGTTATACTACCGGTGAATGTATTGTTGTAGACGGTGGTTTCACGTTGTAAAACGCTATGACAACTACAGAATAATCTGCCCCTTCAAAACAGTTATTAAATTTACTTAAAAAAGGCTCCCTACGGCGCCTTTTTTACAGTGAGAGAGTCAAACATAACTCCATTCTTTATATTAAAATCGACTGTAAAATGCTGTTTGTTTGGATCTTCAGTGAAGAAGCATCTACCATCTCCGAATTTTTAAAAAAATTCGGAGATCTAATAAAATAAACCAGATGACTATAATAACCCGACTGATACAGCATTGCTTTAGTGTTCAACTACTGTTCACTAAAAACAAACTCTTTTGGTGGCGTTACAGCAAGTAAGTGTTGAACAAAATAGTCCCAACGTTTACGCATCATATAGGGCTTCCGCGCAAAGCCATGGCCTCTATTAGGTAGCATCAGCATGTCAAAATCTTTATTTGCATCAATAAGGGCTTCCACCACAACTAGTGTACTGTAAGGGGGTACATTGGTGTCTGTGGTGCCATGGGCAATTAGCAACTTGCCCGTCAAGTTATCTACCAATAATTGGTTAGCTTGGCTATCATAATTTGTACCGCCATGCTCTTGCTCAACCAGCATGCCATGATACTTCTCACCCCACTCGTCAGCATAGTTTCTATTATCATGATTTCCTGCCTGTGAAACGGCAACAGAATAAAAGTCTGGATAGGTGAGCAATGCACGAGTAGATGCAAAACCACCACCAGAATGCCCCCAAATACCAACGCGAGTTGTGTCCATCCAGCGATATTTTTTAGCCAGCTGTTTTATCGCTGACACCTGGTCTGGAATACCACTATCACCCATATTCTGATAATAAAATTCATGAAAACTTTTCGATCTACCGGGAGTACCTAAGGCGTCTAGCTCTACAACAATGAAACCCAGCTCTGCTAGAGCCTGATTGTCACCGCGTGCGGAGCGAAAATGGCGACCGCGAATACTGCCTACCTGAGGCCCGGGATAGATATAATTTACTATTGGATAGGTGTTCTCAGCATCAAAATAACTTGGTTTATAAAGCAACCCATGGATATCGTATTCTCCATTACGATCCTTTACCACAAAAGGTATCGGTGCCTGCCAACCGGTTTTTGTAAGGGTGCTGATATCCATTGTTTCAACTAACAAACTAGAGCCGGTTTTGGTACTGCGGATATAACTAGATTCGGGTGTATCGGGCGTAGACACTCGATCCAAAAAATAGTCTGTATTTTTACTTAGTAAAATCCGGTGATGCTAATTTTCAGGAGTTAATAGTCGAAGACCTGAGCCGTCTTTATGAACTCGGTATAAAGAGTGGAAGTAGGGATCACCGCCCTCCCTGCCAGCGCCTGTAAAAGTCAGTATGCCAGTGGTTTGGTTGACCTCAAGTAATTCTAGTACCGTCCAAGTTCCCTGGGTTATTGCATTTTTTATTTCACCCGTTGCCCCGTCAATCAGATATAAATGACCCCAATCAGAACGCTGAGAAAACCAGACAAATTCATTGCTTTTGTCCAGATACTTCCAGCTCACACCAGTTACGCCTGATTCAAAGAAACTTTCTTCGGTTTCAACAAATATAGTATGGACCTTACCACTAGACGCATCAGCCACTTTTAGAATTGCACTTTTATGATCACGTGGTGTTGAAACAAAGGCAAAATGACTACTATCAGCAGACCAATCAACATCTAGTAAGGTCCCATCTCCAGATGCTACATGGTCAGTAATAGAAGATCTGTGATCATCTGCAGGCATATCCAAAAAGACTGCCTTATTTTTGTCGATGTCGATGACTAAGCGATGGATTTGAAAAATATTTTCATCCCCTGGGAGAGGGTATTTCCAAACATCGATTTCAGGGTGTCCGACAGAGGTTGAAATAACACCCATTTGGCCGACATTGCGTCCATCATGCTTGAAGGTTGCAAGCTTTTTTGAGTCAGGAGACCACTTTACTACTGGTTTAGTCCGACGAGTCCAACCGGCATTATTAGTCGCATATCCAAAATCTTTTATTCCATCGGTAGTTAATGGCTTCTCGCTATTATCGCGAAAGTCACGTAGCCACAAGTTATGCTCGTGAATAAATACCGCATACTGACCATTGGGAGCAACAAATTCGGCCTTAGAAACAGGAAAATGACTTACCGTACAAACATATACCGTGACATCACAGGTATATATAGAATCATCCAATGTCACTAAAACAAAGTTTGTATGCCCGATTTTAACATTCAAAGTGTTAACTTTTTCAGTATCTATTTGTTGTTGAGACGCAACTGACAATGCACGTGCCATTTTTCTTGTGTCAAACGCTTCGCGTTTTTCCTCGGTTATAGCATCAACAATAACAAACTTCTCTCCATTCTTGGTGCGAGTTTTAAATAATAACTTTCCCTCATCACTCCAGCTTGGCATAGTAACCGTTCCAGTGATTTGAACGTCGGTGTAAACACTTAATTGCCGCTCCGCCTGTTGATAAATTTTTATATCAAGTAGGTCTGACTGATCAGCAACAGCTGAATTAGTGATGCAGATCAAACTAACTATTACTAAAATAAATGTTACTACAGACACTATAGTTTCCTCTGTTAAAACACCAAAAGACATAAACGCAACCATGGTATCATCAACACTCGGATTATATTACGAGAGTATAGCTTTACTGGTGAAACTAGACTGGAAAACATTAGGCCCCGCCATTCGCTCGCAATACAAACTCTTCACAAGTAATCAATCAATACAAATAGTCCTAATTTATATGTAATTTAGCTATTTAAGCAGATCTTTCCAGCACGTAAAGAATTCATGCTCAAGCTAGTTAAAGCTGGAAGTGTTGGCACTAGCTAAAAGATTACCAAGGCGGGTAGACATAGTAAGTCTTACATTACTTTTGTCACAGTCAGGCTGACTCAAAAGTGATATTATAACCAGATCTCAAGGTTATCTCGTTGCGCTAAACGTCGCTCTAATTTGAGTGCGAAGAGGCTCTCCAAGCCACAGTTTGAAAACAACTTATCGACCGCAGATTTGTCCTCTACGCTTAACTCAGTATAAAAATCTTGTAATCCCTGCAACAGATAAAATCGATATGGTTGGGCACCTGCCGTGACATTTTCTCCACGTAGTACAAAGGTTGCCAAACTATCATTTTTACCCAAATAACGAGCCGCACTGGTTCCTGATACAGGATTATTTTCACTTAACCATTGATTTATTGCCGTTGAGGCAGCAACAGTTTCAGGCACAAAGTCCTCGCTGATAATTCGACATACCTTCACCAAGGTATCCGGGATCCAATCATTATCGAAGTAGCTCTCCTCTGTCTCAAAAAATTCCGATGCATCTTGCTGTGCACTGTTCATTCTTTCAACCCAACGATATACATGAATGGCCTCTCGTTGCATGAGGGCCAGGGGCTTAGGATCTCTCCCTAGGTGCGCAAAAAGTGGCGCCAATAGACCAAAATCGCCAATGCAAGGCTTTCCACCTAGCAGATAAGGAACCGTAGATAGATGTTCATCTAACGCCCTTAGAAATTCTATATACAGTCCTTCCACAAGTGCATGATTTGTATCGGACACACCAAACATACGTGCGGCAAATCGCATTTTATTCATCATATGCTCAGTTTTAGCTTGGCGATTGGGTCCTTGAGGTTGTGCATTTAAAAAATGATAATTTAGAAATTTGAGATTTTCATCAGGAAAATTCCATCGATAGTGCATTGCTGGCCTCAGCAAACCCTCGGCACCAACAACGTCAAATAAAGTACTCATCAATCTATGTTTTGGCGTTTTAGGATTAAAACGTCGACCATTGCGTGATTCAAAATACTCAATAATCGCTGCGCCATCACGAATCACCTCTTGCTGAGGCGTAAGTAATACCGGAATAGTTGCTAATTTCGCTCTCGGGAGTATATTGGCCTTAAAACTCTGATGGCCACAGGAAAGCTCTTGAAACGGGACACTGTTTTTAATCAAGTAGGACCGTGCTCGCCCAGTGTAAAGAGAATGCGGAATACCATAAAGTATGTAATTTGACAAAATTTTTACCTTTGCTAAATTTCAAAATGAGTTCTTAACCCAATCCTAAACATTGTATGATGAGTTTATAGCAGGCTAACATAATGACACCGTAACTGTCATTATGTTAGGCTAAGTCCTAGCTAAGCCAAGCCACATGTTGCGCTTTAGAGGGCATTTAAACGACGAATCAACCATAGATTATTGTAATGGAGCACGCATGTCAGCAGTTGACAGTATTAACGAAAAGAAATTAGCAGATTATTTAAGCGCTGAGATGGTAGATTTCAGAGGACCATTAAAGGCGACAAAATTCCCCGGAGGTCAGTCTAATCCAACCTTTAAAATAGAATCAGCTTCCGGCAACTATGTCTTGAGACGACAACCACCAGGAAAACTCCTTAAGTCTGCCCATGCGGTTGATCGTGAATACAAAGTCATAAGTTCTCTTGCTGATACTGATGTACCAGTGGCTAAAGCTCACCATCTGTGTGAAGACAGCTCAGTACTAGGCTCAATGTTTTACCTAATGGAGTATTGTGATGGAAATATTCATTGGGCCGCAAAGCTCGATGAAGCATCAAATAATCATCACCGTGGTCATATGTATGATGAAATGAACCGTGTTCTCGCAGCAATACACTCCATTGATGTTGAAAAAGTTGGTCTTGGAGATTATGGCCGACCAGGTAACTACTACGAACGACAATTCACTCGCTGGTCAAGTCAATACAAAGCGTCTGAAATAGTTGTTATTCCTGAAATGAACAAATTAATTGACTGGTTAGAGGCTAATATCCCAGCCGATGATGGCAAAGTTGCTTTGGTTCATGGCGACTATCGTCTAGACAATCTTATGTTTGACAAAAATGATCAGAACATTATTGCTGTTTTAGATTGGGAGCTTTCTACACTGGGGCACCCCTATGCAGATTTGGCCTATCAGTGTATGGGGCTTCGACTACCCTATCGTGACATTAAAAATGTAATGTCAGGCCTTGGGGGGATAGATTCACAAGCGCTGGGAATACCCTCGGAAGAACAGTATGTCAGCAACTACTGCAAGCGTATGGGTATTGAGGGTATACAAAACTGGAATTTCTATCTCGCCTTTAGCTGCTTCAGGCTTGCCGCAATCACCCAAGGTGTTGCCAAGCGCGGCGCTGATGGCAATGCGTCCAGCAGTGCTGCTCTAGGTTATCAGGCTATGGTTCGGCCCCTAGCCGTAATGGGATTAGATAGTGTAGAGGGAAACACCTAGTCATGAAGAAAATCCATCTGGCGGGCCTTATTTTTATAGCCATGGTTATAGTGGGTTTATTAGGACCTGTAGTTAATACCGAAGTAATACTTGAGAAACCTGTCCTACCAAAAAATTTAGATCGATATCTTGCTAAAACAGAAGCATCACTTGATGACATTATCAAGGGGACAGAAAAAAAGATTTTCTGGTCTACAGTACCAAACAAGAAAACAACTATTTCCATAGTGTCTATTCATGGTTTTTCTGCAACGCGTCAAGAACTATCTCCATTAGCAGATATTGTTGCTAAATCTCTCAAAGCTAACTTATTTTATACCCGCTTAACTGGTCACGGGCGCGGGGGTGCTGGGATGATCGATGGAAGTGTCAATAACTGGGCAAATGATGCTAATCAGGCACTTGAAATTGGCCGACGACTTGGCGAAAAGGTTGTACTGATTGGTAATTCCACTGGTTCTACCCTAGCGACCTGGCTGGCGTTACAACAGGAAAATTCTGATATTGCTGCACTGATACTCATATCACCAAATTACTATTCAGCGAACACTAATACAGATGTGTTGCTCTGGCCTTGGGGTAAACAACTGGCGCAGGTGCTGCTTGGCAAAACTCGAAGTTGGACGTCAGACAACCCATTGCATGAGACATTTTGGGCCAATCACTATGCCACCAGCTCCCTGCTACCTGTGGTGGGGCTTGTCAAACTGGTCGATGATAGTGACCTTGGCCAAATACAAACACCAACGCTTATGATATATTCCAGCAAAGACCAAACTATAAGTCCGGCTGCTATTGAGAAAACATTTCCTCGCTTTGGATCTGACGAAAAAGAGCTTGTCGAGTTCAACAAGACAGAGGATCTCAGTTATCACATATTAGCTGGTGATCTAATGTCACCCTCATCAACGAAACCCATCGCAGAGCTCATAACGGACTTTCTGAATAGACGATTAAACTAAGCTAGTATCAAGGCCGAGCTCTCTCAAAGCGATCTAGTTTTATATTTTCAGTGAAAAATAAAGCGTAGTTTATCGTCTCCACGCCCAAGGCAACACATGCATAATTACTAGTTCTCTACATTGGCAGAAAACTGTCTTTAGCTTGCTAGCAATGGCGTTTTAGTGTGGGGATACCTAGCGTCATTTTTCTGAAACTCTTCAACATTCCTCTTTTAGTGCCGCTTCAGTCTAAGGCATGCTTTCTATCAGGTCTTGGAAGCACCGAATTATCTCAACTGACATTACTTTTCAAACTGTATTGGGACCCATGCTTTTGACCGATCAGCTTAATTGATTGGAGAACTATCTCAAAACATCAAGATCAGTGTTTATCAAATGTTTGATTTTGCATTTTTCCTTTATTCGGCATAAATAAGAGATAGTATCAATTTTATTGGTTTGGATTGCCTGAGTGAAGTAGCGCTTACGCCAATCATTGAGGCAGAGGTTTGATATTTCACTTATTGGTTTGCCTTCGCATATGGCCAAAATCGCAGGGACTCTGCTGATCTGGATCACGCTATCTTCGCTAATTTTGGGCACTGATTAAAAATACTCATACCTACGCCCAGTTAGGTACCAATAATTTGAAAACCAACCTCGTCCATCGCCATAAGTTGGTCACGATGGGAAATCTTTCTTTAATTCCTGCAACGGTTTTGCTGCCCATCACTAGGACTTAGCGGCGAGCGTGAGCAATTTCATCCATAAGGGAATCTCCTAAATTATTTTAACCCACAGCCTCATGCTAAAAGGATTGAGCCAGCAACTCTTCGCTAAGAGTCCAGAGTTTTTCTGCCTCAACCGTGTCCACTGCCCAGGGCGCAACGCCGATGTAGCGCGAACTAGCCCCTTCTTGTTGCATTGCTGCAATATCACAATTCTCACAGTAGACACCGCCTATGCCATCAAGCTTTGAATTAGTTGCTGCCCACAAAGTTGTGGTCGCACCTTGGGCGGGCGTCTTAAACATGCTGGCAGCCATCTCTGAAGGCTTTCCATCGTCATTAAGCCAGCCTAGGGCAACCATCTCTGCTAAATCAAGATGACGCTGTAAGGGCGTCATTATTCCTCCGGGATGAACGGCAAATGCTCTAACTCCCTGATGCTTCATCTGTGCATCAAAAGCAACTGCAAACAAACTATTGGCAGTTTTAGACTGGCCGTAAGCCTGCCACTTGTCATAGTCAGTGCTAAACTGAGCATCATCCCAACGAATAGGTGATATTTTGTGGGCCGTTGAAGACAACACGACCACTCTAGCGCTACCAGAGGCTTTTAATAAAGACGTTAACCCTATCGTGAGAGCAAAGTGACCCAAATGATTTGCGGCGAATTGTAGCTCCCATTGCCGCCCAACAAAGGTTTCTGGGCATGCCATAACACCTGCATTATTAATCAGAATATCAATTGAACTAACCATAGCATTGATGGTTGCTGCGCAGGCATTCACCGAATTAATATCAGCCAAGTCAAGCGCCACTACATCGCCGGGATCCACTAGCCCCTCCAATGCTTTACGTGCCACATCAACGCGCCTTGCTGGAACTAGAACTCTTGCTCCACAGGCTTTTAAGCCTTTAACTGTTTCCAAACCAATACCGGAATAGCCTCCGCTAACAACAGCAGTTTTACCACTGAGATCAACCCCATCAAGTACCTCTGAAGGCTCAGTTTTAGCACTAAAGCCAGAATGTATGGGTTGTTGTTGTGTTGAAATCATTTCCTGAACTCCCTTTTTATAATTGTGACTTGTGCTGCCAAGGCTAATCATACTCAAGGTTGACCTAATAAATTTCAACGAAATATTACTATCCACTATTTCTAATAAGCAACACTTGGTAAATCAAAAAAACTACTTACAGCGGTCAGCTCGACGGCTCACAACCTTATTTTACTAGTAGTTGAGCCTTTAACTTTTTAGCTATACCGTTAACCTTATCACTAATACGTTTGGCAGACGTTGGATTATCTGTCGGCAGCGGACCATTTACCCAAAGACTTCCAAGATGTTCGAGATCC
>JAQWYJ010000119.1 GCA_029254005.1 Porticoccaceae bacterium | reverse complement strand
TAGCGTTTTCTATTAATCATATAGCGGCGGTATTTATACCCGCTCTGTTTGGTTTGGTTTGGTTGGTTGCTCCTGCTTTAGTATTCCTGATGGGCGCAGTGTTAGCCTTTGTGAGCCTTATATTGGCGCGCAATATTCCGTCGAATCCACGCAAAGGTCATGAAGTGTTGTGGCGCATTGACGCTGCTGCTAAAACATCATCACTTTAATTAAATACCTGTATTTTTGCCCCTGCATTGGTAACTTATTGGTATTGCCTCGCCATTAATTGAGTGCGAAAATTTCGAGGAAGATAGAGCTATTTTTTCTTGTGGCCGTGTTTGTTTGGTAGTTCAACCGTATAAGGCGGACGGTCATTGGGTAAATATTCAGTTCTGGAAGATATCATTGAGAAGTTTGTAATATGCTACAGGTCTTCAGCGGTACTTTTTGTTGCTGTCAACAGTAACTAGAAACTGGCAACATATTAGCTTTTTGTTTACGTATGGGTTGTCTTCTAAATGAGGTGTGTCTCTAAAATAAGGTCCATATCCGGCATCTGTCTGACTAATCAGGGCACTGCCCTCAAATTGGCAACAACAATCAACTCAGCGACAACATCATATCTCACTGCAAAATACTGACGGGAAGTTATCAAGTTAATTATCATAGCGAGTCAATGCATCTTGATAAAAATTCAGCTATCTGTATCACCGATAGCATACGCCTGCAGATAATCGAAAATATCTTGGGAACTATTATTCCGTGCCGAACGCCACTTGTCATTGGAGGCTAAATTGACTGGCTTACCAAACAAATCAATGATTACCAGTCTTGGAATGCCCTCTTGGGTAGGCAGGCCTACCTCGGGCATTAGGTGCATATTCGTATCATAATCACCAACATCAATATGGATTACTGAAAAGTGATGATCGCAAAAGGTTTTAACGGTTGGCAATTGCATGACAGCCTCCAAACACTGAGCGTCGGGACACCAATTGGCGCCAAAAAAAACAATGACGCACTTTTTGTCTGAATTGGCTGCATAGATGAAGTTTTTTAATTCAATGCTGCTTATCTTTTTGCCCCCGAATGGTTGCGGCATTGTGGACGGCATATTATCGATAGTATCAAGTAACATCATTAAATATTATCTCCACCAAGGATAAAAGGGAGGCATGTCTGTTGAGGCTTTTTGGGTAAAATTGGGTGCTCGTTTTTCAAGAAAAGAGGAAACACCCTCTTTACCGCTATTCAAACTTGTATAATAAATGGCGAGGGAATCAATTTCATGAGCTTTTTTGGGATGGTCTTGGGCTGAATTTCGATAAATCATTTGTCTGGTAAGTGCCATGGAAACTTGACTGAAGTTGACCATCTTAGTGGCCAGAGCATAAGCCTCATCAAGAAGATCCTCAGGAGCGTATATGGCCTTGATAAAGCGTTCTTTGAGAAGTATATCGGCGGTTAAAATTTCTGCGGTATAACACCATTCTAATGCCGTTTGAATTCCTACTAGGCGGGGTAAAAACCAACTGGAGCAGGCTTCTGGAGTTATACCTATTTTGTTAAAAACAAAGCCTACTTTTGCTTTTTCCGAGGCAAGTCGGATATCCATTGCACAGGCCATGGTGGCCCCAATGCCTACTGCAGCTCCATTAATAGCACCGATGATAGGTTTTTTACAGTCATACATTGCCAGCACTACACGTCCGCCAGAATCGCGCACACCATCCTCTATTTCAGGTTCATGGTAACGGTCACGCAAATCGTCTAACGTTGGTTTCAATGACTCATTTAAACCAAAGACATTGCCAGTACTATTTAAATCCATACCTGCACAAAACGCTTTCCCAGCGCCGGTCACCACCACGGCACCTACCTCATCATCGTCGCTGGCTCTGTTAAAGGCATCAATAAGTTCAAGACTCATTTCAATGGTAAATGCATTCAGATGGTCTGGCCGTGTTAGGGTAAGTGTCAATATATGCTCTCTGATGCTATAAGTAATGGTTTTATAGGTCATGGCTACCTCGGGGTGGTTTAAAATTATCTTTCCAGATCACTTGTTTTAATGTTGTTTGAGTAACAAACATTATCGTTCCAATATATCCCCCGAAGGGTATGCTTAAGGTGACTAATCTGGCATATAATAATTTAAAATACAATCTTCTGGGTCTCTATTAATATGCTTAAACATTTATTTAAAACGCAGCATTCTGCTAAAGATGTTCAGTTCTATGATAATGCTGGCGTTACTAAGGAACAATTTGATGCTCACTGGATGCCTTTTAGTGGTAATCGTGAGTTTAAAAAAAATCCACGAATGATTGTTTCAGCTAAGGGACGCTATCTCAAATCAGCTGATGGTCGAGATATTTTTGATGGGCTTTCGGGGCTGTGGACTACCGGCCTTGGCCACTGCCGATCAGAGATAGCAAAAGCTATTTCTGAGCAAACCACCAACTTAGATTTTTTTAGTGGATTTCAGTTTGGGCATCCAAAATCTTTTCAGCTAGCCGAGAGAATAACTCAGTTCATGCCAGAGGGTCTTAATCGCGTATTTTATACTGGTTCAGGTTCTGAGAGCGCCGATACATCGTTGAAATTAGCACGAGCTTATTGGCGTAAAAAAGGTTTGGCTTCAAAAACACGCTTGATTGGACGAGGAAAAGGGTATCACGGCGTTAACTTTGGAGGAATCAGTGTAGGCGGTATTCTGGGGAATAGAGCAACTTTTGGTCAGACCCTTGAAGCGGATCATCTGCCGCACACATTATTAGCTGAGAATGTATTTAGTCGCGGTATGCCCGAGTACGGTGCGCATCTTGCCGATGACTTACTAACCATGATTGCGCTGCATGATGCCAGTAATATTGCTGCGGTAATTATAGAGCCCATGGCAGGTTCAGCCGGTGTCATACCTCCACCAGTGGGTTATCTAAAGCGGTTACGTGAGATATGCGATCAACACCAAATCCTACTGATCTTTGATGAAGTTATTACCGCCTTTGGCCGTATTGGTGCCCCAACCGCTGCCCAAGAGTATGGTGTAGTGCCTGATATGATAAATGTAGCAAAGCAGTTAACTAATGGTTCAGTACCTATGGGGGCTGTGATTGCCAAACAGGAAATCTACGACACGTTTATGGAGAGTGGCGGGCCGGATTATATGATCGAATTTCCACATGGCTATACATACTCTGGACATCCACTGGCCTGTGCTGCCGGCTTGGCAACACTTGATTTACTAGAAAAAGAACACAGTTTTGAGCAAGTAGCTACTTTGGCGCCAATTTTAGAAAAGGCTATACACAGTTTAAAGGGCAGTAAGCATGTGGTAGATATTCGCAATTATGGCGCCGCGGCGGGAGTGACATTGGCATCTTTGCCTGGTGAGCCTGCTAAACGGCCTTTTGAAGCCGCAATGAAGTGTTGGGAAAAAGGATTTTATGTTCGCTATGGTGGAGACACTTTGCAACTTGGTCTGCCTTTTTCAACAACGGCAGCAGAGATAGACCTGGTGGTCAACGCCATAGGGGAGGCGATCGACGACATAGATTGAAAGACTTTTATAGTGCACATAACGCCAAAAGCAGCGGGCGGCGAAGCCGTCCGACTGCCTTGCCTTGTTATGAGTTTTCATGCAACACCGCCTGTTTAATGAGCAGAGGAAAGATACGACAGCTTTGTACGATCTTTTGCTGATGTTAAACTCTTGGTTGATTTTGCACTAATTTTTACGGCAGAACCAAGTTCGCCTAGGGTTGTAGCTATTGGCATTATAAAACTATTTGCAAAGAAATCTAAAACC
>JAQWYJ010000115.1 GCA_029254005.1 Porticoccaceae bacterium | reverse complement strand
CATTCGCGTACACGGTTTAGCCGATGTAATGTATGGCGAAATGATAGAGTTTGATGGCGGAGTTTACGGTATGGCACTTAACCTTGAGCGCGACTCTGTCGGTGCCGTGGTTTTAGGCGATTACCAAACCTTAGCTGAAGGCCAAAAAGCCCGATGTACCGGTCGTGTATTGGAAGTGCCGGTTGGTCCCGAACTAGAAGGTAGGGTCGTCGATGCTTTAGGCAATCCCATTGATGGTAAAGGTCCTATTAATGCTGCTCTTACTGATGCTGTGGAGAAAGTTGCTCCCGGTGTTATTGAGCGACAGTCCGTTGACCAGCCAGTGCAAATTGGGTTGAAAGCCGTTGACACTATGGTGCCTATTGGTCGAGGGCAACGAGAGCTTATTATTGGTGACCGTCAAATTGGCAAGTCAGCCATTGCGGTAGATGCTATTATTAATCAAAAAGGCTCAGGCATTAAGTGTATTTACGTTGCTGTCGGTCAAAAAGCCGCCTCTGTCGCAGCTGTTGTAAGAAAGCTTGAAGAGCACGGTGCAATGGAACATACCATTGTTGTTGCAGCTACAGCGTCTGATCCTGCAGCTATGCAATTCTTGGCTCCTTTTGCTGGTTGTTCAATGGGTGAGTATTATCGGGATCGTGGGCAAGACGCGCTAATCATCTATGATGATTTAACTAAGCAAGCTTGGGCTTATCGACAGATTTCTTTGCTATTAAAGCGTCCACCAGGAAGAGAGGCATATCCTGGTGATGTATTTTATTTGCATTCTCGCCTACTCGAGCGGGCTGCACGCGTTAATGCTGATTATGTTGAAAAGTTCACCAAGGGTGAAGTTAAAGGCAAAACGGGTTCTTTGACTGCATTACCGGTCATTGAAACTCAGGCAGGTGATGTATCTGCTTTTGTTCCAACAAACGTAATTTCAATTACTGATGGTCAGATTTTCCTCGAAGCGGATATGTTTAATTCAGGAATTCGTCCAGCAATGAACGCAGGTATTTCTGTTTCGCGTGTTGGTGGAGCCGCTCAAACCAAGATTATTAAAAAGCTTTCAGGCGGTATTCGAACTGCTCTGGCTCAGTACAGAGAATTAGCTGCGTTTTCACAGTTTGCATCTGATCTTGACGATGCGACAAAAGCTCAGTTAGATCACGGTGAACGCGTTACTGAATTAATGAAGCAAAAACAGTATACCCCGCAAAGTATTGCTGAAATGGGTGTTGTAGTTTACGCCGCAGATAATGGGTTTTTACAATCGGTTGAGGTTAATAAAATCGGCGATTTTGAAGCAGCTCTTCTTTCCTACATGAAGTCTGAGCATGCAGATTTGATGGAAAAAATCAATCAATCAGGTGATTACAACGATGAGATCAGTGCAGGTTTTAAGGCCGCATTGGAGACCTTCGTTGCAACCCAAACCTGGTAATTGACCTAATCGAATAGGCATAAGACATGGCAATCGGAAAAGAAGTTAAGACCAAAATTGCTAGTATTGGCAGCACGCAGAAAATTACTAGCGCTATGGAAATGGTAGCGGCTAGTAAGATGCGCAAAGCACAGGATAGAATGGCGCTAGGTAAACCCTATGCCCAACGTATTCGTGACGTAGTTAGTCATATAGCAAATGCAGTCTCTGAATATAAACACCCCTACCTTGTAGAGCGCGAGGTAAAGCGTGTCGCCTATGTGGTTATATCGACGGATCGTGGCCTCTGTGGAGGCTTAAACATTAATTTGTTCAAAGCGGCAATTAAGTCCATGAAAGCATGGTCTGACCAAGGTGTAGAGGTTGATATCTGTGTTGTTGGTAACAAGGCTGCGGCGTTTTTCGGTACGGTTGGGGGGAATATTGTGGCCGCGGTGAAAGATGTTGGAGATGAGCCTAATGCCGCTCACTTAATTGGTGGTGTCAAAGTGATGATGGACGCCTTTGATGCAGGAAAAATTGATAAATTGTTCGTAGTTAGTAACGAGTTTATTAATACTATGACTCAAACGCCAACTGTTGAACAGTTGCTTCCCCTTCAGGCGTCAGCAGACACGCGCTTGAATCATCACTGGGATTATATCTATGAGCCCGACGCACAAGAATTGTTAGATGGACTTTTGATTCGCTACATAGAGTCTCAAGTGTATCAGGGCGTAGTAGAGAACAAAGCCTGCGAGCAGGCAGCTAGAATGTTAGCAATGAAAAACGCCACCGATAATGCTGGCGATATGATTGACGAATTACAACTGCTTTATAACAAAGCGCGCCAAGCAGCAATTACCCAAGAGCTGTCAGAGATTGTTAGTGGTGCTGCAGCCGTATAAAGCCAAACGAATTTTAAAGGTTTAGTTAAGAGGAACCGGACATGAGTAGTGGACGTATCGTACAAATAATTGGCGCCGTGATTGACGTGGAATTTCCCCGTGATCAGGTACCCAACGTATATGATGCACTTGTTGTTGATAAAAAGGGGTTGACTCTTGAAGTTCAGCAGCAGTTGGGTGATGGCGTAGTGCGAGCAATCGCTATGGGTTCGTCTGAGGGTATTAGCCGTGGTCTATCGGTGAATAATACTGCCGCACCAATTTCAGTACCAGTGGGTATAGAGACATTAGGTCGGATTATGGATGTGCTTGGTAACCCTATTGATGAGAAAGGACCAATTGGCGAAAAAGAGCGCATGGCTATTCATCGCAAGCCGCCGGCTTATGATGAATTAGCTGCGTCTGATGACCTTCTTGAGACTGGTATCAAGGTTATTGACTTAGTATGTCCTTTTGCTAAGGGCGGTAAAGTTGGGTTATTTGGCGGCGCTGGCGTTGGTAAAACTGTTAACATGATGGAACTCATTAACAATATTGCCACAGAGCACAGTGGTTTGTCGGTTTTTGCTGGGGTTGGTGAACGTACTCGTGAGGGCAATGATTTCTATTATGAAATGCAGGAGTCTGGCGTTGTTAATGTAGAGACCCCAAGTGAGTCAAAAGTTGCCATGGTATATGGAC
>JAQWYJ010000102.1 GCA_029254005.1 Porticoccaceae bacterium | reverse complement strand
TTCCATCATGCCTTCGGAGGCTGCATCTTTTTGATCTGTAATAGCCATATTCTAAACCTATTAAAATTCGAGGCCGGCTTCACGCGCGGCGTCTGCCAGTGCTTTAACACGGCCATGATATTTAAAACCACTGCGATCAAAAGCTACAGAGGTAACCCCAGCAGCAACTGCCCGCTCTGCGACCAACTTGCCTACTGCCATGGCGGCATCAACATTACCCGTCGCGCCACCCCGCAAATCTTTTTCCAAAGTAGATGCAGTCGCTAATACACGATCACCTTCACCAGCAATAATCTGTGCATAGATATGCCGTGGAGTACGGTTGATACATAACCTTGTGACACCCTTCTCGCGGATCTTCATCCTCGAACGCTTTGCCCTACGCTGACGTGAAACTTTTTTATCGCTCATTATATTACCCTGTTACTTCTTCTTGGCTTCTTTACGTCTGATCTGCTCACCCGAAATCCTGACACCCTTACCCTTGTAAGGTTCTGGCGGACGGAAGGCGCGAATTTCAGCAGCTACCTGACCCAATTGTTGCTTATCTGAAGACTTCAATACTATTTCGGTCTGACTTGGGGTCTCCGCTGAGACGCCCTCAGGCAGTTCATACACCACTGGGTGAGAGAAACCAAGAGTCAAGTTGATCTTAGCTCCCTGAACCTGCGCTCTATAACCAACACCAACTAACTCAAGCTTCTTCTCAAAGCCGACAGACACACCGATCACCATATTACTAACCAACGACCTTGTTGTACCTGACATAGCCCGCGCTGAAGTATCAGCAGTCCGAGCGGAGAACGTTAGCACATTGTCATCATGCTTTATCTCGACATTGTCACTGACCGACATCGCCAAGGTCCCCTTTGAGCCCTTCACCGAGATCTCTGACCCGCCGAATGTTACTTCCACACCTTTTGGTAATTCAACCGGATTATTTGCAACTCTAGACATTTCTATTTCCTATCAGAATACTGTGCAAAGCACTTCGCCGCCGATTCCGGCCGCTCTAGCTGCACGATCAGTCATTACACCTTGGCTCGTAGAGATAATAGCTACTCCAAGTCCACTGCGTACCTTTGGGAGGTTATTAGCCCCTTTGTACACGCGCAGGCTTGGCTTGCTCGCCCGCGTGATCTCCTCAATGACAGGCTTTCCTTCGAAATACTTTAAAGAAACAGTAAGACTCGGCTTAACTTCATCACTAACACTAAAACTTTCTATGTAACCTTCGTCCTGCAGCACCTTTGCCAAGGAAGCTTTCAACTTCGAAGCAGGCATAACCACCTCTGGCTTGCTGCGATGATGCGCGTTACGAATACGGGTTAACATATCTGAAATTGGATCTTGCATACTCATCTTGTTTGGCTCCTTAAATTACCAACTGGCTTTAACCAGTCCCGGAACTTCACCGCGCATAGCTGACTCACGCAGTTTGTTTCGGCACAGGCCAAACTTACTATAAACACCGTGTGGACGACCAGTAACTCTGCAGCGATTACGCTGGCGGGCTGGACTTGCATCACGAGGTAGTTTTTGTAGCTTTTGTTGAGCGTCCCAACGGTCTTCGTCAGAAGCATCAACGCTGCTAATAAGAGCCTTAAGTTCAGCGCGTTTTGCGGCAAACTTTGCGACTGTCTTGGCGCGCTTTTTTTCGCGCTGGACCATAGATACTTTAGCCATTAATATTAATCCTCAACCTTTCAAAGGGAAGTTAAATGCACGCAGCAGCGCGCGACCTTCATCATCATTTCGCGCCGTAGTCGTGATGGTGATATCCATTCCACGGAGCTTATCAATTTTTTCGTAGTCAATCTCTGGAAAGATAATCTGCTCAGTAATACCCATAGAGAAGTTACCACGGCCATCAAACTGTTTTGGGCTTATGCCGCGAAAATCTCGAATGCGGGGTATAGCGATACCAACCAAGCGCTCTAGGAACTCGTACATGCGGTCGGATCGAAGCGTTACCTTAGTGCCGATCGGCCAACCCTGACGCACCTTGAACCCAGCGATTGATTTACGCGCATTGTTGATAACAGGCTTTTGCGCCGAAATTAAAGTCAGATCAGCGACAGCATTTTCCAGGGATTTTTTGTCGCCGATAGCTTCACCGACACCCATGTTTAGCGTAATCTTAGTGATTCTAGGAACTTCCATCACATTCGCTAAGCCTAGCTCTTTCTTTAGCTTAGGCGCCAATTCATTTTTATATACGTCTTTCAACCTTGCCATTACAGTTACCTGTTCCTTAAGCGTCGACCGCTTCCCCACTGGATTTAAACACACGAATCTTAGTGCTATCTTCCTGGATTTTAAATCCAACTCGGTCTGCCTTGCTCGTTGCAGCATTGAATATAGCAACGTTAGACACCTGAATTGGCGCTTCTTTCTCTATAATACCACCCGCAATACCGGCGTTTGGATTAGGCTTTTGGTGCTTTTTGATCATTTGAACACCAGACACCAGCAGACGGTTATTCTCTAACACTTTAAGTACCTTGCCGCGCTTGCCTTTATCCTTTCCGGCAATAACAACAACTTCGTCATCGCGTTTAATTTTTAGCATTACCATTTAATAATCCTCGCTTACAGCACTTCAGGTGCTAGGGAAATAATGCGCATGAAACGCTCTGTGCGTAGCTCACGAGTAACAGGCCCAAAAATACGAGTGCCTATAGGTGCCAAGTTGGCATTCAGCAAAACCGCCGCATTATCATCAAATTTTATCAAGCTACCGTCTTGGCGACGCAACCCTTTTTTAGTACGAACAACCACCGCACTCATTACCTGACCTTTTTTAACCTTACCGCGCGGAATCGCTTCCTTGACAGTAACCTTAATAATGTCACCGACTCGTGCGTAACGCCGATGAGAACCACCCAACACTTTAATACACATCACGCGACGTGCACCGCTGTTGTCTGCTACATCAAGATAACTCTCTGTTTGAATCATTTTCTTACCCCAAGCCGATACTGTTTACAGCGTTACTCTGCAGTAGCGCGCTCATCAATGTTAACTAACTTCCAGGCCTTATCTTTGGACACTGGACGACACTCAGCGATGGTAACCAAGTCGCCCGCTTTCGCGTCGTTACTCTCATCATGCGCCTTAATCTTTGTTGACTTAGTCAAAATCTTCCCATAGACCGGGTGCTTGACTCGCCGTTCAACCAAAACTGTAACAGTTTTGTTCATCTTGTCGCTCACAATACGACCAGTTAGGGTCCTTGAACTTGTGTTTAAATCTGTCATAACTAGTCTCCGGCCTTCTCATTCATGGCGGTCTTGATACGAGCAATGTTTTTTCGCGTCATTTTCACCAAGTGGCTTTCATTGAGCTGCCCAGTCGACAACTGCATCCGCAACTTAAACTGTTGCTTCAACTCATCTCCCAATGCTGCTTGCAATTCTTCAACCGACTTTTCACGTAATTCACTTGCTTTCATGGCTACATCACCGTCCGCTTAACAAAAGTAGTTGCTATTGGTAGCTTCGCTGCAGCTAAAGCAAACGCTTCGCGAGCCAACTCTTCGCTTACACCTTCCATCTCATAGAGCACTTTTCCAGGCTGAATCAGTGCAACCCAGTACTCAACATTTCCCTTCCCTTTACCCATTCGAACTTCAAGGGGCTTATTAGTTATCGGCTTATCAGGAAACACACGGATCCAAATCTTTCCGCCACGCTTAATATGGCGGGTCATAGCACGCCGAGCCGCCTCTATTTGGCGCGCTGTCAAACGACCACGCCCAGAAGCTTTGAGGCCGAACTCTCCGAAGCTGACTTTACTACCGCGCTGTGCAAGACCACGATTACGACCTTTGTGCATTTTGCGGAATTTTGTACGTTTTGGTTGCAGCATCTCGCTTTACCCTTATCGCTTAATTCTTGTTTCGTTTTTCTTTAGCAGGAGCCTCTACAGCTACCTCACCACCTAGAACTTCACCCTTGAAGATCCAGACCTTTACACCAATAATCCCGTAAGTGGTATTGGCTTCAGCTGCCGAATAATCAATATCAGCACGCAATGTATGAAGTGGAACTCGCCCTTCTCTATACCACTCTGACCGAGCAATCTCAGCACCGCCTAAACGACCACCGACTTGGATCTTTACACCAAGAGCGCCACCGCGCATGGCATTTTGAACTGCTCTTTTCATCGCTCGACGAAACATAACTCGACGCTCAAGCTGCTGAGCAACGTTCTGTCCAACAAGAGAAGCATCAAGATCAGGCTTGCGAATCTCTTCAATATTAATATTCACAGAACAGCCCATGACTTTACCAATGTCATTGCGCAACCGCTCAACATCTTCGCCTTTCTTGCCAATAACGATACCGGGGCGTGCCGTATGGATAGTGATACGAGCACTGTCCGACGGACGCTCAATATCAATACGACTAACCGAAGCGTGCGAGAGCTTTTTCTGTATAAATGCTCTTACCGCAAGATCTTGGTTAAGCTTATCAGCATAGTCTTTATTGCCAGCATACCAAGTAGAGCTATGCTTCTTTACTATACCCAGTCGTATACCGGTTGGATGTACTTTTTGACCCATTACGTGGTCTCCTGAACCTAATTCTACTTTTCAGCGACTTTTACAGTTATATGACAGCTGCGTTTAAAAATTCTATCGGCACGACCCTTAGCACGTGGCTTGATGCGCTTCATGGTCATTCCTTCATCAACAAATATAGTTGACACTCTCAACTCGTCGACATCTGCTCCATCATTATGCTCAGCATTTGCAATAGCTGACTCAACCACCTTTTTAATAATATCTGCACCCTTCTTGGTGCTAAATTGCAGTATCTCTAGAGCCGACTCGACGGACTTACCGCGAATCTGATCAGCCACTAGCCTAGCCTTTTGAGCCGACAATCTAGCGCCTTTTAACTTTGCTGTTACTTCCACAGTTAACTACCTCTTTCAATCAAAACTAAGCTTATCGCTTAGCTTTTTTGTCCGCGACGTGACCACGATAAGTACGTGTTGGGGAAAATTCACCCAATTTGTGACCTACCATCTCTTCATTGATCGTCACGGGTATGTGCTGACGGCCATTATGGATTGCAATAGTCAAGCCAACCATATCCGGCAAGATCATTGAACGACGCGACCAAGTTTTAATCGGTCTGCGCTCATTATTAGCGACTGCAACCTCAATCTTCTTGGCAAGATGCAGATCAATAAATGGGCCTTTCTTTAGAGAGCGTGGCACGTTTGCTATCCTCTTTTAAATGTTAGTCAACGCTTATTTGCGACGACGAATAATGTATTTATCAGTACGCTTATTTTTCCGCGTCTTATAACCCTTAGTGGGCATTCCCCAAGGTGACACAGGATGACGGCCACCTGATGTTCTACCCTCACCACCACCATGTGGATGATCCACTGGGTTCATGGCAACGCCTCGAACGGTTGGGCGAACACCACGCCAACGCGCAGCTCCTGCCTTACCTAAAGAACGAAGGCTGTGCTCACTGTTACACACCTCGCCCAGAGTAGCGCGGCAATCAATCGGTAGACGACGCATCTCGCCACTACGCAACCGCACAGTCGCATAAGCACCCTCTCTTGCAACTAGTTGAACCGAAGCAGCTGCACTCCGCGCTATCTGAGCGCCTTTGCCAACCTTCATTTCAACACAGTGAACAACAGAGCCAACAGGCATCTTTCGAAGAGGCAAACTGTTACCAACTTTTATAGGAGCATTCTCGCCAGATACCAAGGTATCACCGGCGGAAACACCCTTAGGGGCAATGATATAGCGTCTCTCACCATCGGCATAACATAATAGAGCGATATGCGCAGTGCGGTTTGGATCGTACTCTAACCGCTCAACTTTCGCCGGAATACCGTCCTTGTTACGCTTGAAGTCTATAATGCGATAGTGCTGCTTGTGACCACCACCAATGTGCCGAACCGTAATTCGACCGCTACTATTACGACCACCCGACCGCTTCTTCGGCGCTAACAAAGGAGCATGCGGCGCTCCCTTATGTAAATCAGGAGTGACTACGCTGACAACAAAGCGCCGACCTGGCGAGGTTGGTTTTCTTTTAATAACTGCCATGACTAACCCCTTACTCCGCTACTGAAAAGTCAATATCTTGACCTTCCGCCAAACGTACATAGGCTTTCTT
>JAQWYJ010000099.1 GCA_029254005.1 Porticoccaceae bacterium | reverse complement strand
GTGCCAGGTAACACCTGGGAGGCGAAAGCCTACGGCCAGTGCAGCAGAGAGAAGACCGCCGATGGTTCGTTCGCGAACACAGGTAAGGGTGAAAGGGTGCGGTAAGAGCGCACCGCGCTATTGGCAACAATAGTGGCAGGGTAAACCCCACTCGGAGCAAGACCAAATAGGTTTCCATATGGCGCGGCCCGCGTTGGGAACGGGTAGGTTGCTTGAGGCAAGTGGTGACACTTGTCCCAGATGAATGATTGTCCACGACAGAACCCGGCTTATCGGTCAACTCATAAATTGCTATAAAAAAGGCTAGTAGATACCTACTAGCCTTTTTGGTTTTTTGGCATGAACGCGAAAAACTGATATATAAATAAATTTTTTTAGATCAAAAACGTCCTAAAAACCCACAAGCTAGAAGTTACTTTAACTTATCGTGGTACTTTTCTGTTTTATATTGTTAAAAAATACAACCTTCCCTGAGTCTTTGGCGGGGAATATAGATATCGCCGGAACTCACTGATTTTATTGAATTTTTATCATTCTTTAGCGCTTGACATTCATCCTGTGCGGCAATAGTGTGGGCATATGGGAAAAAGTGGTGAAAAGTGGCTTTAAAGCACATCAATAATTAAGAAAGGGTGAAAATGTTTAGAGGTAGCGATCCAATTAATATGGATGCGAAAGGTCGAATGGCAATTCCGACCCGCTATCGTCGCTTGTTGTCTGAGATTTGTGGTGGGGAGCTAGTGATTACAATTGACATGAAATCAACCTGCTTAACTTTATCGCCATTGCCTGAGTGGAAAAAATTTGAAGAAAAAGTGGCTGCTTTGCCAGCGCTCGATGATCTTGGCGAGATGCTCAGTCGCTTTGTTGTAGGTCAGGCTAAGGATGCCCAGCTTGATGGTAGTGGCCGTATATTAATTCCATCAGAGCTCAGAGATTACGCTCAAATTGACAAAAAACTTATTTTGGTTGGTCGGACTCAAAGGCTAGAGATTTGGGCTGAGGACAACTGGAATATTGAGCGAGAAAAATCACAAGAAAATTACAGAGGCATGCTGAGTAATCGAGAAAGTATGTCAGATGCGCTAAAGAATCTATCTTGGTAAAAGATGGGGGGTTTTGTGGTTGAGCATATAACAGTATTGTTGCAAGAAGCGATTGATGCATTAGTTGTAGATGCTGACGGCTTCTATGTGGACGCAACGTTTGGTCGTGGAGGTCACAGTGCTAAGCTGCTAGCCCAGTTGTCAGAGCAAGGATCTATTTTAGCTGTCGATAAAGACCCTCAGGCAATTCAATCAGGCAATGATCGCTTTGCAGGAGAGGATCGTTTGCGACTTATCCATGGTAGTTTTGCAGATTTAGCTGGTTTTGTCGAGGCTGCCGGTTTTAAGGGTAAAGTCTCTGGTATCTTGCTGGATCTGGGGGTCTCCTCGCCGCAGTTAGATGAAGCTGACAGGGGTTTTAGTTTTATGCGCGACGGCCCCTTGGATATGCGTATGGATACCTCTAAAGGGCTATCTGCCGCGCAGTGGTTGGCGGATGCGTCTGAGGGTGATATTGCAAGAGTTATTAAAGACTATGGTGAGGAAAGGTTCGCCCGACGAATGGCATCGGCTATTGTGCAAGAAAGGGCCAAACAGCCCATTACTAGCACCGTTCAGTTGGCATCAATACTTTCTGCGGCGCATCCTGCATGGGAGCGGGGGCGTCATCCTGCCACCAAAGCTTTTCAGGCAATTCGAATCTTTATAAATCGCGAACTTGAAGATCTAGATGTAGTTTTAGGTCAGGTTATTGATCTATTAAAGATTGGCGGTCGACTAGTAGTTATTAGCTTTCATTCTTTAGAGGATCGGCGCGTCAAACGCTTTATTCGTGATCAAGAACGAGGTATTAAGTTGCCCAAACATCTTCCCATTAAGGATGTTGATCGTGGTGTTAGATTAAAAAAAGTAGGTAAAGCGGTTAAGCCATCTACTCTTGAGGTGGACAGTAATATTAGATCTCGTAGTGCCGTTATGCGCATAGCGGAGAGGATCGCTTGATATGACTTATTCTGAACCCTCTGACTTTCTTTCTACCCCCATACAGATTTTAGTGCTCTGGGTCGCAGTTGTTATGACGGCAATATCAGTGGCCTATGTGAGCCATCTTTGTAGAGAGCGTTATGCAGAGCTAGTTATCTTAGAGGCTAAATCAAATCAACTGCAAGTTGATTATGGGCGTTATCTTTTGGAGCAAAGTGCTTGGGGTTCTCTGCAGCGCATTGAGACCTCCGCTATTGATAAATTCAATATGCACAATCCGCTATCAAGTGAGATTGTAATTGTGAGAAGCAGTCGGTAACCCACTGTAGTAGATGTATTAAATATTAGGTAAGTTATTAAAAGGTAGAGTGAAAACGTGGCCAAAAAATCGGTAAAAGCAGTTATACCGCGATGGCGTTACTACTCAGTAATGTTGTTTTTGGCCTCCCTGCCACTAATGCTTTTAGGCAAAATAGCGCAGTTGCAAATTCTGCCCAGTGAGGCGCGCGGGGTTGATTTTTTACAATCGCAGGGCGATAACAGATCTATTCGAACGGTGGTGATTCCTGCTTATAGGGGTGTTATTACCGACAGAAATGGCCAACCTCTAGCCGTTAGCACGCCTGTTGCAGCGGTGTTTGTCAATCCTCAGCTAATCCAAGAAGAAGATATAGAGCGACTATCTGACGAAATGGGGTTGGTCGAGAGTCAGTTAAAGAGTCGTTTAAGTCGATACCGTCATAAGTCATTTATGTATCTTGCCAGACAGTTGCCCATTGACAGGGCAGAGCGCATTTTAGATTTAAATATTGCTGGTGTTTCGGTCGAGAGAGAATACAAGCGATTTTACCCTGCGGGTGAAGTTACTGCGCAATTAGTGGGTGTCACCGATATTAATGATAATGGTCAGGAGGGCATAGAGCTTGCCTATGACACCTGGTTGACGGGTGAATCTGGTGCAAAAAAGGTGGTAAAAGACCGAGCTGGAAGAGTGATTAATGATATTTCTTTAATCAAGCCTGCTAGACCAGGGGAGGAGTTGCGACTGAGCATAGATTTGCGTGTTCAATATGCGGCTTACAGGGCGTTGAAAAAAGCTGTGCAAAAGCATAATGCCAAGTCAGGCTCTATCGTAGTACTTGATGTCCAATCCGGTGAAGTATTGGCTATGGTTAATCAGCCATCATTTAATCCAAATGATAGGGTCAACTTAACTCAGAGTGCTGTTCGCAATCGCGCTATGACCGACCTTATGGAGCCTGGCTCTACTGTGAAGCCTTTTACTTTGCTGGCCGCTTTAGAGAGTGGTCGGTTCTCGGCTGAGAGCCTCGTTGAAACTAGTCCAGGTTACTTTAAGGTAGATTATAAAACCTTTGTTGATCCTGTAAATTATGGTCAATTGGACTTAGCTGGAATTTTAATTAAATCAAGTCAAGTCGGTACAACCAAAATTGCATTGGCTCTAGATCCCCAGTCCACTCGTGATCTTTTTCAAAGAGTTGGCTTTGGTGAAGTCATAGGCAGTGGTTTTCCTGGTGAGACCATGGGTAGCTTGCCCGCTTATCAAACATGGGATCCTGTCACGCAAGCAACTTTCGCGTTTGGCTACGGCTTGAATGTTTCTCCCCTTCAGTTGGCAAGAGCATATGCTGTATTAGCTAACAACGGTGTACGCAAAGAGGTGTCCTTGGTGGCACTTGATTCTGCCCCTGAGAGTGAACGTGTCATTGATATTGAGATATCAAAACAAATCAAATTAATGTTGCTAGCTGCCAGTGGCGCCAAAGGCACGGGAAAACGAGCCATGATTGATGGTTATTCAGTGGGTGGCAAGACCGGTACATTGCACAAGGTTAAGCGTGGTGGCGGTTATGATGAAAATCGTTACATGTCTGCTTTCGCTGGACTTTCGCCAGTTGATGATCCTAGGTTAGTTACTGTCGTGGTGATTGATGAGCCCAGTGATGGGGATTATTTTGGAGGGCTCGTTGCTGCACCAGTTTTTTCTGAGGTGACGGGTAATGCCCTCCGTTTAATGCAAGTTACACCCGATCGAATTGATGAAAGTCCAACGCTTGCTACGACGTCGTCTCTCGCCACCAAGCGAGGTGACTCATGACAGTAGAGCTGACTAAAACGTCAATGACGTTGGCTACTTTACTTGCTGATCAGCGCCACACCAAAATTTGCCCCTCGGTATTGGTGTCAGGGATTGCCAGTAATAGTCACGATGTAGCACCGGGTTATGTTTTTGTTGCGCTGAAAGGTCTAACGGAAAATGGATTGGACTATATTCCTCAAGCTATTGAATTAGGAGCAGCCGCAATATTGGTCGATTTTGCCGATATTAACAGTGTCAGCACCTACCTTTCTGATCAGACCGATCTGCGATTGATCCCTATCGTAGGTGTGCATTCCTTGCGTTTATCGTTGTCTTCAATTGCTGGAAAATTTTATGACAATCCTTCTCATCGATTGAGGCTTGTAGCTGTTACTGGTACTAATGGTAAAACTACCTGTGCGCAGCTGTATGCTGATATATCTTCTCGCTTAAAAACCGTTCTGTCAGCAGAGGCAGGCGAATCTGGTTTTGTGGGTACCTTGGGTCATGGCGTTGCTAATAAGCCTAATGTTAGCCTGTCAGTAGAATCCGATCAGCCATCGCTAAAATCGCCTCTGACAACGCCCGATGCCATCTCTTTGCAGAGAATTCTTGCTGATCTTGAATCAAAGGGCTGCAATGAAGTGGCGCTTGAGGCATCTTCTCATGCACTTGCACAAGGGCGTATTGCGGGGCTGCTAATTGATACAGCGATATTTACCAATTTGAGTAGAGATCATCTTGATTATCATGGTGATCTGGAAACTTATGCGGCTGCTAAGCGTTCCTTATTTAGTATGCATGGCGTGAAAAATGCGGTTATTAATATTGATGATAGTGTTGGAAAGTCGATCTTATTAAGATTGGATCCTGCAATAAGAGCAGTGACATTTAGCCTAGAGAATATTACTGCAGATATTTATTGTCGCAAAATATCGCTCACGCCCAGAGGTATCAGTGCCTTGATTCAAACCCCTTGGGGTTCTGGTCAAGTTAGCTCGAATCTTTTAGGTAAGTTCAATTTAAGTAATTTACTTGCGATAATAGCAGCAGCTGTACTTCAGGCATCTGGATCAGAATACAAAAATTTCACTAAAATATTAGCGCTACTGCCGCAACTTAAGCCTGTTGTGGGTCGTATGGAAATGGTTAGTAGTAATAAGGGGCCTGCAGTTATTGTTGATTATGCCCACACTCCAGATGCTTTAGATAAAGCACTTCATGCACTTCGTTTACATTGCAAAGGGCAGCTCTGGGTGGTGTTCGGGTGCGGGGGTGATCGCGATACTGGCAAGCGCAAGGAAATGGGTGCAGTAGCGTCTAAAAGTGCTGATCAAATCATAGTCACTTCTGATAATCCTCGTACTGAAGCTCCAAGTAAAATCATTGACAACATTGTTTCTGGCACCGTCGGTAAAATTAACCTTGAACAGGATCGTCGCGTAGCAATAAATCTAGCAATAACTAAGGCGGCGCAAGATGATATTGTTTTAATTGCTGGGAAAGGCCATGAAAATTATCAAATCATTGGTAATGAAAGGTTTCCATTTAGCGATCAATTAGAAGCGCAGCTAGCGCTGTCAATGGTTGATAGCGGTAATTCGTTTGGAGTACTTAATTGATGCTCTCTATGAATCTTACAGAATTGGCTGCACTATATGGAGGGACTTTAGTAAATCCCGGAATGGGATTTTCTGCTGTTTCAATTGACAGCCGATCTATAAAGCCGGGTGATTTATTTGTAGCCATTGAGGGTGATAACTTTGATGGCCATACGTTTTTGAATAATCTCAGTGATGTAGCGTCTGGTGCAGTTGTTTCAAAGTATGCCGATACTTTAAATATACCTCAGTGGGTAGTTCAGGATACTACTAAAGCTCTTGGTGATATTGCTAGGTATCGACGAGATCAATTTCTTGGTTCGCTTATCGCGCTCACAGGGAGTTCGGGTAAGACCTCGGTAAAAGATGCGATTGCTATGATTTTGTCTCAGACTCATAGAGTACATGCAACCAGCGGCAATCTAAATAATCATTATGGCGTGCCTTTGACCTTGTTGGAGATAGATCAACGCGCTGATATAGCAGTGATTGAAATGGGTGCTAGCGCTGTGGGTGAAATTGATTACCTGTGCTCTGTGGCCAAGCCCGATGTTGCTCTAGTGAATAACGCACAAAGTGCACATATTGAAGGATTTGGCAGTTTAGAGGCCATTGCTGATGCTAAAGCAGAGATCTATGCCTGTTTGGGGCCTGCAGGAATTGCGGTGGTTAATATTGATCAGCCTTGGGTGGACAAATGGCTGTCAATCATTGGTGACCGATCATACCTGAGTTTTTCAGTTAGCGACGCTGCAGCCAATATTTTTGCCGAAGATATCTATGACAATGGAGACGGGTATTTTTGTTTTAAGCTTGTTATTACACCATTAGATAAGAGTGCTTGCGAAAAATCCCCAGTAACGCTAAAAATTCCCGGAAGACATTCGGTAAGCAACAGTTTAGCGGCGGCTGCCTGTGCCTATGCCGTTGGAATCAACATTGCTCAGATTGTGAACGGTTTGGAGCAATTGCGCGATATTAATGGTCGTCTGCAGCAATACAAGATCTCTGAGAACTTTAAGCTTATTGATGACACCTACAATGCCAATCTGGACTCATTTAAGGCTGCTATCGATGTTCTCGCGTGTGCGAAGAGTCATCGTATTTTGGTAATGGGTGATATGGGTGAGCTAGGTGAACAGTCTGTAGCCATGCATCAACAGGTCGGTCAGTACGCTAAAAAATCAGGTGTAAATACTCTTTACACCGTCGGCTCGGCTAGCCAGCACGCCTGTGCTGAATTTGGTGGGTCACACTTTTCAGATAAAAATACTTTATTGATGTCTCTAGTTCAGCAGGTGGAAAAATTTGCCTCCAATGGAGATAGCTTGACGGTTTTAATTAAGGGATCGCGAAGCGCTAATATGGAGTTCGTTGTCAACGGATTGATTAATGGAGATAAGGCCCTATGTTAGTTTTGTTGGCGGATTATTTGAGTAATTTTTATAGCCCTTTTTCGGTTGTTCAATATCTCACCTTACGCGGTATTTTGGCGGTTATAACGGCCTTAATTATTAGTTGGGTGATTGGCCCATGGGTTATTCAAAAACTTAATGATCTTCAAATAGGTCAAGCTATTCGAACTGACGGCCCTCAGTCCCATCTTAAAAAGACCGGGACTCCAACTATGGGCGGCGCCTTAATTTTATTAGCCATGTTTGTCAGTATTTTGCTTTGGGCAGATTTAGGTAATCGTTATGTATGGATTGTTCTTGGCACTACCTTTGCGTTTGGCTTGGTGGGATGGGTAGATGATTACCGCAAGGTGGTGGAAAAAAATCCGCGAGGCTTAACGGCACGGTGGAAGTACCTTTGGCAGTCTCTATTTGGCCTAACAGCGGCCAGTGCACTCTACTATACAGCTCAAGTACCTGCGGAAACTGAGTTAATTGTACCGTTTTTCAAAGATATTGCCTTGCAGATGGGTCCAGCCTATATCCTTTTGACATATTTTGTCATTGTTGGCACCAGTAATGCCGTGAATCTTACTGATGGTCTTGATGGTTTAGCCATCTTACCTGCCGTCATGGTAAGTGGCGCTTTGGGGATTATCGCTTACCTCACCGGCAATTATCAGTTTGCCAGTTATCTGCATATTCCCTTTATCAGTGGTGCTGGTGAGTTGTTAATTATTTCTGCAGCGCTGTGTGGTGCTGGATTAGGTTTCCTTTGGTTTAACACCTATCCGGCAATGGTTTTTATGGGTGATATAGGCTCTCTAGCACTTGGTGCGGCACTTGGAATAATGGCTGTGATTGTTCGTCAAGAATTAGTTTTAGTGATTATGGGTGGAGTTTTTGTGATAGAGACCCTCTCTGTCATCTTACAGGTTGCTTCCTTTAAATTGACCGGCAAGCGTATTTTTAGGATGGCCCCAATCCATCATCACTTTGAGCTCAAAGGATGGCCTGAACCGCGAGTTATTGTGCGCTTTTGGATTGTTACTGTTGTGCTGGTCTTAATTGGCCTAGCAACATTGAAAATTAGATAGATCAGAGTACAGAGAATGCACAGAGAAAATCTTAAAAATCGCAGAATAGCTATCTTTGGCATGGGTGCCACAGGTCTTTCTGTCGCTAGATTTTTGGCATCCTCAGATATTTCTTTTGTCTTTGTTGATAGTCGAGATAAGCCCGCATCATTGGCTAAGGTCAGGTTGAGTTATCCCAGTGTCGAGATCTTTTTGGGCTCTTTTAATTCGGCTGTTTTGAGCAATATTGATCTGATCATTCTAAGCCCTGGCATCTCTCTTAAAGAGTCGATATTGCAAGAAGCTCAAGCCTTAGGAATTGAAATAGTCGGTGATCTTGCCTTGTTTCTTAGCGCGGTGGAGGCTCCTGTGGTCTTGATTACAGGTTCCAATGGTAAGAGCACTGTCACAAGTTTAGTTGGTGATATGGCGCTTCACTCAGAATTAAATGCAGGTGTAGGTGGAAATCTGGGTGTCCCTATGCTTGATCTGCTTGATAAAGGTCGAGAGTTATATGTACTCGAACTGTCCAGTTTTCAATTGGAACTGATGATTCCAAGTCAGGGTGCCATAGCGTGTTTGTTAAATGTTAGCCCCGATCATATGGATCGCCATGAGACTATTGCCAACTACACTAGCATAAAACATAAGGTTTTCTCTGGTGCCTCGGTGTCCGTGACTAATCGTCAGGACGGTTTGACTGCACTTACCCCTAGACATATCAATCAACAGGTAATCAAACAGATTACCTTTGGATTAGATGAACCTAGAGACGACCATTTTGGTCTTAAACGCGCTAATGGTGATGATTACCTCTGTTGTGGTTCTGAGTTCCTTATTAAGAGTGATGATATCGCAATGAAGGGTCGACACAATATGGCTAATGCTCTAGCGGCATTGGCTATTGGTACTGCGTTAGATTTGCCACTGTCGGCAATGATAAAGGTGTTGGGCATTTATACGGGTCTTGCACATCGTTGTCAGGCTGTAGCTACTATAGGTGATATCTTATTTATTGATGACTCCAAGGGTACTAATGTTGGAGCCACTGTTGCTGCGATAGAAAGTTTTGGTGCTGAGAATAGCAAAAATGTTGTATTAATCGCTGGGGGCCAAGGCAAAGGCCAAAACTTTAGTGATTTGAGTGATGTTGCTAATCGATTCGTGAAACACGGTATCCTATTTGGTGAGGATGCCATGCTGATTGAGAAGTCGTTAAATCCATGGACACATACTTCCCACGTTGATTCTTTGCTGGCCGCCGTTGATCTTGCAAAGCAGCAAGCCGTTGCAGGCGATATAGTACTGTTCTCTCCAGCCTGTGCAAGTTTTGATCTATTCTCTGGCTTTGAAGAGCGTGGAAGATGTTTTCAGCAGGCAGTTTTAACGTCTGTTAGTGGTGGGGGGGCTTTATGCTGATAAGTATTCCTCTATCTCTTTCTAAGCAAAATCATCGGCAGTGGTATGTAGACATGTCGTTACTGATTCCAGTAATGGCCTTACTATCAATTGGTTTTGTAATGATTAGCTCAGCCTCGTTTAGTTTTGGCGATCATAGGTTAGGAGATGACTTGTTCTTCTTTAAACGTCACTTGGCATATCTAGTGATAGCTGCCCTAGCAATGGCCACTACGTTTTTTGTGCCAGCCACTTTTTGGTCTAAATATTCACGTCTGTGGATCTTTATATCTTTGGTGCTATTAGTAATGGTTTTAATTCCAGGAGTTGGACGGGAATTAAATGGTAGTCGGCGATGGCTTGCAGTGGGTGGTTTCACTCTTCAAGTGTCAGAGTTGGTCAAAGTGGCTACTGTCGTTTTCCTAGCCACTTATTTGGATTACTATCGTGCAGAATTGGCTCAAGACTGGCGGCACTTTGTCCGACTGGTGCTACTTTTGGTTGTGCTCTGCGGTCTATTAATACGGGAACCTGATTTTGGTTCTGTAGTGGTCGTAAGTGGCACTTTTATGGCAATGCTGTTTCTTGGCGGCGCCAAGTTGCGACAATATGTTTTTCTCATTGCCATCTGTGCTGCCGCTCTATGGTGGTTGAAAGATTCATCACCTTATCGAATGGCGCGCATAACCGCGTATTTAGATCCTTGGTCTGACCAATTTAATAGTGGTTACCAGTTGACTCAATCGTTAATTGCCTTTGGCAGAGGCGAATGGTTTGGTGTTGGTCTTGGGCAGTCAGTACAAAAAATGTTGTACTTGCCTGAGGCGCATACTGATTTTGTATTCGCCATTTTCGCTGAGGAATTTGGTTTCTTGGGCGTTATTGGTCTTATTGGACTTTACTGTTTGATGATTCTGCGTATCTTTGCGTTGAGTCGACAAGCTATCAGTCAGGATTCTTGGTATGCCGCCTTTGTTTTAATTGGTTTTGGTTTGCTTATAAGCGGCCAGACTTTTATTAACATAGGTGTGAATGCAGGCCTTCTTCCTACTAAGGGTTTGACGCTTCCTTTTGTTAGTTATGGTGGCAGTAGTCTACTTGTCTCTTGTGCCATGATTGGGATGGTACTGCGCTTTGCTCATGATCTAAAAGAAACAGACTCGGATACGCGGAGGATCTTAAATGGCCGACGCTAAGCAGATCAGAGTGATGATTATGGCTGGAGGTACTGGTGGTCACGTATTTCCAGCACTGGCTGTGGCTGAGCATTTATGTGCTGAAAATGCTGCGATTGCATGGATGGGAACGCGCAAAGGCATTGAGTCAGAAATAGTGCCCAAGCAAAATATTGATTTGCATTATCTAACCGTAGAAGGTATCCGTGGTCGAGGCTTAGGTGTGTTATTAAAAACGCCATTCTTTTTGCTACGGTCGGTATATCAGGCGTCTCGTGTTTTGTCGGCATTTAAACCACAGGTAGTCTTGGGTATGGGTGGATTTGCATCTGGACCTGGTGCAGTTGCCGCTTGGCTCAAGCGAATTCCAGTTGTGATTCATGAACAAAACGCTGTGGCGGGTACGACCAACCGACTGAGTGCATTGTTTGCCAGACGGATTATGCAAGGTTTTCCTAATGCCCACTCAAGGGGAGAGTGGTGTGGTAATCCGGTAAGACCAGAGATTGCAAATATATCCTCACCGGAAATTAGATTGGCTGACCGCAAAGGGCCTATGCGCCTGCTCATTTTAGGTGGTAGCCGCGGTGCCTTAGCGATTAATACGCTGGTGCCAGAAGCATTGGCCAACTTACCAAAGGACCTGATGCCCACAGTGTTGCATCAAACTGGTAAGCGTCATGTAAAAACAACTCAAGATCAGTATGTTGCAGCAGGATTTGATACTGATACAGATAATCTTAGGGTTATTCCCTTTATTGAAGCAATGGATACTGCTTATGGATGGGCAGATTTTGTGATCTGTCGCGCAGGTGCCCTAACTGTCGCTGAACTAACCTCTGCAGGTGTGGGTGCCTTGTTGATACCCTTTCCCTTCGCTATTGATAACCATCAGACCGCCAATGGTCAGTTGTTAGTGGATAATAACGCTGCCGATATGATCGCGCAAAACGTCGTTGATGCAAAAATATTGTCTGAGATTATTTTAGCAAAGATAAAAAGTCCTCAAAAGAGGCTCTCTATGGCACTAAACGCAAGATCTCTGGCTAAGAATCTAGCTGCTGAGCATGTGGCTAAGATCTGCTTGGAGGTAGCCAATGGTGGTTAACTCCGAGTTTTTTGTTCCTGAAATGCGACGTATCCGCCGAATTCACTTTGTAGGTATTGGTGGTAGTGGCATGTGCGGTATTGCCGAAGTGCTGCTAAATCAAGGCTATGAAATTTCTGGTTCTGATCTGGCTATAAATGCAAGTACAAGACTGCTTCAAGTTGCTGGTGCAACTCTTTTCAAAGGTCATAGCAAAGATAATGTTGATGGTGCTGATGTTGTGGTGAAATCTTCAGCAGTTACTTTTGATAACTTAGAGATATCTGCTGCTATCGAACGAGGTATTCCTGTCATACGTCGTGCCGAAATGCTCGCTGAGTTAATGCGTTATCGCCATGGAATTGCGGTGGCTGGGACTCATGGTAAAACCACCACTACTAGCTTAATTGCAGCTATTTTTGCTGCTGATAGGCGTGATCCCACTTTTATAGTGGGCGGCAGAGTGAACAGTGCTGGTACCAATGCGCAATTAGGTAACGGACGTTATTTAATTGCCGAGGCGGATGAGAGTGACGCATCATTTTTGCATCTACAACCTATGGTGTCTGTGGTGACAAATATAGAAGCCGATCATATGGAGACCTACGGCTTCGACTTTGGTCGATTAAAAGAGACCTTTTTACAATTCTTACATAATTTGCCGTTCTATGGCCTAGCAGTGCTATGCACCGATGATCAGGTGATCAAAAGTTTGTTGACTGCAGTTGGCCGTCCAATTCTTAGTTATGGTTTTGGAGAAGGAGCGGCGTATCAAATTCATAGTTTTACCAGTAAAGCGCAGCAGTCGCAATTTGTAATTGATCGTCCAGACAATTTGGCACCACTCTCTATCACGTTGAATATTCCCGGACGTCACAATGCGCTTAATGCTGCAGCAGCAGTCGCAGTGGCATGCGACGAGGGTATACCAGATGCTGCCATTATCGACGGTCTTCGAGAATTCTCTGGTGTCGGTCGTAGATTTGAAATGATTGGCAAATACCCAATTGACGAAGGCCACGCCTTACTAGTGGATGATTACGGACATCATCCTACCGAAGTTAAGGCTACTATTGATGCGGTTCGCGCTGGATGGCCCTCTAAGCGCTTGGTAATGGCTTTTCAGCCACATCGCTATACTCGGACTCGAGATCTTTTTAATGACTTTGTTGAAGTGCTGTCCCAGGTTGATGTGCTCATTATTTTGGATGTGTATACAGCAGGTGAACCCCCTATTGCAGGAGCAAGTAGCCTAAATCTTTGTCACAGTATTCGACAAAAGGGTTTGGTTGAGCCTATTCATGTAGCTCATTTAGAAGAGGTTCCCTCGGTAATAGGTGGACTGGTTTTGGCAGATGATTTGGTTTTGACTCAAGGGGCAGGAAGTGTCACTAAATTAGTAGCTTTATTGGCTGATAGTAGGCTGGGTCGGGTTCAGTCATGACGATTAAATCAACTCTAACAAAGACGGTTAGACAGTATGGCTCTGTGGGCGTTTTATATGGTGGTACATCCGCTGAGCGTCAGATTTCATTGATGACTGGAACTGCTGTCTACCAAGCTTTGACCAATCTTGGTATTAGTGCGCATCTCATTGATGTTGGCGATGATATTAGCCAACAGCTAGAAGGGCTTCAGGTGGAACGTATATTCATCGCTTTGCATGGCCCTGGAGGCGAGGACGGCACTGTGCAAAGCGTTTTAGATGATTTAAAGATACCCTATACCGGTAGTGGTGTTGCATCTTCAGCACTTGCTATGGATAAAAAGCGAAGCAAAGAGCTTTGGCAAGAGATAGGTTTACCTACAAGTCAATTTGTTGTGCTTAACAAAGATACCGACTGGGTTAAAACCCTGCATGCTTTGGGTGGAAAAAGTATGGTCAAGCCGGCATCAGAGGGTTCCAGTATTGGAATGAGCCGTGTTACCACTCCTCTGCAACTCCAGGAAGCTTGGGCAATAGCCGCAGAGTTTGATACTACTATTATTGCTGAACCTCTCTTAGAGGGTAATGAATATACCGTCGCTATTCTCAATGGCCGTGTTTTACCGTCTATACGCATCAGTGCCGATCACGAATTTTATGACTATGACGCAAAATATTACTCTGATGAAACGTCATACTTTTGCCCCAGTGGACTCTCGGCCGAGCGCGAACAAGAGATACAGCAGATTTCACTTGCTGCATTTAGAAGTCTGGGGTGCGAGGGCTGGGGTCGAGTTGACATAATGACAGATGAGATGGGTCAATTTCAATTGTTAGAGGTGAATACGGTTCCCGGAATGACAAGCCACAGTTTGGTGCCTATGGCGGCTGCTGCAGTGGGTTTAGATTTTGATCAGTTGGTGTTTGAAATATTAAAGGCCTCCTGCGATGAATAAAAAGATGATAAGAGGCGCAAATCGTCATCCACAGAAAGAAACTGGGATCATAGGCGACCTTACAGAAAAGTTTTTGCGTCTGCTTATGGTGATGGTATTTGTAGCCACGCTTTATGGCGCTGATTTTATTTATAAGCAAATTGACACCCCACTTACAAGGGTCGCTATTGGAGGTGAGTTTATTCATCTTCAAGAGTCTGAATTGGCAGACTTGGTACAACAGCAAATAGACGGAGGGTTTCTCAGCATGAATCTGCATGAGCTTCGACAAGAGTTACAGCAACATCCTTGGATTCATCAGGTCAGTGTTAGGCGAGAATGGCCGTCAACCTTGCAAGTCGAAGTGCTTGAGGAAGTGCCAATTGCACGGTGGGGTCGAGACGGATTTCTCAACAAGTTGGGTGATCAACTGACTCTTCCTGAGAACAGCAGGCTACATTCTTTACCGGTATTAGAAGCAGATTATGGAAGTTCTCAGGATATGGTAGAGCAGTATCAATTAATTTCTGAATTGTTACTTCCTGTAGATTTAAAGTTGGCTGAGTTACAGCGAGATGCAGTTGGTGCATGGCGGATTGATACTAAAAGTGGACTCAGAATAGTTTTGGGTCGTGGCAATATTGTTGAAAAGATGCGTCGGCTAGCCATTGTATGGCGGTCAGGCTTAGAGACACAAAGTGACACCATAAGTGCTATTGATTTACGTTATCCCAATGGCCTAGCAGTGTCCTGGAAAGATCAAAAGATCACTGCTACCAGTAAGATCAACCAAATAACTACAAATTCCGAAAAAACGTAAATGTTGATGGGAAAGGACGAGAAAATGACTAATTCAAACGAAGAAAATATGGTTGTTGCCCTTGATATAGGCACCTCTAAAGTGGTTGCCATTGTAGGTTCTATCAACAGCAGTGGGGACCTAGAAATTGTCGGCACTGGAATGCATGCATCATCCGGTTTAAAAAAAGGTGTGGTGGTTAATATTGAAGCGACGGTCAACTCGATCCAGCGTGCCGTGGAAGAAGCAGAACTGATGGCCGGCTGTTCGATTCATTCAGTTTATGCTGGCATTGCAGGGAGTCATATTCGCAGTCTGAATTCCCATGGCATTGTAGCGATAAGAGATCGTGAGGTGCAGTCGCTAGACGTAGAGCGAGTAATCGATGCAGCAAGGGCAGTGGCTATCCCAGCTGATCAAGAGATCCTTCACGTATTGCCTCAAGAATTCATTATTGATGATCAAGAAGGTGTAAGAGAACCAATTGGTATGTCAGGGGTTCGTTTAGAGGCCAAGGTGCATCTTGTGACTTGCGCTGCTAACGCCGCTCAGAATATTAAGAAATGCATTAGACGCTGTGGCCTAGAGGTTGATGATGTGGTTCTTGAGCAATTAGCCTCAAGTCATGCGATTTTGACAGAAGATGAGAAACAACTTGGCGTAGCACTGGTTGATATTGGTGGTGGCACGTCAGATATAGCCATTTTTACCGAGGGTGCTATTCGTCATACCGGTGTGATTCCTATTGCTGGCGACCAGGTCACTAATGATATCGCCATGGCACTGCGCACACCAACGCCTCACGCAGAAGAGCTAAAAATTAAATATGCTTGTGCGTTGGCAAAATTGGCACGGCCAGAAGAAACAGTCAAGGTGCCTAGTGTTGGTGACCGAGATGCCAGAGATATGTCGCGGCAATTGTTGGCTGAGGTAGTTGAGCCAAGGTATGACGAGCTATTCACCCTTGTGCAGGCAGAATTACGACGTAGTGGATTTGAGGAGCTAATCGCAGCGGGCATTGTTTTAACCGGTGGAACGTCAAAAATGGAAGGTGTTACAGAATTAGCAGAAGAGATCTTTCATATGCCAGTGCGCATAGGAGCGCCCAGCAATGTTAAAGGTCTGTCGGATATTGTCAACAATCCTATCTATTCCACGGGGGTTGGGCTGCTTCACTTTGGAATGGAACAGCAAAGTAAATACGGTCGTGGTGATTTGATACAAAAGCAGTCTGGTGGTGTGTTTACAAGACTGAAAAATTGGTTTGAAGGTGGAGTTTAAGAGCTGTCGGTTACAGGCAGTAAGTTATTTTAATTGTGAGGCGCAAATAAGGAGAGCAATATGTTTGAGTTAGTCGATAGCATTCCCAAGAATGCAGAAATAAAAGTGGTTGGTGTTGGTGGTGGTGGATGTAACGCCGTTCGCCATATGATCGAGAGTAATATAGATGGCGTACATTTTATATGCGCCAATACAGATGCACAGTCGATGCATAATTTAGATAATGCAACAGTGCTTCAGCTGGGCGGAGCCCTAACTAAAGGACTTGGCGCAGGTGCCAACCCTGAGATTGGTCGCCAAGCAGCGATGGAGGATAAAGAGCGTATAGCACAGGTGTTAGAAGGTGCTGATATGGTCTTTATAACCGCTGGAATGGGCGGCGGCACAGGTACAGGAGGCGCACCTGTTATTGCTGAAATTGCTAAACAGATGGGTATTTTAACCGTTGGTGTTGTAACGCGACCATTTTCCTTTGAAGGCCGCAAACGCATGGGGATTGCTGATGAAGGTATTGCTCAACTGAAAGAGCGTGTTGATTCGCTGATTATTGTTCCCAACGAAAAGTTGTTGCAGGTGTTGGGTAAGGATATGACAGTTATCAATGCATTCAAACATGCTAATGATGTTTTGTTTGGCGCGGTCCAAGGCATTACTGATCTGATTCTTTTAGATGGATTAATAAATGTCGACTTTGCTGACGTAAGAACTGTCATGTCGGAAATGGGAATGGCTATGATGGGAACTGGCGATGCAACTGGTCCAGATCGTGCCTCGGTCGCAGCTGAAAGTGCTATTCGATGCCCTCTCTTGGAAGATGTTAATTTACAGGGCGCTAAAGGTATCTTGGTGAACATCACCAGCGGATATGATCTTACTCTCGGAGAGTTTGAAGATGTTGGTAATACGGTGCGTGAATTTGCCGATGAAGATGCCACCATTATCGTCGGTAGTGTGTTTGATCCAGAACTAAATGATCAATTGCGCGTTACCGTAGTTGCAACAGGACTGCGTAGTCCAAGTGCAAAAACGGGTCCTCGAGGAGTAGTCGTAGAGAATCAGCCACCAAGAAAAACCAGTGGTGATATTGACTGGGGACGTCTTGAGCAGCCTACAAGCTTTAGGCGCGGACCAGCCTCAACCGATGGCACTGCTGTTAGAAAAACCGATGCACAGGCAGATACAGAGCTTGATTATTTGGATGTGCCGGCCTTTTTAAGAAAACAGGCGGATTAACCGCCCGGTATAAGTCTCTTATCGCCTCGCCTCAGATTTCAAAAATCTTGGCGATAGGAGGCATGTCTGTTACCATTCTCAATCTACGCTTGGGAACTGACATGATAAAACAGCGAACCATAAAAAATAGCATTCGCGCCACCGGTGTAGGGCTTCACACGGGTGAAAAAGTCTATTTGACGCTGCATGCTGCTGAGCCTGACAGTGGCATAGTCTTTCGGCGCACTGATTTAGCGCCTATGGTGTCTATTATGGCTACTCCAGAGAATGTTGGTGACACTAACCTGCACACCACTCTAGTGAATGGTGATACCCGTATTTCTACTATCGAGCACTTGATGTCAGCACTTGCTGGACTTGGTGTGGACAATCTTATCGTCGATGTTTCCGCTGAAGAAATTCCGATAATGGATGGCAGTGCAGGGCCCTTTGTCTTTTTGCTTCAGTCTGCAGGCATTTTGGAACAAGATGCTGCAAAAAAGTTTATTCGGATTAAAAAACCAGTGACTGTCACTCAAGATGATAAGGTGGCAACATTCAGACCATTTGACGGTTTTAAGGTTAATTTTTCTATCGATTTTGACCATCCTGTTTTACGTCGCCAGACACGAAATGCCACTATCGATTTCTCTAGTACTAGCTTTGTTAAGGAAGTAAGCAGGGCAAGAACCTTTGGGTTTGTCAAAGATATGGAATATCTTCAGTCTATAGGCCTTGCTAGAGGAGCAAGTTTAGACAATGCGGTGGGTATAGACGATGATGATATCGTCAATGAACAAGGCTTGCGTTATAGCGATGAATTTGTAAAACATAAAATTTTGGATGCGATCGGCGATCTCTATGTGGTGGGAAACAGCTTAATTGGAGAATATGATGCGCACAAATCCGGACACGGATTGAATAATGAATCCTTACGTGCACTTATGGCGGATAAAGATGCCTGGGAGATTGTTACTTTTGAAAACAACCCTGAAGATATGCCTATTTCTTTTGCATATGCAAGCTAACAGGCAGATGAAGATTTAGAATGAAAATCATACTCATCAATAATAATTCTGACAAAGTCAGGACCATAGGTCTTAATCGCTGGACCAAATGTCTTTTGTCTGTCTTGTTATTGGGTTTGCCCTTAGCTACAGGGGCAATTATGGGCGTAAAAATTGCCGACGGGCGCTGGCAATTGTTATTTGACAATAGCATCGTTGAAATGCAGCATCAAATTGTCTTGCAGCAGCAAGATGTGGCATTGGGGCGAGAACAATTAGACAATTCTTTGTCTGCTATGACCGTGAAGTTGGCCAAATTGCGCTCACGACTTGTTCGTCTTGATGCTTTAGGTGAGCAATTAACTCAGATAGCCAGTTTAGAAGATGGTGAATTTGATTTCTCTTCAACCCCCGGCTTAGGTGGGCCTCTTCAAGGTCCTTTGGTAGAAATTGCTGAACAAGCAGATGTGCAAGATAAAGTGTCAGTGATGTTTGCCAAATTAGAGGATTCTATTGGCAGTCGTGAGACTCAATTACAAATTCTAAAAACCATGCTTTCTGATAAGAATTTGAGAGAGCAGCAGTTTGTGGCAGGCCGACCGGTAAAAAAAGGTTGGTTGTCTTCGTCTTATGGAATGCGTGTTGACCCCTTTCATGGCAAAAATCAGTGGCATGCCGGTATTGATTTTGCGGGCCGTAAAGGCGATGACATTATTGCGGTAGCCTCTGGTGTGGTGACTTGGTCTGGTCAAAAAGGTGGTTATGGGTTGATGGTTGAAGTTAACCACAGCGATGGTTTTGTCACTCGCTATGCGCATAATGACAAAAACCTTGCCGACCTTGGAACTATTGTTAAAAAGGGGCAAGTCATTGCCCAAATGGGTAGCTCCGGTCGATCCACAGGTCCTCATGTTCATTTTGAAGTCTATAAAAACGGTCGTACCGTCGACCCGGCAACCTATATTCGCCGTACCCTCCGTTAGACCTTTAGCATAATAATTCCTTCGTGCTGGGTAGCTAGCTAGTGACCCACTTCTCTAATGTTTATTAACGGAATACATAGTATGTTGTCCAAACTATTCAAAAAACTCTTTGGTACTAGTAACGATCGAGAGTTGCGTCAAATGCGCAAAGTCGTTACTACAATTAATCGCTTTGAAGAAGAGCTCAAAACCTTGGATGATGCAGCATTACAAGATCAAACTGCTGTGCTTCGCCAACAACTTGATGAAGGTCAGACCTTAGATCAGATTTTACCTAAAGCTTTTGCAGTAGTTAGAGAAACCTCGCAGAGAGTTTTAGGTATGCGGCACTTTGATGTCCAGATGATAGGCGGTTTAACGCTTCATCAAGGTAAAATAGCTGAGATGAGAACGGGAGAAGGTAAAACTCTTGTGGCAACACTGGCCGCTTATCTCAATGCATTGTCTGGCGATGGTGTGCATGTGATCACTGTTAACGATTATTTGGCTCGACGTGACGCCCAGTGGATGGCGCCCCTTTACCAAGCCTTGGGTATGTCTGTAGGAGTTGTTCAGTCTTATCAGGGTGCAGATACAGCAAATTCCTTTTACTTAGGCGTTGAGGATCAAGGCGACCTTCAGCCGAGTTCACGACAGCAGGCCTATGCAGCAGATATTACTTACGGTACTAATAATGAATTTGGCTTTGACTATCTTCGGGATAATATGGCCTTGCGTCTGGCAGATAAATCTCAGCGAGGTTTAAATTTTGCCATTGTTGATGAAGTTGATTCTATTCTTATTGACGAAGCGCGTACTCCATTAGTTATATCAGGAGCAGCGCAAGATAGCTCTGCATTGTACAAGACCATGAGTGGATTAGTTACCAGCTTAGAGGCCGTAGAGGACACCGATGATATCCAGGCTCCAGTCTCAGGAGTGTCAGAGACACCAGTGATAGGTGATTTTGTTATTGATGAAAAGACTAGAAGTATTGATTTAACTGAAGATGGACATCAAAAAATTGAAGAGATACTTATAAAGCAAGGACTTTTAGAGCCACAACAAAGTCTATATCAGGCGAATAACCTCAGTTTACTTCACCATGTTAACTCTGCGTTGCGAGCTAAACACTTGTTTTCTCGAGATGTAGAGTACATTTTACAGGACGGCCAAGCAGTTCTTATTGATGAGCACACCGGGAGAACAATGCCCGGTAGACGATTATCAGAGGGCTTGCATCAAGCAATCGAGGCAAAAGAAGGGCTAAAGATCCAGCAAGAAAGCCAAACACTAGCATCCACAACCTTCCAGAATTACTTTCGTCTGTATCATAAATTGTCAGGTATGACCGGTACTGCAGACACTGAGGCCTACGAATTTGAGCAGATTTATGGTCTTCGGGTAATGGTGATTCCGACTAATGTCGATGTGGCTCGAATCGATCTAAACGATCTTGTTTTTTTAAGTCAGGAAGAAAAGTTTGAGGCAGTAATTACAGATATACGTGAAATTGTCGCCAAAGATGCCCCAGTACTTGTGGGTACAGCCTCAGTTGAAACATCAGAGTTACTTTCTGGAATGTTAAAAAAGGCCAAGATCAAGCACAGTGTGCTTAATGCAAAGCAACATGAGTTAGAAGCAAATATTATTGTCAATGCTGGACGTCCTGGGGCGGTGACCATTGCTACTAATATGGCTGGCCGTGGTACAGACATTGTTTTGGGTGGCAATCTTGACGCTGAGTTAAAGCAACTAAGTAAACAAAAAGATGTGACTGAAGAGAAAATTGCCTCATTAAAGCTGGACTGGACTGAACGTCATAGCAAGGTTATAGAGGCAGGGGGGTTGCACATAGTAGCCACAGAAAGACATGAGTCACGTCGTATTGATAACCAGCTAAGGGGCCGTTCGGGACGTCAAGGTGACCCTGGTGTGTCGCGTTTTTATCTCTCCTTAGAAGATCCTTTAATGCGTTTGTTTGCATCAGATACGGTAAGAAATATGATGCGAAAAATGGGTATGGAACGAGGTGAGGCCATTGAACACCGAATGGTAGACAATGCTATTGTCAAAGCCCAGCGCAAGGTTGAGGGGCGCAATTTTGATATTCGCAAACACCTACTTGAATACGATGATGTTGCTAATGACCAACGACAGGTCATTTATCAACAGCGAAATGATCTTCTTGAAGATGATGACATCTCAGATATTATTACTAATGTTCGTGCAGATGTTGCTGAACAGTGTATCAGTGCGCATATTCCTCCCATGAGTATTGAAGAGCAGTGGGATGTTCAGGGTCTTGAGAAGGCATTATCTTCGGAATTCTCATTATCTTTACCTATTCAGCAGTGGCTTGATGAAGATGACCGTTTAGAAGAAAGTCGTCTGCGGGAACAAATCACCGCGCAACTCCAAGAGGCCTATGTTGAGCGTTATGCTCATGTTGGTGATCAAATGCGTGAGGTTGAGCGGCAGATAATGCTCCAGGTGCTAGACAATCTCTGGAAAGAGCACCTTGCCAGTATGGACCAATTGCGGCAAGGAATTGGATTGCGTGCCTATGCCCAGAAAAACCCCAAACAAGAGTATAAAAGGGAATCCTTCGCGTTATTTGAAGAACTCTTGGACAACATCAAGCAGGATACCATTCGCTATTTAAGTCATATTGAAATCGCTAGTAAGGATGACATGGCTCAACTAGAGGAACGGCGGCGTCGCGAACAACAAAATCGCGAATATCAGCACAATCAGGTAGCAGGTTTGAACGATGAAGCTAAGGTTAGTGGTGACCAAGACCCGACTCAGCAACCAGTTATGCGCGAAGGCCCCAAAGTCGGGCGTAATGACCCTTGTACCTGTGGTTCTGGTAAGAAATTTAAACACTGTTGTGGAAAGATTTAAGCGGCCCAAATAAAGGAGATTTTTATGGCTACAGGTCAACACAATTTTCCGCACATGCATCCAGTCGCTGGATTCAAGTTAGGCACTACTAGCGCCGGAATTAAAACACCTGGGCGACCTGACATAGTGATCATGGAAATCACTCATGGAAGTTCTGTTGCTGCTTTATTTACCCAAAATGCTTTTTGTGCCGCGCCGGTCACACTGTGTAAAAAACATCTGGATGAACATGTCCCCAGATATTTGGTTACTAATACAGGAAATGCCAATGCAGGCACCGGCGACCAAGGGATACAAAATGCCTTAAAGACGTGTCATGAAATGGCCTTGCTAGCTGATGTTGAAGTTAGTTCTGTGTTGCCATTTTCAACAGGCGTTATCGGTGAGCCATTACCCATAGATACACTGGTGGCCGGGTTACCCAGCGCCTTTAATGATCTCAGTGAGGCTGGGTGGGTTGATGCTGCTCAAGGAATTTTAACCACTGATACCCGAGCCAAAGGTAGTAGTTTGCAATATGGACAGGATCGACCTATTACGATCACAGGAATAGCCAAAGGGTCTGGCATGATTAAACCTAATATGGCCACCATGCTTGCCTACATAGCTACCGATGCGAAGGTAGATGACGAGCTTCTGCATCGTGCGCTGCGCCTGGCCTGTGACAAGTCCTTTAATCGCATCACAGTGGACAGTGATACATCTACCAATGATTCTGTGGTACTTGTGGCCACAGGGGCCAGTGGTGTTGTTATCGATGAAGATACCTTTGATAGCTTCCTTGGCCATTTAACAGATATTTTTATTCAACTTGCACAGGCAATCATTCGTGATGGCGAAGGTGCAAGTAAGTTTGTCTCTGTGTTTATTGAGGGTGCGCGGCATGAATCTGAAGCACTACAGGTGGCCTATACCATAGCTGAATCGCCTTTGGTAAAAACCGCTTTGTCAGCCTCAGACCCTAATTGGGGTCGAATTTTAGCGGCTATTGGTCGTGCCGGGATTGATAACTTGGATGTCGACCAGGTGCAGATACTACTCAATGATGTGCTGATAGCTGATCTAGGCGCGCGCGCTTCTAGTTACACTGAGGCCGATGGACAGCGGGCGATGCAACCAGAAGATATAAACATTACTGTTCGCCTCAACCGTGGTAACGACAGTGCAACTGTTTGGACTACTGACCTTACCTATGACTATGTGCGAATCAATGCCGAGTACAGAACCTAGTAGCCCTATGATCAGTCAGAATCCCGCCGCACCTATTCAAGTGGTTGCTGGAGTAATTTATGATGGTCGTGATGAATCTACACTGTTGATTTCACGTCGTGGCGAGCACCTTCATCAGGGTGGTTTTTGGGAATTTCCTGGTGGCAAGATCGAAGTCTTTGAGACCCAGCGTCAAGCACTGTGCAGAGAGCTCAAAGAAGAGCTTGATATTGCCGTAACAGCGGCTGAGCCCCTGATGGTAGTTGAACATGATTATGGGGATAAAAAAGTAGTGCTAAATATTTGGTCAGTAAGCGCATTTAATGGCACAGCCAAAGGGCTAGAAGGGCAGCAGATTCGTTGGGTTCATGTAAGTACGCTTCAAGAGTACCAATTTCCGGCAGCTAATATGCCGATTTTAGAGCGATTACTTAACCTTTAGGGTCAAGCTATTAACTATCTACGTCTTCGGTGCCCAATGAGGCCGAATCCATTACCGAATCTCCGGCAATGCTAAAACTCTCGGTAGCCCAATCACCAAAGTCAATTTGTTGGCATCGCTGCGAGCAGAATGGTCGGTGCGTATTTTCAGTAACCCATCTAACCCCGGTATTACAGGTGGGACATTGCACGGTTGTTGTCATGGGCTCTTCCTTTAAACTTTTTTGGCATGGTCTAAAATTACCTGGTGTAGCGCTTTTATACGTGGTGCTATGGTATCTTGGTCAAGGGTATTATCAAAGATCCACTGAGCTCTGTGTCGCTTTTCTTCGCGTGGCATTTGGTTGTTAATAATAGATTGTATCTGTTGTGCTGTTGTTCCATCACGAGCCGCCGCCCTCTGACGCTGTAACTCAATCGGTATATCAATGAGCAACACATGGTCAACCAAAAGATGTTGGTCGGTTTCAAATAATAGCGGTGATTCTAATATAACATAGGGCCCTTGAGCCTGAGATAATTGATCCAAAATCCAGGTGCGAATCAAAGGATGCAGCAAGCGTTCTAGCCATATTTTTTCATCTGTGCAGCTAAAAATCAGTTCTCGAAGTTTTGCTCGGTTAAGCTCACCATCAGCGGTTAAAATGGTATTGCCAAAGTGTTCTGCAATATCGATCAGTGCTGGCATGCCTGGTGCCACAACTGCTCTTGATGCTTGATCTGCGTCCACACTAACAATGCCTAAGGCCTCAAAATGGGACGCAACTGTACTTTTACCACTGCCAATGCCACCAGTTACACCAATAATAAAGGGGCTTTTAGTCACAATAATTATTCCATAAAGTTGTCTTCGTAGATCCTGAGTTTAAAGTAAACCAATCATAGATAAATAGTTTTCTTTAATACCCTTACCCCAAAGGAGTGCAATCCAACCTGCAAAAGCTAAAAATGGGCCAAAGGGTATCTGTGTATCGCGCCCTTGCTTGGTCACCAACATCATTAAAATTCCGATTATGGCACCCATACTGCTAGATATTAATACCACCAGTGGTAACACTTGCCAGCCAAGCCAAGCACCCAACGCAGCTAACAGTTTAAAATCGCCGTAACCCATACCTTCTTTACCGCTCAGTAGTTTAAATAGCCAATAAATGGCCCATAAAAACAAATACCCTGCCATGGCACCAATAACAGCATCAGCTAGACTTACAAAAGTACCTTCTAGATTGGCAGCCAAACCAAGCCACAATAGGGGCAAGGTTATTTGGTCTGGTAGTAATTTCTCGTTAAAATCTATACCTGCAAGTGAAATCAATAACAAAGTAAAAATTATTGCGTAAATCGTGCTGCTTTGCAGACCGTAATGGTAGGCAGTTGTTGCTAATAAAATACCAGTTGCCAACTCTATTATTGGATATTGCAAGGATATATTGGCTTGGCAATTACCGCATTGCCCCCTTAAAGCTAGGTAGCTAAGCAGGGGGATATTATGCCAAGGTTTTATTGATGCTCGACATGTAGGACACCGCGAAGAGGGCCAAAGTAATGATTCCTGATATTCATCTTTTGTCAGATTTTCTATCCCCAAAAGCGCTGCAGAATCAGCTTTCCAGGTTGCATAAAGCTGAGTAGGTAGTCTTAAAATAACCACATTTAAAAAACTACCAATTACCAAACCAAAGATAAACACGGTGGCAATAAATATTTCAAAGGGGACATTATTAGATAAGAATAAAGTCATAAAAAGAGTCCTAAATCAGCGGCTAGTGTAACCTGCAATGGGCTAAGAATGTCTGCAATTTTCTACATTGCTGAACCAATTTTAAATATAGGCAGGTACATGGCCACCATTACACTACCAACAACGACCGCCAAAAAAGACATTATAATTGGCTCAAGAGCAGAGGTCAGCGCACTGACTGCGTCATCCACTGACCTCTCATAGGTCTCTGCGGCTTTGTTAATCATTTGCTCTAACTCTCCGGCTTCCTCCCCTACTTTGGCCAATTGGATCAACAAGGGGGGGAAATTACCATTTTCATGCAAAGCATTACCCAAAAGACTGCCCTGACTAACGTTAAAGGCCACATCCTCAATTGCTTTGATAATATAGCGATTGCCCGCCGCTTTTCCTGAAGCGTCTAAAGCGTCTAACATGGGTATTCCAGCCCCATAGGTGGTTGCCAATGTTCGTGCAAAACGAGAAACTGCAGCCAACAACAATACTTTTCCAATAACAGGAACACCCAATACCAGCTTATCAATATAGAAGGCAACGCGCTGAGATTTTTTAGCTGCTACGCTAAATAACGTGGTTATTAGCGCAGTTAATCCAACTATTAATAGCCAGTGGGCTTGGGCTAGTTCAGATAGATTTACGATTAACTGTGTGAATTGCGGCAATTCAGCACCCATGCCAGTAAAAGTCGATTCAAAGCTAGGTACAATCTTTATCAACAATACTGACACCACAATGCAGGCAACTATTAATACCATTATGGGATAAGTCAGGGCTTTTTTAACAGAAGATTTAAGCTGCTGAGTTTTTTCTTGGGAGGTCGCAATACGATCAAGAATAGTGTCGAGGTTACCAGTGGTCTCTCCAGCACTGACCAGATTGCAGTAGAGATCATTAAACACTTCTGGACGATTTTTTAGAGTAGCACTGAAGCTGTTTCCAGCAGCTAATTCAGATTTTAGTGGAAGAATGAATTGCTTAATATGGGATTTCTCAGTACTCAGTGCGGTGACATCTAGAGCATGCATTAATGACAAGTTGGCTTTTAGCATGGTAGAGAGTTGCCGTGAAAATATCATTATTTCATCTGGTGTTAGTTGTTTTTGAGTAATTAGGTTAATGTTAAACATTGGTTTTGCTTTTATACGTTCTACTGAGATGCCAAGCGCCTGTATTTGTGCTCGGGCAATATTGATGTTTGCAGCTTGTATATTGCCGCTGATGCTGTCTAAATTACGGTCAAATCCGTGGTAAACAAAAATAGGGTTTGTATTTTTAGACATTTTTTATCCTCGCTGTTCGCACATTATTATATTGTTCAACGGCATTGTTTCAGAACCTCAATTTGTTGTTATTCGGTTAGCCTCTTCCATGCTAATAATGCCTGAGACGACTTTACGTAATGCCGATGTTCGCATAGTTCTAAAACCTTGCTGCTTGGCGGCGTGTAAAATGTCTGTGGCGCTGCCTCCGCTTAAAATAACTGAAGATATCTCAGGAGTAATCACCAAAGTTTCATAGATTCCCACGCGTCCTGAGTAACCTTGGACACATTGATCACAGCCAACGGCTTCGAATAATGTAAACCTTTCTGAATCAATACCAATATCGGTCAAGCCTTCTTCTCTAAGAACTTCCGCGGGCAGTTTACTTTTGGTTTGACGGCAATTTGTGCAAAGTTTCCTTGCCAAGCGCTGGGCTATAATTAACGATACAGAGGTTGCTACGTTGAAGGTGGATAGGCCCATGTTTAAAAGACGATTAAGGGTTTCGGTGCTACTGTTTGTGTGCAGTGTTGAGAGCACCAGATGACCTGTTTGTGCTGCTTTTACAGCAATTTCAGCAGTTTCTAGGTCGCGTATTTCTCCCACCATAATGACATCAGGGTCTTGGCGTAAAAATGCTCGCATCGCGGTAGGAAAATCATAGCCGGCTTTGGAATTTATTTGCGTCTGATTAATGCCAGAAATATTAATTTCCACAGGATCTTCCGCGGTTGAAATATTACGCTCATCAGTATTTAAAATGCCAAGGCCGGTATAAAGAGACACAGTCTTACCGCTACCGGTAGGGCCTGTAACTAATATCATCCCTTGAGGTTTGTTAAGCAATGTTAAGTAATTGACACGTTGGTCATCTTCATAACCAAGCTCGTCAATACCTAAGGTGGTCATTGATGCATCTAATATCCGCATGACAATTTTTTCACCAAACTGCAATGGTAATGTGTTCACCCGTAAATCTACTAGGTTCCGACCATCTGGAGACACCCTAATGCGACCATCTTGAGGAATTCTCCGCTCAGTAATATCTAAATCTGCCATAATCTTTACTCGAGAGGCTATGCGCGAGCTCCAACTAGATGGCGGGCTGAAAATATCTCTAAGAAGACCGTCAATTCTAAAGCGCACACGAAAGTGCTTGTCATAGGGCTCAAAATGTATATCTGAAGCCTTTGCTTCAATTGCCGCTGAGATTATACGATTTAAAAAGCGTACTATCGGAGCTTCGCTATCTAGGTTACGCTCTTCAGTAAGTGTAAAACTTGCCGTGTCCTCTGCTACAACATATTCTTCAGCTTTTATATTGAGTGAATCAGACAATGCTTGTACGCTGCTATTAAGCCATTTAGCACGGATACGTATAATTTTTGAGTATTCTACTAATACAGGCACAACCGGCATGCGCGCGTTAAATTTAATTTGATTCCAAACAGTGTCTTCAAAAGGTTCAGGTGTTGCGATAAATAGTTGATTATCTTTAACAAACAGTGGTAGGAGTAAATGCTGATAGAGTAAGTCGCGGTCAATTAGAGATATGGATGCATTCGACGGTATGTGTTGATCTAGGTTAAAAAATTCAATGTCAAACTCTTGACTAATTGCTTGTGCAAATTGTTTTTCATTGACCAAACCCTGTTGGCATAAATACCTTACTAGCGGCACATTATCCGCAGTAGCCTGATTGATTGCATCATCTAATTCACTGCTAGATAGCAAACCCATCGTAGTGAGCTGCTCAAAAAAATCATTGGTAGTAGCGTTAAGTGTTTGCACAACAATCCTTGTTGTTAAAGTCAGTATTCCAGTAAATTTTTTAGTACCACATTGTAAAATGTCTTAGTTTCTTAGCGTGAATCTAGTACTAGTATTGATAGAGTCTAGTATAAAAAATGAAAATTTATTCTTTATTGAATAAAAAATAATGTTGACGTAACTTTTGTGGTCTTAACTATCCTTTTTTAGCTTAAAAACTGCATTAATGACGGTCAAAATGGACGTTTTTTATTATCTACAAAACATTATTGTCAGATCGAACCGCTAAAAAATACCTAAAACTGCTTAGGAAACGCACTTTCACTGTGATCTATATCACAAATATACAAGTCGGATCATTTTTTTTGCAAAATTATTGCTTCAAAGTGGCAAAACCATAAATTTTAAACAACGCTTGAACAGTCTATTTAATAATGAATAGATAAAGCTCGATATTTAAAAAATATGGCGTTTAAAGATCTCAAATAAGTTGTCTTTTTATCGTCTTTATAAACCTGAACTCGAGCCTAAGGATGTTAAAATAATACGGAGATTTATCATGAAAAAAAACAAAGCAAATACACAACAGGGTTTCACCTTAATCGAACTAATGGTGGTGGTGGCCATTATTGGTATCCTGTCGAGCATAGCCTTGCCGCAGTATGCGCGCTATCAACTGGAAACAAAGGTCATGTCGGCTTATGCTGAGATAGCCGCACGAAAGATTTATCACGAAACCTCGGCCAACAAAGGTGACGATATCGATGCAGCCATTATTGAATCACAAAACTGTACGATACTGGAGAGTTTAGACGATGGGGTGGGTTCCGTAGTGTGCGCAATCAAAGACGCACCCTCTCAAATAACCAATGCCACAGTTACATTATCCAGGACCGCCGCTGGTGTTTGGACTTGCGCGACAACGGGTATTCACACCGCGGCATCCACTGATGGCGGTGATCAAGTCGCAGAAGCAGGTAATGCAGATTTGCTTCCTGCTGATTGTGCTTCCACGGACACATCAAGTTAACGCTCGATTTCTCTGGCACCGGTAGGAGCCCCCAAGGCTCATTACCGGTGCCAGAGTTTATTTTTGACGTGATCAGCGACAGCCAAGGGGACGCTTTTTATAACTCGCTACTCTACTTTTGGGGGATGATACTTAAAAAGGATGGTGCTCAATAGTCGCCGTAAGAATTGCACTGGCTCTCTGTTGTTTCACTTAACAAAGGATGTTAATCATGAAAAATAAAAAACCAACATCTCAAAATGGTTTCACTCTAATTGAACTCATGGTGGTGGTGGCCATTATTGGCATCCTGTCAAGCATAGCCTTGCCGCAGTATGCGCGTTATCAACTGGAAACAAAGGTCATGTCAGCTTATGCTGAGGTAGCCGCGCGAAAGATTTATCACGAAACCTCGGCCAACAAAGGTGACAAGTTCGAACTAACCACTATTGAATCACAAAACTGTACGATATATGAGCTTTTAGGCGATGGGGGGTCTTTGATAGATTGCGTAATCAAAGACGCACCCTCTCAAATTGAGGGTGCTTCTGTTAGAATACTAAGGAGCACTGGGGGTGATTGGAGGTGTCTTACAGGGGGTATTTATCGGGAGGCTTATAATGATGGCGGAAGCTCGGTCGAAGCAACAGGTGATCAAAGTCTGCTTCCTGCTGGCTGTTCATAAAACGAGTGATCATCTTCATGTTGATATGGACATCAATCATGGAAAAAATTGACATAAAGATCATGGTGTCACTCTGATCAAATTAAATTAAGCCGTTGCTATTGTTGCTATTGTTGCTGTTGCTGTTGCTGTTGCTGTTGCTGTTGTTGCTGTTGTTGCTGTTGTTGCTGTTGTTGCTGTTGTTGCTGTTGTTGCTGTTGTTGCTGTTGTTGCTGTT
>JAQWYJ010000082.1 GCA_029254005.1 Porticoccaceae bacterium | reverse complement strand
CTGAACAACGATCTCACGCATTCTTTGCAGAATGTTGCTGATTTGTTCGGCAGATCCATCTGCCAGCTGTATCATGGATGTTGCGTTGTTAGCGTTACGGCCAGCTTGGTCAAGACCGCGAATCTGAGAGGTCATTTTAGTAGCAATCGCCAGACCCGCAGCGTCATCCGCTGCAGAGTTAATGCGCTTGCCTGTAGACAACCGCTCCATAGTACTGGTCATAGCGCGATCATTTTGGTTGATCGAGTTGGCGGTTAACATAGCCGCCGAGTTTGAGTTAATAACAGTCATTTTAGTGTCCTCTACAATAAATAGTCTTCGGGTAAAAAGTTTCAGATTTACCCAAATTCGTTGGGGTCATCTTTTCTTGCGTTGCTAAACTTATTATCGGCATTACTCAAATTTTCTTTAGCCGTTGTTTTTCTAACTCACTGACTTTATTAAATCTTTTTATCTTTATAAGCAGTGTCTGATTGTTAAGCTTGTACGTTTGTTCTGCGTTGCTAAACCTATTATCGACCCCGCAAAATAATTCTTTAAAGTGGCAATAGTATGCCGGTAGAGTGGTAAATATTTGCCGGTAGAACCTGCACTTATTCGGTATGGATTAGATTTATAAAAGCGTGTTAAAAGCGTGTTAAAAGCTATAAACATAAACCAGTTAGTAGAAGTTGAGCTTCAAAAACAGCATTGGTAGCTATGCAGTAGATGATTTGGAGGCATAAAAAAACCCTCTATAAAGAGGGTTTAGAAAAGTTTGTATATTTTGTTTTGTTAGATTGACCAGGTTATATAGCGTTACGTTAGGGTTTAAAATGAGTTAAAAGCTACATTGTCTTATCGAACAAGACGCCCTTAAGCGATTCGATACTCTCAGCAATCTTAAGTACGGCCTCGCCTGGAAACTTTACAATAGATTCACCGGTGTTCGTATCTTTTACTTCAACTACAAACCGCTGTGATGATTTATCAACATAAAAAGCTAGACTTGTGCTGGCAGATTGAAAGACTTGATTAATTTCGCTTACCGCAGCGTCAATGTTTTTCTCCGAGGATTGTGCCTTCTGGTTTGCAGTCTGGTTTGCAGCAGATACCGCGGTGGCGCTTGAAGATTGCACAGTGGAATTAATGTGCGCTATCGCTTTAGCTGAGGTAGTGCTTATGGTACCAACATATTTGGACGTTTGACGCGCGCTAACTGCGGCATCCGTTGAAGGTATCGACATTTCTATATTTGACATTACTTTCACCATTGTTAACTGGTTATTAGAGATTCTTACGTCAAACTGTGTTGTTAGTATCCGAAGAATTCCGTCTTATATAGGTGAGAATCGACACAAGACGATAAAACTTTAATAACAATCAGTATAATAAAATCTCCAAGGGGCAGGTAACCTGACTTCCGATAAGGGGCTGTCTCAAGGTATACTCAATCTTGGTCTTCAGACTGGAAACAGCGCACTTTGAAATTTCTTCGTATTATCTTAAAAATAATTAATGCCTTAACTGAGACAACTGGTCGAGTCATTGCTTGGTTGACCCTGGTAATGGTGTTCGCAGTAGTTACCGTAGTGGTAACGCGCTATTTTTTGACCTTAGGGTCTATCGCATTACAGGAATCAGTAACCTATCTTCATTGCATGGTGTTTATGCTTGGACTTGGGTTTACCTTAAAGCACGATGGTCACGTGCGTGTGGATATATTTTACAGGGGGTTTTCTGCAAAACATAAGGCACTAGTAGATTTTATAGGGGGCATTTTTTTTCTGATGCCTGTGTGCGTTCTGCTATTTGTTACCAGCTGGGACTATGTGATCGCAAGTTGGTCTATCCGAGAAACATCTGCTGAAAATAATGGCCTACCTTTTGTATATCTTCTTAAAACGTTAATGCTAGTAATGCCAGCAACATTACTTTTACAGGGATTAGCGCAGACTCTTAAAAACGGGTTGCTGTTGTTGCAACCACCGCTTGTGGAGGTTGTTGGACAATCTGCTCCTGCATCCAATGGTGGCTCTGCACTCTAATGGCTGAATTTATTCCCTTTCTGATGTTTATAGCCGTTTGTCTGGTGCTGATGGCAGGTTACCCAGTAGCGTTATCACTGGCGGGTACTGCCTTGCTGTTTGCCATGGTGGGCGGCGTTACTGGCCACTTTGATATGGCGTTTCTTCAGGCGCTGCCCAACCGCCTTTTTGGTACCATGGAAAATACAACACTAGTCGCAGTGCCGCTGTTTATTTTTATGGGCGTAATGCTTGAAAAATCTCGTTTATCAGAGGATTTACTCGAAAGTATGGCAGACCTATTTGGCGGTTTTCGTAGCGGCTTAGGTATTTCTGTGGTGCTGGTGGGTGCTTTGCTTGCCGCTAGCACGGGCATAGTAGGCGCAACAGTTGTGACCATGGGGTTAATGTCATTACCAACCATGTTAAAGCGCGGTTATTCTGCATCTCAAGCCACGGGTTTAATTGCGGCTACTGGCACCCTTGGGCAAATTATTCCACCGTCAATTGCCTTGGTGTTACTCGGAGACACGTTGTCTAGCGCCTATCAGCAAGCACAGCTTAATATGGGTATTTTCGCACCAAAAACTATTTCTATTGGAGATCTCTTTGTCGGAGCGATTATTCCTGGATTGTTGTTGGTGTTGTTTTACAGTATTTATTTGATTATTTTTTCTCGACCAGAACACATAGAATCTAGTCAATATACCGTGGGTGAAAAAAGTGTCTCCAGAGCAATGAAAAACTTATTGCCGCCTATATTTTTAATTGTCACTGTGCTCGGTTCAATTCTCTCTGGCGTGGCAACACCCACTGAAGCTGCTGGTGTGGGGGCTTTTGGTGCTACATTTTTGGCACTGCTAAAAGGACAATTGACCATTACAAAACTGCGCGAGGTTGCCCAGACTACTACTCAGGTGACCTCAATGGTGTTCTTAATCCTCATTGGTGCCGCCATTTTCTCTCTGGTTTTTCGCGGGTTTGGTGGCGAAGAAATTGTTGAGCATTTCTTTACCAATTTGCCTGGGGGCATCGTGGCTGCGACATTGTTGGTGATGGTGGTAATCTTTGTATTAGGCTTTATTCTTGATTTTATCGAGATCACCTTTGTTGTGGTACCTATTGTTGCGCCCGTGCTACTGGCCATGGGTCTAGATCCGGTGTGGCTAGGAGTGATGATTGCAATTAACTTACAGACGTCTTTTTTAACGCCGCCCTTTGGTTTCGCTTTATTTTACCTACGAGGAGTTGCACCAGATACCATTGAAACAGCGGATATGTATCGCGGCGTTGTACCCTTTATTGGCTTGCAGTTATTGTTGATGCTGTTGTTATCTGTATGGCCCGAAATTGCCACTTGGCTACCAGGGCGACTTTATGGCTAGCTTAACTTGAGGTTTGAAAAAATAGTTGATCGCAATGGCAAAGATTCATTGACTAAATGGTGATTGCCCCGAGCAATTATGGTTTTGGTCATGGTGCCAAAGGTTTGTTCAAATTGCGTTAAATTGTAGGCCCAGTCCAAGGTGTTATCATTGTCGCCTTGTATGATATGAATAGGGTAGTCACTTTTTGGCGACTGTTTGAATTCGTGAATCCAATGATCCATTGCACCAATCCAATCTATAGGCACCCTCGTTGGCTGGAAAGGGTCTTGGTAGCGTAAAAAATCGAGAAACGCCTGATCCCAGGAGCTTGCACGATAAGTGCGTTTCATGGTTTTTACAAACCAGCGTGATAGCAAATAGAGCCATCGGTTTTTTTGCCACGCCAAAGGATGCAGCAGGGGAGCTAATAGGTTTAAGGAATCAAATGAATATAGTTGATGGTTTTGATGGTTTAAACAGTGTTTCATCAGCACGGCACCTCCCATACTCTGGCCGATGCCATGAATTGGCCCATCAAAGCTAGATATGCAGAGTCCTAGCAGCTCATCCACCTGGTCTACATATTCTTGAAACGATTTGATTGAACAGGTTTTGCCTGAGGACAGGCCGTGTCCTTTTAAGTCCAGGCATACAACTGTGAGATGTTGTGTCAATAAATAGCGAATTAGATGCCCATAGAGACCAATATGATCCATGTATCCATGCACTACCACAGCGGTACCTAGACTTTGTTTTGGTTGCCAAGCGATAATAGCGGTTGCTTGGTCTTCAGAGGTTCCAGCTATCACTTCGAGGTTATGCTTTGCTTCGGGTAGTTGATAAAAGTCTAAATACTCATCGAAACCAATAACAGCGTGCTTTTGTCCAGCAACAGCGTTGGCAAAGGATGGCAGTTGTCGGCGCAAATCAGTAAAGGCACATTTGGACTTTTGCAGCAGAGCATTTTTCATAGTTGAGTCTGACCTATGTAACTATACGCACGTGGTTAGCAGTTTGTTTGTGGCTGCTCAATTGACTTTGTATATTGCGCCCATAAAAAAACCTCAGGCCCAGTAGCCCAAGGTTTTACATGAAGCAGTCGGTAAAGCGTTATTCGTCGGTGGACAGCGAAATATCGTAAACCCCTGCCTCACGTGCCTGATCAGAGATCTGCACGAAAAGCTCAGTTTTGGCTTTTGGATGTGAGCTGATAACGACCTTCGCCTCCGGCTTTTCAGCATGCAAGCGCTCTACATTAGCTCTTACTGCACGTATGTCGATTCGCCTACCTTCTAAGGTCAACTCATTGCTTTCGGACACCCGAAACACAATGTTTGTATTCGCATTAGGTGGCGGTGGCTGGTCTGATACCGGTGGACGGCTCACACCAAGCCCAGCTTCATTTACGAATGAGGCTGTCACAATAAAGAAAATGAGCATGATAAAAACCACGTCCAACATGGGTGTCATATCAATTTCGTTTTCTTCTTCTTCCCTACGTCTCTTCCCAAGCGCCATCTTTGCTTATACCTTTGCGTAGATAATTTTAAAATAGAAACCGCGCATTTTACTGATATTTTTGTAAATTACTAGGTTTGTATCATCCTTCTCTAGAATCAATATATACTATTATTGCAATTAAAAACCACCTAGTTATGACTATTTTTTATAAACTAGCTACATTGATGTATGTGAGCTCTTATATGCCTGAATTGCCCGAAGTAGAAACCACCCTAAGGGGAATTAAACCTTGGATTCTTGGTCAACAGATCACCGGCTTAATTATTCGCCAGGCATCTCTGCGGTGGCCCGTTACTGAAGGAATGTCAGTTATCGTAAAAAACCAGACAGTGATTGATGTGTCTCGGCGTGCCAAATACTTAATCGTACAATTGAACCATGGTTCTTTATTGATTCATTTGGGGATGAGTGGCAGTTTACGGGTCGCTGAGGTTTCTACTCCATGGCGTAAGCATGATCACATTGAGCTGCAGCTGAGCAATGGTGCTGTGCTTCGTTATCATGACCCAAGACGGTTTGGTTCATGGCTTTGGAGTGAAGAAGACCATCAGCAGTTAAGTCATTTAGGACCTGAACCTCTGTCTGATAACTTTGATGGCGCTAGACTATGGCATATAGCGAAAGGCCGTAAAATAGCGGTTAAGCCCTTTATTATGGACAACAAAGTTGTGGTGGGCGTGGGTAATATTTATGCTTCGGAGGCACTTTTTCGCAGTGGTATTAGACCGGACCGGTCAGCCGGACGAATTTCTCAAAAACGCTTTGACTGTTTAGCTGACCATATTAAAGTTGTTTTGGCCGAGGCTATTGAGCAGGGTGGCACCACCTTGCGCGATTTCGTGAATAGTCAGGGTGACCCGGGCTATTTCCAGCAAACACTTGATGTATATGGCCGAGCAGGCCAAGCCTGCAATGACTGTAGTGGTGTGTTAAAGGAATGCCGTCTTGGCCAGCGCAGTTCGGTATTTTGTCCTGTCTGCCAACGCTAAGCTGGGTAGTTTGCTAAGGGTTTAGTAGAACTTCGAGAGAAGTGCATGAGCTACATGTGGCGGCACAAACTTGGTTACATCGCCCTGTAGAGAAGATATTTCACGAACCAGTGATGAAGAAATATACGAGAATTTTTCTGCGGGCGTTAAAAAGATGCTCTCTACGTCTGGGCTTAAGGCTCTATTCATGTTGGCCAGCTGAAATTCATATTCAAAGTCTGACACAGCCCTTAGGCCACGCATAACTGCGTCTGCATTACAGTCTTGAACAAAATTGACTAGCAAATAGTCAAACCCTTTAATTTCTACATTGGGCAGGTGGCTCAAGGACTCGGCCGCAAGTGAAATACGCTCATTAATGTCAAACAAGGGCTTCTTTTTCTGGCTTGATGCGATGCCGATGATAATCTTATCAAAAAGTTTTGCTGCCCTTTCGATCAGATCAATATGACCATTTGTGATCGGATCAAAGGTTCCAGGATAAACGATTGTCTTCAAGTGATAACTCCATCGATATGGCAAGCCCTATGGTGCATTTTACTGAAATTAATTCGCCGGCTCAATGCGCGAATATAACATAAAGCGAACATTACCTGCGACTTTGTTCTTTTTTAGAACCCAATTTGGCGGCGCACTAAGATGAGCTTCTTTTGAGGACAGCTCGCAATACACAAGTGCCGTTGATGACAGCCAATGGTTAGCCTCTAATAATTCACAGGTTCTTGCTTGCAGATTTTGGTTAAAAGGTGGGTCTATAAATACTACATCAAAGGGTTGTGCGGTATTTTTTTTAGCTAAGAAATCTATGCTGTTGACGGCAACAATAGTGAGGTTAGCTTGCAATTTTGCGCGGTTTTCTTGCAGGGTATCAAGTGCGACGCGCTCGCTCTCAAGAGCAGTGCAGGTTGTGGCTCCTCTGGATAAAGATTCTAAACTTAAAATGCCAGAGCCTGCATAGACATCTAGACAGTTAGCACCTTTTATATCGGGAGCAAGCCAATTAAACAGCGTCTCTCTAATGCGTGCTCCAGTTGGCCTTAATCCAGGAATAGCAGGAAAATTTACCTTTCGACTTCGCCACAAACCGGCAATAATTTTTACGCTTTGGCCAGCCACTTGTCTGTTAGGTTTTTGTTTAGTTGGCAATTTGATACTCCAAAGTCGTTACATTTAACCCCTTTTTTTCAGCGTAAATGGTAGGATACATCAAAACACTATAACTTCAGCATTTGGATATGTATGGATTCTAAACTACCCGACTCCGATCACTCAACCTCAGTTAAGCGTTCACTCTTTGATCGTTTTAAGCGTGGGGCAACGGAGTCCGAGAAAGAGACGCAGCAGGTATCATTAAAGAAAGGTACTAAAAAGACCTTTGTTGAACGTATGCGTTCAGCGTTGTCTCGTACTGGTGAAGGGCTAGGTAGCCTATTTCTCGGAAGTAAATCTATAGATGCAGACTTGTTAGATGAGCTAGAGACTGCACTGTTAATGGCTGATGTTGGTATTGAAACCACAGCATCGATTGTGGCGGAGTTAACTACACAGCTAAACCGGCAGGCGCTAAAAGACGGTGTTGCGCTAAAAAATGCCTTGCGTGTGATCTTGTTGAATCGACTCAGGGTTGGTGAAGGTACACTTGATATTGATAAAATTGACAAACCATGTGTGGTATTGGTAGTTGGTGTCAATGGTGTAGGTAAAACCACGACAATTGGCAAATTAGCCAATCGCTTTAAGCGTCAGGGAAAGTCAGTGATGCTAGCTGCTGGTGATACGTTTAGAGCAGCCGCTGTTGAGCAACTTGAAGTGTGGGGGGAGCGAAATCAGGTTCCAGTGATTGCTCAGCACACAGGAGCTGACAGTGCATCAGTTGTGTTTGATGGGATTCAAGCGGCTAATGCTCGCGGTGTTGATATTCTGATTGCTGATACTGCAGGTCGTTTACATAATAAAAGTAACCTTATGGAAGAGCTTAAAAAAGTCAAGCGCGTGGCAGGCAAGATAGATCAATCGTCGCCACATGAAATACTACTGGTGCTAGATGCGGGGACCGGACAAAATGCGGTCTCGCAAATGACTGAATTTAATCAGGTGGTGGGTATTACCGGTATTGTGCTCACTAAACTAGATGGTACTGCCAAAGGGGGCATTATTTTTGCACTTGTGGACAAGTTTTGTGTGCCTATTCGCTACATTGGGGTGGGTGAAGGGCAGGACGATCTACAACCTTTTAAAGCCGATGAATTTGTTGATGCACTCCTTGGCCCTGAGGATTAGGACGTACTAGAATGATCTGTTTTGATAACGTGAGTAAACGCTATTCAACTGGGTTAGAGGCCTTAAAGCGTATTAGTTTTGAGTTGTCTGTCGGAGAGATGGCTTTTTTGACGGGTCCTTCAGGCGCCGGAAAAAGCACCTTGTTAAAGTTGTTAATGCTAATGGAAAGACCATCTTCTGGCGCCTTACTCATAAATGGTAAGAATTTAATGCGGTTGCCTCGCTCGGCCATACCTAATTATCGCCGTCAGGTTGGTGTTGTCTTCCAAAATCACCAGTTGCTTTCAGATAGAACGGTGTTTGAAAACGTCGCGTTGCCGCTACAAATTTCCGGATATCCCCCATCAGAAACTGGTCGACGCGTACGTGCAGCGCTTGATGGCGTTGGACTTCTAGATAAAGAGTCCCACTATCCATTGACGCTATCCGGAGGGCAACAACAACGGGTTGGTATAGCCCGCGCTGTTGTCCACAAGCCTAAAATATTACTTGCCGACGAACCCACAGGTAACCTAGACCCGGTGTTGTCAGCTGAGATTATGGCTCTATTTAGACGATTTCAAGATGTTGGTGTTACAGTGTTAATTGCAACCCATGATCTTAGTCTTATTCATAATCTTGATCATCGCATTATCCATCTTGCTGATGGCATGTTAATAAGTGACGGAGGCTCCGCCAGTGGCGCGTAACTCACGGTTAACTGATCTGCCTATGCGGGGTGCCAAAGATAAAAAAATTAGTCTGGCCGACCGGTGGAAAAGTTATATAGTCCATCATCGGATAACATTGCGCAGTGCGTTTAAAAAACTACTGATGGAGCCGGTTCAAACACTGTTAACGGTGACTGTTATTGCCATCGCTCTGGCGCTACCTTCGGCCATGTTTTTAATGCTTAAAAATGTAGAGCAGCTTGGCAGTGGTGTTGAAGCATCAGCACAGCTGAGTGTCTTTATAAAAAAAGGCGCTACTAGCCAACAAATCAAACAGGTGCAAAAGCAGATATTAGATTTACCCGAAGTGTGGTCTGTAGACTATATTTCTGCGGACCAAGCTCTTCAAGAATTTAAAGCATTATCTGGTTTTGGTCAGGCGCTGACCTATCTTGATGACAACCCCTTACCTGCGGTATTTTTGGTACAGCCAATAAGGTTAGGAGCATCTGGCTCTAATCAGGTAGAGCAGTTAGTTACCACTATCACATCATTTAGTGCTGTGGATGAGGTTTTGGTAGACATGCTCTGGGTGCAACGATTATCGGTGATGACTGACATAAGTCAAAAATTAGTGTTGGCTATGGGAGTAAGTTTGATTATTGGTGTCCTCTTAGTTATAGGCAATACAATTCGGTTGGGAATACACAGTCGCAAGGAAGAAATAGTGGTTGTAAAGTTGATTGGTGCCACAGACGCGTATGTGCGACGCCCCTTTCTCTACAGTGGGTTTTTGCTGGGATTGTTAGGTGGGTTTATAGCGTCTATATTACTTGTAGGTAGTTTGTTATGGATAGGCCAATCGGTCTCGGTTTTGGCTGCGCTATATCAGAGCAAATTTGATTTAACAGGCCTAGGTTTTTCGGGAGTATTGGGGCTTTGTGCTCTGGGGTCGGTTATTGGGCTCTGTGGTGCTTGGATGGCAGTAATGCAGCATTTACGTGCCATAGAGCCTAAATAGTAATATGTTGAGCCAATTATCGGAGAAAGCCGTATCGCTTGCTGTAAAAAGTGAACTTTCTTATATTTTGAACGACTAATCAATTAGTGTTAATATACAAGACCTGTGACGTAAAGAGGATGTAATGAACAAAGCCCTGCAAACAATGGAATGGATGACCCCTGGCGCCAACTTGAATGCCTATATTCAAGGAACATCTACCGTGCCTATTTTGTCATTAGATGAAGAGAAATCTCTGGGTGAAGCTTTATATTATGAAGATGATTTAGATGCAGCTCGTAAGCTTGTCATGTCGCATTTGCGTTTTGTCGTTCATATTGCTCGATCATACAATGGTTATGGTTTGCCGCTGGCAGATCTTATCCAAGAAGGTAACGTTGGTTTGATGAAAGCCGTTCGTCGTTTCAATCCTGAAAAAGGTGTTCGAGTAGTTTCTTTCGCCATCCACTGGATTAAAGCTGAAATTCATGAGTTTATTTTGCGTAACTGGCGTATTGTCAAAATCGCAACGACTAAATCACAACGTAAATTATTCTTTAACTTGCGCAGTGCAAAAAAAGAATTACAGTGGCTTACAGCTGACGAAGCCAAGGCAGTAGCAAAAGATTTAGGTGTTGAGGTGAAAGACGTGCTGGAAATGGAAATGCGCCTGACCTCCAGAGATGCAGCCTTTGATGCACCTGCAGATGAAGATGAGGATACCGTTGCTTATTCGCCTTCGTTGTATCTTGAGTCAAAGGGTGCAGATCCGGCAATACAGGTTGAAAATGATGACTTTGAAGGGGACAACAATGATCGGCTTTCAGAGGCATTTAAGCGCTTAGATGCGCGCAGCCAAGCCATTTTGCAAAGACGCTGGTTAGACGATAAAAAGGCTACTTTGCACCAGTTAGCTGACGAATTTGGTGTTTCTGCTGAGCGTATTCGGCAGCTTGAAAAAAATGCTATGAAAAAAGTGCGCCTCCTAATGCAAAGCTAGTCTACTCAATTACTCAAGCAAGCCGCGGAACAAAAAGCGCGGCTTTTTTATTGTTATGAATAACCTTTTTTGGCTGAAATTTATTTCTCTTAGTGGTGCTCTTGCGGTCATGTTGGGCGCTTTTGCAGCTCATGGTTTAGACGATTCTTTGTCTGATACCTATATGGCAACCTTTCGAACAGCAGTGTTGTATCATTTTTTACACACGCTGGCCTTACTCGCCGTTATTTGCTTGCCTGTTAATCTAGTAAAGTCCCATTTGCGGCCCTTAATCGCGGTTAGTTTTGCCGCAGGAATTGTGGTTTTTTGTGGTTCTCTCTATGCATTGGTGCTGTTAGATGTGCCCGCAATGGGTATGATTACTCCGTTGGGCGGTGTGGCTTTTATAGTCGGCTGGCTATTACTTTTTTTTGCAGCAAGGCGGCCTGAATAAATGGATATTCGACCTGAATACAGGCAAAAATCAATTCGCAGCTATGTTGTGCGCGCAGGAAGGATGACCGAAGCGCAGCGCAAAGCTTTTGATACCTCTTGGCACTTTTATGGACTTAAGCTGGTTGATGGTGCCATTGACACAGATCAGGTCTTTAATCGACCAGGACAAAAAGTATTAGAGATTGGTTTTGGCATGGGCGACTCACTCTTTGAGATGGCCAAGGCAAGTCCTGAGACTGATTTTATTGGTATTGAGGTACATCCCCCCGGCGTTGGTACTCTTTTAAACCGAGCTCATGTAAGTGAGATTAAAAATTTAAAAGTTTACTTAGCTGATGCCAATGATGTTATAGATGAATGCTTGGGGGCTGCGAGTATTAATAGACTGCAGTTATATTTCCCTGATCCTTGGCATAAGAAAAAACATAATAAGCGGCGTATTGTCAAACCAGAATTTATTCAGCAGATTCGCCAGAAACTTAGGCCAGGGGGTGTTATCCATATGGCAACTGACTGGGAACACTACGCAGAGCAGATGCTCGAGACGCTGTCAGATGCGGAAGGTTTTGAAAATTGTGCGGGGCCCGGGGCCTATTCAGAACGACCAGACTACCGGCCGATTACTAAATTTGAGCGCCGTGGCGAGCGTCTTGGGCATGGTGTCTGGGACTTATTATTTAAAAAGATAAGTTAATAGTCCTATCAGCTAAATCACCGCGTATTTTATTTTGTGAGTTGATACTATTACTAAAATACCCTACATTTGAACATCATCCGTTGAAAAACGATTACTTTATAAGGAAACACAATGAATCTAGTAAAAACCCTACCCATTGCAGCACTGCTTGCCTTAACTGCCTGTAATACTGATCAGCAAAGTGACGGTGTCGCAGAGCAAACGCAAGTTGTATCTGAAGATAGCGCTGTATTGACTACTCAAGCTCAGAAGATCAGTTATTTAATGGGTTTAGACAATGGTAATAATATTTTAAGTATGCAAATTGAATTTGACGCTGACGCTTTTCAAAGTGGCCTAAAAAATGCACTCAATGGTGAAGATCCTCAGTTAACAGAAGAACAGATTACTGCTACGATCCAGCAATTTGAAGTGTCAATGAAGGAAAAGCAAGCAGCTATGCAAGCTGAACAAGAGCTATTGGCGTCTGCTCAATCAGAGACCAATGCAGCCGAAGGGACAACATTTTTAGCTGAAAACGCCGGTCTAGAGGGAGTAAAAACCACTGAGAGCGGGTTGCAGTACAAAGTATTAACTGCTGGTGAAGGGCCAAAACCCACGGTGGATAGCACTGTTGAAGTACATTATGCCGGACGTTTATTAGACGGTACTGAATTTGATAGTTCCATTAAACGTGGCGTACCAGCACAATTTGGTGTTACTCAGGTGATTGCTGGTTGGACAGAAGCATTACAACTGATGCCCGAGGGCTCTAAGTGGGAGCTATATATTCCTGCAAATTTAGCTTATGGGCCTGGCGGCACTGGCCCTATTGGTCCAAATGCAACATTAATTTTTGAAGTGGAGTTGTTGCAAGCTAATATTGAAAATTAATAGACGTTGAAAATACAAAAAAGCCCTGCTTAGCGGGGCTTTTTTGTGCGCTGATAAAAATTTAAACAGCGGGGTTTGGGTTGTCGCTAATAAGTTTTAACACATTTTCGCTATGCAACTTGTCAATAAGGGCGTCTTCATCGGCGAACCTTTCAACAAATGTCTCTCCAAGACCTGCTAAATCAAGAATCAGTGTTTCTAGGTCTTTAGAGGTTGTATATTTGTCATTAAAATTAACTATGGTGTCAGTGGTTAACTGTATTTTAGCTAACAAAGGTGCACTGTGTTCTATGCCTACTTTATTGTTGAAGAGCTCAGCACTTTCTGCCAGTTGCCCAAAAATTTCAAAGTGGCCTACAGACACATAATCAACCATCAATTCACAGAATTTCTTTAATTTAGCATCATGGTTATGCGCCTTATCAGAAAAATCTGTGACTTCGGTTAATTCACAATATTCAGCTAATAGTTCTCTACGATCTTCAATCCAGCGATCGACTAGTTCACTGACCTCGTTCCAGTGGTTTTGCAATGTTTGGTTGTCGGTCATAATCATATACCTGCTAATTTTATGTCTAAGAACACTAGTGTACATCTTTTTTTAATGAATCAAAGAGTATCAATGTATAAGTATATTAACCAAAGGTATTAAGAAAAAAGAGGTCCAAATACCATTAAGCCCCATGCCAATTGTCGAGAATGCTCCACAGCGAGGGCTTTTTTCAAAGGCTTTAAGGGTGCCTATGGCATGCGCAGTGATGCCTAAGATAAGTCCCTGCCAACGTTCGTCAGTGAGAGCTAGGCGATTAAAAATTTTGTCAGCAAACAAGATACCTACGATTCCTGTCATTAATACAATAATGGTGATTAGTGTAATCATACCACCTAACTGCTCAGTGATAATCATTGCAATGGGAGTAGTAACCGATTTTGCCGCTACAGATAAAATAAGTTGAGCATCATTAACTAGCCAAAAACTTAATAAAATTGCACAGAGCGCTGCAAAAAGGCCGCCAGCAAAAACCGCTGTAAGAATTACAGGCAGTAAAGGGGACAGCTGCCTTAGATATCTTGCTAATGGCACAGCAAGGGCAACAGTGGCAGGGCCCAGCAGCCAGTTTAAAAGTCCATTGCCGTCGTAGTACTCAGTATAGTCAATCTGTAACCATAAAATAGCGCCAGCTATTAGTGGCGTACCTACTAGTAGTGGATGAAACAGTACTTTTTTTTGACTCCGCTGGTAAAGAGATATTCCTACCCAAAAACCGATTAGGGATAGCAAAATGACCCATGAGCTTTGCGATGTCTGTTGCCATTGTTGGTCTATTATCTCAAGCATCTTCAGAGTCTCTAATAGCTTTAATGAGAAGTACAAGAAATATAATAGACAGTGGTGTGCTTAGAATAATAACTAACAACAGATTGGGAAATTGCGCCATGGTGATGTCATCTAGAAAAAAAGCACCCACACAGGCAGGAATAAACAATAGAGAGAGACTGTTTATCAATAGCTCACTTGTTGGCCTTACTAGAATGGTCAATGTGTTAGAGCTACTTAGGATTACTAGTAGCAACAGCATACCTGTAAGAGGCCCTGGTAGTGGTATGTTAAACCATGCGGTTAATGCTTGTCCGGCCCAGGTGAAAAAGACTAGTACTACTAGTCCACCGGCAAGTTTTAATCTCTGCGCAATAATTGGAAGAGTCCTACCCCTGCGAAAATAACAAAAATAGTAAGTACCCATCCAGGCATACTAATACCCAATAATTCCCACTGTACTTTAGCGCAATTGCCGTCACCGCGTATCAACATAGTAATGACCTCAGACGCTGGGAAAACGTCAAAGAGATAATCTACCGGCGGGCCACACATCGGCACACTGTCCTCTGGCAAATTCTGCAACCATAGTTGTTTTCCTGAGAAATAGGCACCACCAACAGATGTGATAATAGCGGCGATGGCATAACAATTGTGGCCCCTACCAGATGGGTTATGAAGCGCAGCGATCAAAAATATGGTACCAGCAGCAGCCACAAAAGCCCTTTGGGTAATGCAGAGGTAACAGGGCTCAAGACCTAAATATTGTTGAAAATAGAGCACAGCAATCAGTAGACTAATTGCACAGCTGGCTGCAGCTAAAAAATTAAGCGTACGCTTGTGTGGGAAAATCAATTAATACTCCTTATACGGGTTTGCCAGATATACGCATGATGCCTTACTCACTGACTGTAGTAGAGGGCTAAAAATTCATCAAATTTAGCTGTATCGCTTGCTTCAATAGCGGCTTGTTTAGCGTGTGATCTGTCGGAAAGATCTTGGTATTTTTGAATAACTTCAGTGCTTAATTTTTCAGCCTGAAAATGTTTCTTGTGTTCTCTAGCCTTTCGCATAGCCATTGCATAATAGGTCTCCTGATGTGAAGCCATTTCCTTCAAAACAATTGCCGCTGGTGTTAGTTGATCATCTTCAAGTCTTTCTTGCATGACAGAAAATGCCTTGGTATGCGTATTAGTTTGGTGAGCCTTATCAAGAAGTGCTGCTACTGGCCTTATTTCATCGAATAAGGTGCGCCCCCAATCACGGAGATGTATTTCAGTGTTGCCTTTTAACAAGTGTAAATCGGGGTCTCGACCTGAGTATACGGCTCGGCGAATGTTTTGCGGAATTTGCTCATATTCTTTGCTATCAGTAAGGGGGCTATCTTTAAACAGACAAAATAGTAAGAAGGTGTCTAAAAAACAGATTGTCTCTTCGTCAATGCCCGCGGGCAAGAGTGGGTTGAGATCAATGCATCGGACTTCAATATATTCAACACCTCTAGCAATAAGAGCATTTACAGGCTTCTCGCCTGAGGCGGCGGTTCTCTTTGGCCGAATGAAACTATAAAACTCATTTTCGATTTGTAAGAGGTTAGTACTTAATTGTTTATAATTACCTTTATCATCTTTTAAACCAATATTGTTATAGGAAGGATGATTCTGCAAAAGCGCTTTACTCAGCGTTTCAGTATATTGTGATAAGTTGTTATAACAGACCACTAGTTTCTCTTGTGCATCAGACTGATAGCCTAAATCCCCCATTCTTAAGGACGTAGCATAAGGACTATGTAAGCTGTGCTGATCATCACCAAATGGCTCTAAGGTATGCTCACGTCCAGCAACAAAGCTGCGACAAACAGCTGGAGCGGCACCGAGCAAATAAAGGAGTAACCAGGAGTAACGACGAAAATTTCTGATCAACCCAAAATAACCTTCAGACTTAAAATCTTGAATGGTAAGTTCATTTTTACCTGATTTACGGTGTAAGTCTTCCCACAGCGATTCTGGAACAGAAAAGTTATAGTGTATACCGGCAATGGTTTGCATTAGTCGACCGTACCGATTGCCTAGACCACGCCGATAGATATTTTTCATTTTGCCTATATTAGACGAACCGTACTGGCCAATAGGTATGCTCTGATCTGTGCCAAGTTGGCAAGGCATACTGCTAACCCAAAGCAGCTCTTGATCAATATGTTGATAGGTTACCCTGTGTATTTCCTCTAAGGCTTCTAAGGTTGCGTCGATAGATTCTGAAGGCGCTGTAATAAACTCTAGCAATGCCTCAGAGAAATCTGTAGTAATGCTTGGGTGGGTTAAGGCCGAACCCAAGGACTTTGGATGCGGCTGCTGCGAAAGATGTCCATTCAACTGAACTCGTAGGCTTTCTTTCTCAATACCTCGGGTGATTTTGGTCAGACGATCAGCCTTGTCAAGAGTACTAAAAAAAGCAATGTTGGTATCTAGAGACACAATAATATCCTAATCATTATGCAGCGCTTGATTTACTGTCAGAGTCTGAGCTCTGTTGAGTGTTTAAGGCCTCTAATAAAATAACTGGACGGCCCTTTGAGTCTGCATTACACGGTTGGATTTCAGCTCTTAGATCTATATCTTTTGCGTTAAGCTCAACTAGTTGATTAACCGCTATGTCTCTGTGCTTGGTATACAACACATCTGTGGCTTTAATGTCATGAGTCCACCGCAGATGTTTATCTAAAATAGCTTGATCGTGCCTTTGTAAAATATAAATTTTCATGAGCTACCCGTGACAGATCCAATGAATTCGGGCACAGTGTACCCTATACAGTTGTTGGATAAAAAGAGAAATAATATGTCAAAACATGTCTTAGTCCCGATTGCCGATGGGTCAGAAGAGCTGGAAGCTGTAACTATTATTGATGTACTGCGAAGATCAGGAGTAGAGGTAACGGTTGCTGCGATAGGGGCCTCTGAAGATAACAAAATTATTGCAGCTCAGGGAACTAGGCTAATGGCTGATTGTGCTATTGGTGACTGCACAAGCACAACCTGGGACCTAATTGCTCTGCCTGGAGGTGCATCAGGCTCAGAAAACTTATTTGCTGATACTGTTCTTGACCAATTATTGCGTGCTCAAGTTGCTCGTGGTGGTTTATACGCCGCTATTTGTGCCGCTCCTGCTGTAATTTTAGGTCAAAAAGGTTTGCTGGCTGATAAAACCGCAACATGTCATCCGAAGTTTTACCAGTCTTTGCAGGCTAAAGAGGTTGATACTGAGTCAAAAGTTGTAGTTGATGGTAATTGTGTGACTAGTCAAGGCCCAGGTACAGCTATTGATTTCGCTCTGGAGTTAGTAGAGCGTCTCTGCGGGGTAGTGAAGCGTGAAGAAGTTGCATCACCATTAGTATTGACCACATCACCCACGGCCTACTATTAGACAACCTGTGGATGCAACTTTGTGTTAATCGTTAAACACCAATTAATTGCTGTTTTAAGCGCGCTCCTGACATGTAGAGGCAAGGTACAAATAGCAGTGTTACAGCGGTTGCAAATAATACACCAAAGGCCAGAGACGCCACCATCGGAATTAAAAATTGCGCTTGCACGCTGGTTTCTACCAAAATTGGCGCTAAGCCGATAAAGGTTGTTATTGATGTAAGTATGATTGGTCTGAAACGCTCCACACTTGCTCTCACTAGTGATTCATAAAGCGCTTCACCTTCTTCTCGGAGTTGAATGATACGATCAATCAACACCAAGTTATCATTGACCACCACACCGGACACTGCAAGGACGCCAACAATTGATAGTAAGCTAAAGTCTAAGCCCATCATCAAATGGCCAAAAATTGCTCCCATCACTCCAAAGGGTATCGCTGATAAGACGCCAAAGGGCTTTAAATAGGATTTAAATTCAATTGCCATTAGTGAGTAGATAAGCAAAATAGCTAAACCGAATAACTGTAGAGCTGAGGTATTAAATTCCTCTTGGTCTTCAAGCTGACCGTCCTTCTTGACTGATACTTCGGGAAATAACTCGGACATTTCCTTTGCTACATCGCCATAAATGACCGATGCAATTTCAGTAACGGTAAGTTGACCGGTGGAAGGTAAGGCGGTGATGCGAATGCTGCGTTCTCGATCAGTTCGCTGAATTCGGGAATACCCTGGTACATAAGTAGCCTCTGCAACAGAGTAAAAGGGTACTTCTGAGCCATTTGCTGTTCTAATCCGCATACTATCTAATGTGTCCACTTGAGAACGAGCATCTTTTGGGTAACGAACCATAACTCTCACATCGTCGCGGTCTCTGGGAATACGTTGCGCTTCCGCCCCATAAAACCCCTGCCTAACTTTGCTTGCTACCTGAGACAGGCTAATGCCTAAGCCATCGGCATTAGGGAGTAGTTTCACATCTATATCCTGCCGACCAGAATGCAAATTGTCACGGATATTTTTGGTGCCCGGTAGTCTGCCAAGCTCTTCTTTTATAAATGCCGACGCTAGTGCAAGCTGTTCCACATTTGCCGAGGTCAAGGCAATGGAGAACATCGATGCTGGGGGCCCCAGTGTTGAATCAACTGAAACTTTTTTTGCAGCTGGAATAGGGCCCATATTGGCTTGCCAACGCTCGCCAACAATTTTTGGGTCTATTTTTCCAGTAACTTCCGGCGAGAGTTCAATGAGTAGACGAATAGTGTCTCCCCACATGAATGAAAGCTGATTAGCGATTAGTTTATCTACCACCACATACTCCTGAATTTCACTGTCACTACTAAGTATGCGTGCAGCATTTTCAGCTCGCTTCATAATATCTAGCTTTGCTTCTTTTGAGTGACCATCAGGCATTTCCAAGCGCATGGAAATAAAGTCTGAAGCCACATTTGGCATTTGCACTTGCCTGACATAGCCGGCACCTACTAGCGTTAGGGATAATGTTAGTGCTAAGAAGAAAAGCACCATTGTAAGGTTATGCCACTTCAGTGCTTGTTGGAGAATAGGTTTAAACTTGTTTTTGGCTACCCAGGTTAGCCCGTTGGCGCACCAGAGTCGTACTTTTAGAAGTCGTACGCCTAGGATAGATTTTGGTTTTTGAGTGGCTTTCATTTGCGCCAAGTGCGAGGGTAGAATCCATAGCGATTCAATTAATGAAAAGCTCAGTGCAACCAGTGTTATTGCAGGTATTGCCCAGAGAAAATTAGACCATAGACCGGGTAAAAAGAATATTGGCGAGAAAAATATCATAGTGCTCAACACAGCTAAAAATACTGGTTTTGAAACAGCTTGAGCACCTTCCCTTGCGGCAATTAAAGGGTCCAGTCCTTCTTCTTGATGACGAAAAACACTTTCTCCAACAATAATAGCGTCATCAACAATTATGCCAAGAATGAGTAGAAATGCGAACATAGACAGCATATTCAATGTTAGTCCAATACTAGGAAGAATCCACAGCGCCCCCATGTAAGCAACACCAATACCTAGAGCAACCCAAAAGGCTAATTGCGGACTCAAGAACAACATTAGAATGATAAAAACTAAGACCAAGCCGCCCAGAGCATTTTTTGAGAGAAGTGAAAGTCGCCCCTCAAAAAGAATTGAGTAATCTCTCCAGGTATCCATTTGGAGCTCATCAGGTAGAAAACTAGCGCCGTTAGCTACATAATCTTTAACCGCTTTTGTGGTTTTCATGACATCTGGACTTTCGCCAACACTGATAGCAAGAAAAATAGCTTTTTTGCCGTTGAAGCGTGTCAGAGCATTGCGTTCTTCAAAGGTGTCTTTTACTTCAGCTACGTCGCCAATAGTAACCTGGGTACCATCATTGCGACTGGATACCGAAATCTTTTTAAAATCGCTTTCGTAATATGCTTGACCTCTGGTTTGGACCTGTATGTCACCGCTCTCTGCGCGAATGGTTCCGGCTGGCAAGTTGAGTGACGTTCGACGAACAGCACTAACTACATCATCAAAAGAAATACCGTACCGGCGCATAGCAAGCTCAGATAATTCTATGTCTACTTGAGGTTGCCGAGCCCCCCATATTTCTACGAAGTCTACGCCGCGAGTGGACGCAAGATCATCACGAATTCGCTCGCCGTACTCTTTTAGAACTCGTTCATCGGCATCACCAAACAAAGCAACTCTGATAACTTCCTGACGCTCTATTACCTCTGTAACTATCGGCCGCTCGGCATCTAAAGGGAAGGTTATAACTGCATCAACACGGCTTTTGATGTCATTTAGCATCTTAGTCATGTCGTAGTTGGTATCAATCTCTGCGGTAACTGAACCACGGCCTTTACGCGCTTCAGAAGAGAGACCTTTAATTCCCTCTAGGTTGTAAATCGCTTCTTCGATGCGGACCACAATCTGCTCTTCAACTTCTTTTGGTCCTGCTCCTGGGTAGGACATGTTAACGGTAATATAATTGATTGATGTAGCGGGAAAAACCTCTTTACCTATACCAAAAGCACCGAACGCGCCGCCAATAATAATTAGAAACATTAGTAAGTTGGCAGCTACTGGATTATTCACAAACCAGCGAATAGACGCGTTCATTCTAGGTAACCCTCAATACTGTTTTGATCCAATTCAAACGTTGCTACCCTAGGAGTAACTTTCATTCCGGTAATCGCCAGCGGAATTCGGGAAGATACTAGGCGATCACCCGCGGTGAGACCGATAGTAGTAACCTGGTCAACATCTGACTGAACAACTCTAATGGTGTGGTAGTAAGCTTCGTTATTCTCATTCAATAACAACACTTGATTACCCTTGTACAAAGCATCCTTTGGCACGATAACCGCTTGTGGAATCTCTTTTCCGGTGATTTCTGCCTCTACAAATAGGCCGATATTCAAGGGGGGTCGATTATTTTTCTGATTAGATTTAAACGGATTCTGTACCTGCGCTACTGCGTAGGTCATTCTACTTTTTACATCAATGGAAGCATCCGTGCGAACGATTTTACCTTGCCATTCATAGGTGTTTTCCCCGACATTACTACGAAGGGTAACGCTTGGATAACTAATAGCCTGGTTGTCTTGATAATTCACCGGTAAGTCAATCAATGCTGCCTGACGGTCGGTCAACGGCAAACGAATTTCAACGGTGTTGGTACTATAAACCCTGGCCACTGGAACACCAGGGTTAACATACTGACCGAGATCAACGAAGATCTCTCGAATACGCCCACGAAAAGGAGCACTAATACCTGTGCGATCAAGATCAAGCTGAGCTTTGTTGAGATCTGCTTTTGCGCTTTCAAGTGCAGCCTGAGCTGATTTTAATTGTGGTTGTCGTAAAAAAAGCGCATTAGCGGTTTTGTCGCCTAGTTCACGCCATTCTCGTTTTGCTTGTCGGGACCTTCCCTGCTCCATAGCAAATGCCTCTTGTGCTTTAGCTACCTGAGCTTCAGCACGGATTACCGCAAACTTATAATCTTGGGGTTCAATTTGCAGTAATCGTTCACCAGCTTTAAAAAAGCCACCATTAGCATATTGATCTGCTACCAAAACAATTCGGCCAGCAACTTGTGATACAAGGTTAATTTCACGTTTGGGAGCGACGGTTCCCTGACTGTGGATTTTAGCCACCACTGAGATTGGTGATACAGTTACCACATCAACCGTTACAGGAGGTTTTGCCTCCCGTGCGGTCCGCTTGGGTGTTGACTTAAGCATCGCCAGAGCAACGATTGCTAATAGGCCAACAATTAAAACAGCAAATGTCAGCGTACCTTTACGACTAATAATGGGCATTAAAGAACCTTTTTAAATAGTGTCTAATCTATAAATCATATGATTTTAATTCATGTAGCATTATGCAAGTAAGCATAAATGCAAACGCACAAGTGTAATTTAGGTTGACATTAAAAACCCCACTAACTAATTTAAGTTACGTTATGCTTAATCGATTAGATTGTTTTAACTTGGCGACGGGCTTTGATTATCGTCCGAATCCGAATTTTGATTAAATATTTCATGATCCAGCATACCCTCACTGTCTGCAACAACCGCAGTCACCATGCCGTCTCCAGAAACGTTAACTACTGTCCTAAGCATGTCTAGCAGGCGGTCAACACCGATAATAAGGGCAATACCTTCAACGGGTAAACCAACTTGCTGCAGCACCATGGCAAGGGTGATTAGACCGACGCCTGGTACGCCCGCAGTTCCAATAGATGCAAGTGTTGCTGTAGCAACAACCGCCAAGTATTCACCCATACTTAGATCAAGGCCATAGGCTTGTGCAATAAATACTGTGGCTATGCCTTGCATAATAGCTGTACCGTCCATGTTTACCGTAGCGCCTAAGGGAACGGTAAAAGATGCAATTGAATTGTTAGCACCAAGGCGAGTTTTGGCAACATTCAGGGTAACTGGCATGGTTGCGTTACTTGATGCTGTGCTAAATGCGAACAGCATCGCTGGACGCATGTTTTTGAAAAGAGTTAATGGGTTTAGGCGAGTCAATACAGCAAATATGGTACTGTAGGTCATACTTGCATGGAG
>JAQWYJ010000049.1 GCA_029254005.1 Porticoccaceae bacterium | reverse complement strand
TGGATGATTTTCCAGTGCTTTCCTTGCAGCTATCAAGGCCTCGCGATCTCGGAGAAAAAAGGCCAGAGTTACATCCAAATAATACGATGCTCCAAAGTGATCTTGTTTGCTGTCTTTATCTTGTTTTATTTCCTCGGGCATCAATTGCGATGCAGTGGTGTAATCACCAGCAGATGCCCTCATTTGGGCCTCGTGAAATAAAAGTGAGTTTGGTTTAAGGTTTTCCTCCCTGTACAGCGCGATCAAGTCTGCGGCCTCAGAGAAGCATCCTTTGTCGGAGAGCACCCGCCAACCGCCTTTAAAATCCCGATCAAACTCATTCAGACTGAGTGCTAATTGATTGGTTAAGTTATAGCTGCAATCTACATCATTATCTATGGATTTATCCTTCGACCAGCTTTGTGGAGAACTGAGAATTAGGAAGACTACTAGAAATACTGTTTGCATGTTTTGACTGCTTTCAGTGAGGCCTTTGGGTCAGTTACTTTGGCCAGATTGGGTCTTTTGGTTAGTGTTGCCTTTCTTATTAAATACTCGAAATAAACGCTGCCGTTATGGCGTGGCTCAAGATAGTTTTGTTATGCAAGATCACCACCCCATGTATTTGTTAACTCAACTTCGTAACCATTTGGATCTTCCACATAAAGAGATTTGGACTTGGGCCATTCAACGATACCTTCATATAAAATGGGCAAAGCGAGTTCTTTGCCGAGTGACAGGACACTATCGTTATAAGACATTAGTGCATTTTAAGGTCTTTAAGTTGATGATATATGGCTTGAGCTTGGAGTGATTTGATTTGGTCTCTGCACATTGACTTGTAATCTCACCGGGCAAGGTTGACGAAAATAACAGCTGTTTTAACTGATTAAAGAAAGCTGTATCCCTGCATAAAGGATTGTAAAGAAAATTATTATGGGCATTGTTGTTATTCGTGATTGTTGTGCAAATGCGAATGCAACAATGTAGCTGCATGCGAGATAAGCGGCAGTCGACAAAGTTTGCGCTGTAGGACCTTGCCTAATGGTGACGTAGCTAATGACTGAGATGGCAAAGCAGAGTAGATCCACTGGCAGCATACTATTCCACCGCAAATTAGAAGCCGAGCGACCAGTCAAATGGGAAAAAAATGGAAAGTCCCTTAACAACTTAACGTCCGCGTTAATGGATGAAGTCCATAATATCCCCATCAAGGCTATGGCAACACTGATACGCTTAGCATCATTTGTTTCAAAAAGATGTAGGGCTATGATTAAGACAATTACGCGAACCAGTACCCGTTTCCAGTTATGTGCCAGCAGTAGGCTAAGAGCGTTCTCTGAGCGGTTCTTGAAATAAGGAATATTGAGTGAGCAGACGGGCTGAAAACTGAATAATTCAACGCTTATCGCGAAGGTTAACAATAAGATCAGAACTAAAGTTAAAATGAATGAGCTAAAATAAGCCAGGTAGTCAAGATTAGTGTCTGACCATGTAATGACGAAGGGTAAAAGCCATAGTGGGTAGATCATTAGATATCGTTTGGTAAAATGAAGTAGTAATGACAGAAATAGTTGGCCTCTAGTGGGGCTCAGTTGACAAAGGAATACGCGGTTTTGAAGGAAAACATAGCGAAGGACTGGCCAAGGTAAGATAGTGACCATAATTAGAGAGCATTGCCAGACAAGTGCATCTTGATGGCTCACTAATACCTGTACGCCGGGAATAAAGATAAATAGCAATGCCGGCGAGAATACTATGATTATAACCCCAGCAATGACTTTGTTGTTTTGGTACGCCACCAACAGATGTTTTTTTAAAATAAACCACAGCATAAGTTCAAGGGCTGTAGAAACACCAAAATAGGGTGCTTTTAATCGGCTCATAGATGATTGTTTTTTTCAATAGCAGGGCTGTCAAGGCTAATGATTTCTAGATCAGGTAGTTGTGTATAAGCCGATTCTGCGTGGCCTGTTAACAGTGTACATACGTTCATATTAGTTAAAATATCATTTATCAAAAAGTGGTTAGACTTCGCGTCAAGCCCATTGACTGGTTCGTCCAGTAGCAAAAGCGCCTGTGCCTTCATCAATGCAGTAATTAATGATAATTTTCTAAGTGAGCCCTCTGATAATTCTCCTACGGTATTATTGAGCTGACTTGCAAAGTTAAAGCCTGCTATGAGGTCATCAACTTGATACTGTGAATTTAGATATCTTTTTGCCAGATAGCGGGTTACATGCTTCGCTAATACGGCTGGTGGTGTGGTAACTTCAATAGACGAAAGGCCAACAGATGCAACTAAATCTTTACAAGAAACAACATTATTGTTAATGCTTACGGTACCACTCTGAAAAGGAATAAGCCCGCTTAAGGCTAATAAAAGAGAAGACTTTCCGACACCATTTTGGCCCGTTAAATGAATTAGCTTGCTAGATGATTGAAAATTTAAATCACCAAAAATGAGTTTGTTACCACGTGAGATTCTGATGTGCTTTAGTGATAAATTCATTTTCGTATTAAATCATATGGCCAGCTTGGGTGGAGTAGAAATTTAAAAATGTAGTGGGCGAGCCTCAAATTATCAGCTCGCCCACTGGTGTTCTTGAAGTTAATTAGCGTTAGAAGACCACAACAGCCCAGTTACAAGAACTACCGCTACAACTACGGGTGCAACACCACCATTAACTTCTTCCATTTCATTCATAGTTAACTCTTTCACAATACTTTTCGTTAAGTGATTTATCAGTATATACCAGTTCAAGAAAGGCCAACTTATGGTCACAATATTTGGCCACTTTATGGTGCCATGTACATTTGTACATGACACCATAAGTTGGCCATTTGGCCATCTTATGGTGTTTTCGGTCAGCTAATGTGGCCATGGGCGATCAACCACATTGCCTAAATGATCGGTTAATACAAAACCTTCTGGTTTTGGATGATTGTCCAGTGCTTTCCTTGCAGCCACCAAGGCCTTGTGATCGTTTATTAGCTAAACGCAAGATTAGTGATAGAGTTAATTGGGACATCAAAGATAAACGTCTTTCCCTAGCATGAAATCTAAACCAATCATCGCCCGTATAGTTATCTGATAAGTTCGGTTATGGCTCCTAATGTAATTAACTGCGGAGAATATTCTTTTCTGTGTTCTAGTGCATTAATTGGAGCGCGCTACCTCAGTCTATTATAGTTGGTACTAACAGATCCGTTTACGACCCTATTTACCAAAGACACCTAAAAGTGTTTCAGACTGTACCCAATTCTCACTGCGAGTAACCTACGCCTCGCATACCGACATGTCCCTGCAGAGCTTATCAATATTCATTGAAAAAGATTATATTAACGATATTAGTAATTCTATCGCTTGGCTTTTAACGCTATTCTGGAGTGAATTAACGAAATCAATAATATATGAACCGATAAAAACCCCATCCACTTAACGATAGAAATGGGGATTGGATGTGCGAGTAGCAATAGAAAAAAGACAGACAAACCTGTTGCAAAAAACCCCAAAACTTTGACACTGAGTTTCAATTGTTGAGTTAACGGCCTTGCAAAAGTAGCTTTAAAATGTTTTTCCATCGCTAACGACAAACAGAGTAAACCAAATATTTGGAGAGAAATGCTAATTATCATCGCTTCTTAGTCCGAATACTTGAAGGCTTTTATGCAGCATCTTTTGCTCTTAACCAGCATGCTAGTTTCATAAATACGAAACCCATAAGCAGAATGAACAACGCAAATGTCAGGTACACTAAGTTAACCTCCAATATGGCGTCTTTCATTCTTTGGCTGTCTTGATATAGGTCAATTATGGGCAACAAATAACAACCAAATGCGCTGGCCAACAGCAGATCTACCCAGGCTTTCTTGGCTGGACGAAATAAGCTAACCAACACACATACCATCCATGTCAGAAAAAATACTTGAACTTCCATAATAGCCCTACCTTCTAACAACTGTGGTAATAGCCTATTACTTAGAAAAAAAGCCACTGTGGCTAATGGTAACCCTCCGATAACTGCAATATTTAAGCGCTCTACCACGAAGTGTCCAAGTTGTGGCTGTTTAACTCTTAGAAGACGTTTATTTAACCAGATGATCAGGCCGCTGGCGATAAGTGCGCTGGTTAAAAGACCGAGTAAAAATAGTAGCCAACGTAAACCAATATCTGCAAACTGGGCTTCGTGCAGACCAAAAAAAATTCGCCTGACCTGCGCCGCATTACTAGCCTGCGCATATCCCTGCAAAGGTTTTCCATCGTTTGAGGAAAAAACCAAACGTTCTGACTGCTTGGATAACGTTAGATTTTTTACCCTATCAACAATAATCCGCCCTTCCCTACTGAAAGGCTGTTCAAAGGTAATTCGCCGAATTTGGTTTTGTCCCTGCCAGTGTTGCTCAATTTTATTTTGTACCACCGTAAAGTCGCTTAAAGGAAGCTGACTAGGCGCATTCTTATCTATTACTTCTAAACCGGGACTTAGTGCTCGACTCAAGTTTCTTTGCCCGCCCGCAAAGTGATCCGCGCTGAAGGGAAGATACATAATTGCATAAATCATAATGCCGCTAGAGCAAACCATAATGATATATGGAATGGTAATTAATCCTGCAAGCGCATGAAAATCAGTTAACGTTGTTAACAATTTGCCTAACCGTAGTGTGAAAAAATTACTGAACAATCGTCGGTGAGTAAAAATACCGCTAAAGACTGCCACCAACATAAACATGGCAGAAAAACCTACTATATAACGACCACCATAATCTCGTAATTGCAAACTGTAATGAAATTTACGGAAAAAATTTCCACCATAGGTGTCTCTTGGCTTGATGACTTGATCAAAATTAGCGCCTAAGCTCAGTACATGCCTTTCGCTTCCATTGCGCCACTGCAAGGACCAATGTTGTGTTCTCTCGTTGGGTAAGTTAATTCGCCACATATCAGAATTAACTGTCACCTGATGTAGTTTTTTAAGTGAATGATTAATCACGTTTTCGGTGGATGTAACATTGACTAGCTCAGGTTTCATCCATTGGCTAATTTCAGGATTGAAGTAACTCAAGCTACCGGTAAAAAAAATAACGAATAACAGCCATCCTAGCACTAAGCCTGAGTGAGTGTGCAACCAGATCATAGATTTTGTAAAGTCCGGGTTCATAGGCTACCCATCGCTAAATACATCGCACAACCCAGACAGAGAGTTAAGGCAATATCTCTCCACAACAGCAGTGTACTTTCGCGACTAAAGCTAATGATGATGACTGAAAAATATATTATGTAGCTCAGCATTGTTGCAATCATCACAGCTTCATTTTGGTTACACCACTGCAACCAGACTAGTACCGGGACAAAAGCTAAACTGAAAACCGCAGCAATAGAGTAGCCGCCAACAATGGCGGCTACTGAACGAAAAAAAACCTCAGCTTTTCGTGTCATGCTAAATCAAATTCACGATAGATCAAAAATTATAAGATACTGTGAGCTTAGCGCTTCTTCCTTCTGCTGGGAGTCCGCCCAAAAACATAGCTCTGGTAAAGTATGTTTGGTCGGTCAAATTGCGGAGGTTGAGCTTAACGTTTAGATGGTCCGTAGCATAACTTATTGCTCCATCCCACGCGGTGTAGGAGGGTAAGACTGCATAAGGAAGACCAAAACTTGAGGAGTTGACGGATCTTTCATCTTCATAAATAAAACCTAGGCTAAATTTAATCGGTGCAGACAAAGTATCGAATTCCTGCTCATAATTATTCCAAAGCCTAACGTATTTACGCGGTACTCCTTTTGTTTGCCCGGAAAAATCATCTCCTTCAAAAGTGACAGCGTCTTGATAAGTCGCATTGAAGTTTGCGCTCCATCGGCGATTAAGCGCCAAGTTGAGATCAAATTCTGCACCGCGACTTCGATCCCCTTTATCATAGAAATACTGAGGGACACTGATATTAAATTCGACATCATCTGGATTGTCATTGTACTCATCATTACCGTATCGTAGGTTTGTCCTACTGGTTTCAAATAAGACAAGTGAACCTAATAAATCCTCATCGAAACCAGTAAACCTTAGACCTAGATCACGAGATTCTGATTCAGAGTTTGGCCTATCGTCTCCTGCAGAGTCTAGGGATCCTAAAATGCTATAGGCGGTTGTACCCTTAGAATAGTTGAGGAAGGTGGCAAATTTTTCGGAAATGCGATAATTCAAACCCATGTTATATGTCATTCCCGCGTCATTGGTATCGAGCTCTTCCCCGACTCCTGGTGCACGATCTGACCCCAGATGCTGATAATCTTGCTCTATTTTCATAGAAGCTAAACCGATTCTCGCAGTAAAGTCCCCGTAATAGATGACCTCTTGGCCACTTATGCCAAACGCAGTTACACTTTTATCGTAATTTGATCTTAAGCTCGGGGAATAGTCTTTAAAGCTGCCTGTTGGCCAGTTGGGATTTCGGATATCTAAAATGTAAGGGATGGCACCACCGCCATCAGCGTCATAGGCAGAATACGACTGAACAGCCGCCTCTCTAGTTTCATAATTGACACTAAGTAAGTGCTCTCCGGAAATGCTAGTTGATGACCAGCTACTAGTTACGTCGGCGAAGTACTGTAAAGTTTTCTCATCTGCAATTTGATGACGATACTCCTGCCGACGTGCGGCAAATGGGTACAACACATCATCAACGACTAATGGAGCTCTGGGATTTGCATTAATTTCACCACGCCTGTTCCAGTACACATAATTAAACGCGCCAGTTTGGCGGGTAAAACTTGAAGAATAGTCACGATATAAAATTTGCTGAGTAAGCATTAAATTATTGGGCAGCGTAATGTCATGACGCACCTTGATGCGAGATTCTTTACCATCATTAGGGCTAGATAGAGGCGAAATAAGCCCTTGACTGCCTATATTGTAAGGTTGTAAACCATCAGCAGAGATAATCGAGTTAGCAAGCTGCTCGCGTTGCTGATCCGTTAATACGATACCAAACCTGCCATCACCGTCAGCATCAGCATCATTAGGTATATCTGCTGCTGTAATATGGGCCGGAGCTACGCCAATATCATCGAGACTCAAGATCCGTACAGGATAACCAACCGAGTCAATCTGCACCGAATCATCAATATAAGCAGCTGAAATTAGTAGCTCATGGCCTTCAGAAAAACCTTGGTGAAGAGAAGCATACAACTCATTTCTCTCTGAACTTAAGCCTCGATAACCATCAGAGGTTTCGTAATTTGCAACCACGCGGTAGGCGGCGTTGTCAGTTAAAGCAGCAGTAGCGTCCAACATTATGCCGTAATTTCCCCACTGACCAACCACTGCTCGGGCCTCAAAAGCATCATCATACTGGGGCTTTTTCTCAATTAAATTAATTATTCCACCTGCTGAGCCCATACCATAAAGTCCAGTAGCCGGACCCTTCAATACCTCCACACTTTCAATGTTTGTAGTAGATCGAGTAGGGTTATAACTGTTATTTAAGTCTGCACCACCGTAAATTCCGTCATAGGTGTAGTTAGCGCCAAGCCCTCTGATGCTTAAGTTATCACCAATACCATAGTTATTTCCTGACTGAGTTAAACCACTAACATTACGAATCGAATCTTGCAAAGTGCTGGCTGCTTGGTCATCCAGTAATGCCCTATCGACTACTACAACTGGTGCTGGAGTTTGCATCAGGCTCATATTTGATTTAGTCGCTGTTCCCGACTCTAAAATCAGCTGATTGTGCTTACCATATACAGTGATTGTGTCTATTTTTAAATCAGACGTGGGTGTGCCGGCGACCTCCTCTAACGTAAACTCACTCTCAGCTGCTAATGATATAATTGGAGTGGCCGTTATTAGGGCGACTGCAGCGGCACCGGCCCAGGTTCCTTTAAATTTAAATTTCATTGTTAGGTATCCTTAAGAAGTAATGATTTATGACAACATAAACAGAATGCACATGATAATCATTCGCATTACTATTTGCAATTAAAGTCCTAATCAATTAATGTTTAAAAAAAACTCCGTTGTTTTAAATTTTTTCTTTAAACGTCGAGCTCTCGAACACATGCGGACTCCCGACCAAATAACGTAGAAGTCAGCTTCAAGCAACGACATGTGCGCGCCCATTGGGTAACAAATTGCCAAAGTTTTCTAGGCTAGATCGGTCTTATATGCTGAGAAAACCCGTGATGGTTGTATAACATGGTGTCGATGGGAAGCACGCCCTTGTTTGATGCAATATTGTTTTGCGTGCACTGAGTAATTTTCAGCACAAGGAATGCTATTTATACTCTGGCCACTGACCACTGATCACTTCGCTATGCATTCCCTGAGTTGTTGATTGTGCGAATTAGTTACTGTGAAGGCTTCAAACGGACCGTCCTCCCAGCCTATGTTTTCTATAGACAGGGTAATCTCTGGTTCTGGCTCAGTCCGTTCTGAACCCCACTCCGGATCACCCATAAATTCAAGATGGACCATTCCGTACCATACTCCCGTCGAACCTGTCATTTGTTCTACACTGTGCTAAATATCTCCTAATAATTGAGTATTACCGCCGATAATTGAGTCTGGGCGAATGGTTCTTTCGTTATTTGTCGATAGGACTTTTGAATTTCCTTTCACTTCCGTTGGACCTACGAGCCAAATATTTGTCCGATTTGCACCGTTTTGTTAGCTTTGATCTTCAATTGCATTTTGGAAGTTTCTTAAGAAATCTAAACTTACATTGGCAGAGTCTGTTTCATATATATATCGCCACTTTTCGAAAACTTTGGCGTGTGACTTTATTAAGTTTTCTAATTGCTCCTTAGGAATCTCAATTTTTTTATATATTTCATTATGCCGGAACAGGAAGTCCACTAGATAGGTTAGTAAACAACGGGCCGTAAGAGCGCCACTAGCGAGTAAAACTAGAGCGCTCGAGGTGTGGTAAAGAATGAGTTAATTAAGGGTTCAAAAGATGCTAGAGAATCTGTTTGATAACTGGGGTCAAAAGCAGCTTGGTCCCATTTATCAGTAAACTCAATCGCTTTTGAATACCAGGCTTCGCTGGTATATTGCTTGCGTAGATCCTGGGGTTTACCCATGTATTGATAGTAGTGTTCGCCCTGAAAGTCTTGGTGTGTTCGTAAAATATGGTATGCATCGTCACTAACATAGGGTTTGACAATTTCGGCAACAATTTGGCCATGATTAAGTACGTTAACCACTTTGCCAATGTCGTGAATTAAACTGATTAAAATCATCTCTTCATCAGCACCTGCCCTTCTAGCCATTGTGGCTGTTTGAAGCGCATGGTGGAGCTGGTCGGTACCAAAACCCAAGGTAAGATCTGCCAATTGTTGCAGCATTGAGATAACCCGCTTAGGCATGTCTTGGATATGCGGTATGTGCTGTTCAGTAATATGCTGCCATTCTTCGGCAGTACTGCTGTCCATTCGTGTAAACATAAATAGATACCCCAAATTAAGTGAGACTAAGTTTTTTTCTTGATAATATATGCATATGGATTACTAATCCAGTGCAGCCTACAACCTCTTATCCAAATTAAACAGGCTCATTAGTACACAGTATTTGTCTATTATCTAACATACCTGACTTTAAAATTACGACCCTTTAACTTACCTTCACTAAGTTTTTTAAAAGCAACTTTGCTATGGGCACGGCCAACAGCAACATAAGCCCACTGGTCAGCTACCTGTATTTTGCCTATTTCACTACCTGAAATACCGTCAACACCAGTTAGGGCACCGACAATATCGCCAGGTCTAAGCTTCTGCTTTTTACCGCCAACAATTTGCAGGGTGACCATGGGCGGCGCAAACGGCGGTTGCTGTAACAGACCTATAGGTGGCAACTTAGCGCGTTCAAATTTTTGCTTTAAATAGTCTTCCAAGATTTCAACTTTGTGGTTTTCACGTTGTGTATGCAGGCTACAGGCATTGCCCTGGGCCCCCGCGCGACCGGTACGACCAATACGGTGGGTATGCACTTCTAGCTCGCGAGCAATTTGGTAATTAATGACTAAATCTAAGGCTTCAATGTCTAAACCACGAGCGGCCACATCGGTAGCAACAAGAATAGACGCACTACGATTAGCGAAACGTACTAGGGTTTGGTCGCGCTGTTTTTGCTCTAAATCACCATGTAGGGGCGACGCTTCATAGCCCGCTGTGCGCAACTGGTTGGCCACATGGTCAGTGTCTATTTTGGTATTACAAAAAATGAGCGTACTCTCTGGTTGATGCAACTGCAACAAGAGTCTAATAGCGTCTATGCGGGCCTCGTTGCTGTCTACCTGATAAAGCGTTTGTATGATGCTTTGCTTACTGTGACTGTCCTGCACTTCTATTGTTACTGGTGATTGCATAATACGCTGTGCGATGTTCTCAATTTTTACCGGATAGGTAGCACTAAATAACAGCGTTTGCCGCTGTTTGGGCATGTAACTAACAATGTCATCTAAGGCTTGCTGAAAACCCATGTCTAACATTCTATCAGCTTCATCTAGTACCAATGTTGTTAGGTTGTCTAAATTGAGATTAGCTTTGCGTAGATGCTCTTCAACCCGCCCTGGGGTGCCTACTATAATGTGTGCGCCGTGTTCTAATGAACCCACTTGAGGCCCAAAAGCCATGCCACCGCATAGAGTAAGCACCTTAACATTGTGAATACCACGGGCAATTTTACGTATTTCCACCGCCACTTGGTCGGCTAACTCACGCGTTGGGCATAACACTAGGGTTTGCACACGAAAACGCTTTACATCAAGGTTATGCAACAACCCCAAGGCGAAGGTTGCGGTTTTACCAGAGCCGGTTTTGGCCCGAGCAATAACATCTTTTTTGACCAAAATAGGCGGTAGAGCCTGCGCCTGAATCGGCGTCATTGTGATGTAACCCAAACTTGCAAGGTTATCTACTAAAGCGGGGTTTAGGCCTAAACTGGCAAAGTCAGATTGTGACAAAGGAATTCTCGTATTTTGGGTAGAAAGCAACGGTGGTTTAGTCAAGGCTAGCCTTTGACTAAGACTAAAGTCGGTGATAGAGATAGTAGTCTAACAGAATAACACGCCTATAACTGATTATCCGTTTAGGACTCGCCGCAAGCTGCTGATTAGGCCATAAACAACCAAAATAACATAGGCGCACTTAATAACATTGAGCCGCAGGGTCAGTGCAAGACTCTTTTTTACAATATTCGCAATTAACTGTGCAACCATTTACTGCACAAAATACTTCTAGAAAGGAGCCTTATACAATAATTGAACATAATTTATACGAAAAAATCTGGTGCTAACTCCGAAATATCCAACGCCGTGTCCACCTGATAGCCATTTAAGTCGGTAATACCTTCTTCGGCGAGTACTTCGTCATCCACATAGAAATTACCGGTATGTTCGCGGCTATCACGGGTAAGAATGATATGCGCAGCATCTGCCATAATATCAACAGTTCTTGAGCGCGCTACCATTAAGTCGCCCCCCAGATGGTTGGCTACCGCCGCCGTTGCGATCGCTGTGCGCGGCCATAGGGCATTGAAGGCTATGCGGTCTCGGGCAAATTCGCTATGCATACCCAATACGCACATACTCATACCGTATTTGGCCATGCTGTAAGCCACATGATTTTGAAACCAGCGCACCTCCATATTAAGGGGCGGTGAGAGATTTAGAACATGAGGATTGTCTGATTTACGTAGAAAAGGGACTGCTTTTTGTGAACACAAAAATGTACCACGGGTATTAATGTTATGCATCAGATCATAGCCTTTCATCGACACAGATTCTGTTCCGGCTAGGTTAATTGCACTGGCATTGTTAATTAAAATGTCTATACCACCAAATGCGGTGGCGGTTTTTTCCATCGCATCTTGAACCTGATCTTCAAAACGTACATCCACAACCAGTGGTAGAGCCTTACCACCAGCGGCTTCAATCTCTGCCGCCGCTGTATAAATAGTGCCACTTAAACGTGGATGAGGTTCAGTAGTTTTTGCTGCAATGGCAATATTGGCACCATCAGCCGCTGCGCGCTTTGCAATGGCTAGGCCAATACCGCGGCTAGCACCACTGATAAATAGCGTTTTTCCTGATAAATTCCCCATTACAAACCCTCTCTTTTCATTGGATAGTTATTGTTGTTTTGTGTGCAAAATCCTTAAACCAGAAGCTGGACTAGCCCAAACCACCTTGCGTCAACTTGGCTGGGTCTAATAACGTCTCTAGCTCAACTCTTGAAATATCGGTTTCTTCTTCGGCAACATCAAGAACAGCCCTTCCCTCTTTATAGGCTTTTTTAGCAATTTCAGCGGCTTTTGCGTAACCAATAATGGGATTTAACGCTGTAACTAAAATAGGGTTGCGGCCCAAAGCAAGTTGCAACTGATCTTCGTTGACGGTGAAGGTTGCTATGGCCTTGTCAGCAAGTAGTCGACTGACATTAGCCAGCAATTGGATGCTGGAAAGAATATTGTCAGCTATCATTGGCAGCATAACGTTTAGTTCAAAGTTACCTGCCTGCCCGCCGATAGTAATCGCTGCATCGTTGCCAATAACCTGCGCAGAGACCATAGTAGCAGCCTCTGGTATAACGGGATTGACCTTGCCGGGCATAATTGATGATCCTGGCTGCAGCGCTTCAAGAGCAATTTCTCCTAGGCCTGCCAATGGGCCAGAGTTCATCCAGCGCAAATCATTAGCAATTTTCATCATAGACACTGCTGTGGTTTTTAACTGGCCCGACAGGGCAACAACCACATCTTGTGTGTTGATATGAGTAAATAAATTGTCTGCCGGTAAAAATGCTATACCAGTGACCTTACTTAACTGCTTACTAAATTCAGCGGCAAAGTCAGGGTGCGCATTAATACCCGTCCCAACCGCTGTCCCACCTTGAGCAAGCGTCTGTAACTTAGGCAGTGTTGCTTTGATAAAAAAGATATTTTGCTCAATCTGACTTGCCCAGCTAAGTAAACTTTGACTAAGACGAACAGGCATTGCATCCATAAGGTGTGTGCGGCCAGTTTTAATGTGGTGATCAACGGTCTTTGCCTTCGACACAATAACACTGTGCAAATGCTCTAAGGACGGCAGTAATTGCTCAGTTAGCTCGATGGTTGCACTGATATGAATGGTGGTTGGAATAATATCATTACTGCTCTGTCCATAATTAATATGGTCATTAGCCCCAACGGTTTCGCCTACCTTAACCGAGGCTAAGGTTGCCAAAACCTCATTGGCATTCATGTTGGAGCTAGTACCTGATCCCGTTTGAAAGACATCCACAGGAAAATGACTCATCATGTCACTACTGTCTAGCAGCTCGCTCGCTACTTCACTAATGGCATCGGCAACATTTTTCGGCAATAAAGAGAGATTTGCATTAGCTTGAGCAGCGGCTGATTTGGCTGTCAACAGGGCTCGAATGAATGCCTTTGGCATAGACTTGCCACTGACCGGAAAATTGTTTATGGCACGCTGCGTTTGCGCTCCATAGAGTGCGTTTTCTGGAACATTAAGTTCCCCCATACTGTCACGTTCAATGCGAGTTTTCATTGTTTACCATTCACCTAATGAGTTAATAACTGGAGTTAATAGGTCTGAGAAACAGATTAACACACGACTCAGACAGGCCTCTATGGTAGCAGATTTGACAGCTGTTATTTAGTAGCTTGAGTGAAAATATTACCCATAAAAAATGGCTAATTTAGGCTGCTAGGGGCTGATAAAACATCCATTGTCAGCTGCGCAGTCTAGTAGCCACTGAGCGATATAGTCGGTAAAACTGCGCCGAATAATAATAGCAACGGTGCCCTGAGACTGGCCAATCACCAATGCTGAGGCTTTTGCAAAGGTGGTTTGCACACAACGCAGATCATTTTTAGGCTGAATCCACCATGCTTCAAAATCATAGACACTAGACTTTTTAAGAACAAAGTTCAGGCTGGGACCACTTAAGTTAAGTTGAGTAAAACCTCCACTTACATCGACAACAGCAATATGACCATTTAACACTGCTCGTAACTCAGCCTCGCGTTTCTGCCCCGGCTGTGCACTCACCAATAACCACTCGTTGGGGCCAAGCCAATATAAACATTCAGTATCATTAGCCATAAAAGTACCTGGCATAAGTGGCAGAGAGATACCTAAAACTGACAAAACAGCAGCATTAAACTCTGCATTACTGGCATCACCTCGCAGATTGAGATAACAGCCATTATTGACCTCGGTTACGACGAGACCAGCGTCAGTTACACTTTGTACATTTCCGGAATGGCGACCCCTTACATAATGTGAAGGTGATTCAAAACGTGGCTGAGGCTGCAATGATTCAGACATGTTGACGCTCTCCTTTGGGATCATAAAACACTGAATTAACAATTTCTGCGGCAATCGACGATCCATCTGCTGCCGGACAATAGACGATCTCACCCATTCTATTTAAACCTCCTTTTACCACGGCCAAAGCAATAGAATGATCAAGGTTTGCACTAAAGTAGCTGGATGTCACGTGCCCTTGCATAGCCATAGGTAGTGGCTGATGAGGATCATTAACAATCTGAGCACCTTCAGGAATGACCGCTGTAGGCACCAACGTTTTTAATCCTACCAACCGTTTGCGGTTATCACGCAAACAGTCGCTTCTTTCAAGTGAACGCTTGCCGACAAAACTAAAGGTTTTTTTCTTACCAATTACCCAGTCCATGTTCATGTCAGTGGGCGTCATAGAACCGTCGGTATCCTGCCCTACGATGATAAAGCCTTTTTCAGCCCGCAAAACGTGCATGGCCTCGGTTCCATAAGGCGTTATGTCGAACTCGGCACCAGCGGCCATTAATCTTTCCCATAGGTAACGACCATAGTTCGCCGCAACGTTAATCTCGTAAGTTAATTCACCGGTAAAACTGATTCTAAAAACCCGTGCAGCTAGGCCAGCAACTGTGCCATCTCGCCAATCCATAAAGCCGAATTTATCCGCACTAAGGTCAATATCATCACATACTTTTGCCATCACATTACGTGCATTGGGCCCAGTAATAGTGGCGGTAGCCCAGTGGTCGGTCACTGACGTGAAGTAAACCTGCAACTCTGGCCATTCGGTTTGCTGCCAAAGCTCTAGCCACGCTAATACACCAGCGGCGCCACCGGTAGTAGTAAACATCAAGTAATGGTTATCACTAATGCAGGCGCACACACCATCATCAAAAATCATTCCGTCTTCTTTTAACATAACCCCATAGCGACATTTTCCAGGGGCTAATGTGAGGTAAGAATTGGTATACATACGGGTAATAAATTCCGCCGCATCAGGACCTTGGATATCAATTTTTCCTAAGGTGCTGGCATCAAGAATACCAATGCTGTTGCGCACCGCCATACACTCTCGATTAACCGCTTGGTGCATGGTTTCTTGTTGATTAGGGAAAAACCAAGGTCGTTTCCACTGGCCAACATCTTCAAAAACTGCACCTTGTTGCTCGTGCCAACGGTGCATGGCAGTGTAGCGCTCTGGATCAAACAACTCGCCAATATCACGTCCGGCAATAGCACCAAAGGTTGTTGGTGTATAGGAGGGCCGAAAAATTGTAGTTCCTGTTTCGGCAATACTCTGACCAAGTGCGTTGGCTAAAATAGCCATGCCATTGATATTACCCAGTTTGCCTTGATCGGTGCCAAAACCCAATGCGGTGTAGCGTTTTACATGCTCAACGCTCTCAAAGCCCTCGGTTACAGCAAGCTCAATCCCAGCAGCACTGACATCTAACTGCAAGTCTACAAATTGACTCGGTGCTCTGCTACTCGGCAGCGTATGAGGAATTAAAAAAAGTGCCTGCTGAGCTTGTTCTTCAAGCGTATTAACAATGGGCATACCTCTCTTGACTTGACCATCACCAAATCCTGCAAGCTGCGCTGCTTCAGAACCTGCTAAGGCACCCTCTAAAAGTCCTTGCGCAAGATCAAAAGTACCATTACAAGCACCCACTGAACGCTCTTGTTGCTTTGAAATCCCTGGTCGAAAACTTACGATAGCGTCATCCCAAATCGGTTTAGCGCCGGTGTGTGAGCTTAGATGCACAGCCGCACTCCAGCCACCTGAGGTAGCAATTAGGTCACATTTCAGTTGCTCAACAGGACCAGTTACCTTAGTGCCATTTTCATTAAGGGGCGCCACTAAAGCGCCTCGTACCCGCTTTGAACCCATAGCTTGAATAACACCGTAACCCTGTAAGACCTCGATCCCAAGATCTTTGACATGACTAACCAATGGGCCATTTGTAGCCTGGCGAGTATCTACCACAGCTACCACTACCCGCCCACTGTTATACCAGTCAATAGCTGTTTGATAGGCATTATCATTAGTGGTAGCCAAAACCAACTTTTCACCTGGTGCAACACCATAGCGATTCACGTAAGTTGATACCGATGATGCTTGCATAACACCAGGAATGTCATTGTGCGCAAATACCAGTGGTCTCTCAAAGGCACCAGTGGCCAATACGACCTGTTTAGCACGCACGCGGTGCAATCGCTGTCGCGCGCCTTGCGGCGAATTGATCCCTAGATGATCCGTACGCTTTTCTAAGATAGTCAAAAAATTGTGGTCATAATAACCAAACACGGTGCTTCGACTCAGTCGCTGTACATTGGGCATTGCGGTTATTGCCGAAACTGTTTGTGCAATCCAGTCTGTTGATGATTGATCATCAATAGGCTGTGTCGACGCAAGAAGGCTTCCACCAAACTCGCTTTGCTCATCCGCTATAATTACTCGAGCACCAGTAAGGCCCGCCTCTAAAGCTGCCGTTAACCCAGCAGGCCCAGCACCGACCACCAATACATCGCAATGCTGATTTAGCTTTTCATAGGTATCTGGATCAGCCTCGGTGGGCGTTTTACCCAGTCCTGCAGCTTTGCGAATAAAGTGTTCGTAGGTCATCCAAAGCTTTTTTGGATACATAAACGTCTTATAATAGAAACCCGGTGGCATAAGCCGACCAAAGGCACCCACCAGACCCATGACGTCAATATTAACGCTTGGCCAGCCGTTGACACTTTTAGCATCAAGACCTTCATAAAGCTCTACCTGAGTGACTTTTAAATTTGGCACCGTAGCACTACCAGAGCCTAGCTGAATAATACCATTTGGCTCCTCTGGTCCATGGCCAACAATGCCTCGAGGTCGAGCATATTTAAAACTTCGCCCAACAACATTAACGCCATTGGCTAGTAGCGCAGAGGCTAAGGTATCACCTAACAACCCTTGATATGGTTTACCATTGAACGTGAAGTTAATCGGTTGATTTGGGTCAGTGCGGCCAAAAACAACTAGGCGGTTCTTCTGTTTCATACTCCAACCTCTGTTATCTGCGGCTCGGTACCTACAAGGTAGCTCTCTAAAATTTCATAGGTCAGCGTATTTCTGGTGACATTAAAATAGCGTCGACACCCAGTGGCGTGGTACCACATTTCGTGATGAATGCCGCGTGGATTTTTACGAAAAAACAGGTAGTCGCCCCACTGTTCGTCACTTAGATTCTCTGGATCCAGCGGTCGTGCAATATGAGCCTCACCGCCATAACTAAACTCTTCCTCTTCACGAGACTCTAAACAATGTGGACAATAGATTAATAACATATTTTTCTCTAAACCTATGGCTAACTAAGATTAGTGGGCAACACCAGCCGCACCATGCTCATCAATAAGCGCACCGCTGTTAAAGCGATCGACGGTAAACGCTTTTGCCAGTGGATGGGGCCGATCATTGGCAACTGTGTCTGCAAAAACAAACCCTGAACCTGGGGTTGCTTTAAAACCACCGGTACCCCAACCACAGTTAAAGTACAGTCCCTCAACAGAGGTCTTGCTAATAATTGGGCAGGCATCAGGGCAGGTGTCTACAACACCACCCCATTGACGATTCATTTGCACCCGACTAAAAGCAGGGAATAGTTCACAAATTGCCTGAACTGTATGCTCGATCACATGAAATGACCCGCGCTGGCCGTAGCCGTTATAGCTATCTACCCCAGCGCCTATGACAAGATCACCTTTATCTGACTGGCTCACATACCCGTGCACTGCATTAGACATAACCACCGTATCTAGGCAGGGTTTCACAGGTTCAGAAACCAACGCTTGTAAGGGTCGAGACTCCACTGGTAGGCGCAGGCCTGCCATGGCCGCCACAACACCAGAGTTTCCGGCAGTAACGCAGGCAACTTTTCGCGCACCGATAAACCCTTGAGTAGTATCCACTCCGATCACTGCGCCATTTTTCCGACGAATACCAGTCACCTCAGTTTGTTGGATCATATCCACTCCCAATGCATCTGCGCCTCTTGCATAACCCCAGGCAACCGCATCATGACGAGCTGTCCCGCCACGAGGCTGCCATGACGCACCTAATATGGGATAGCGACTATTTGGCGATGTATTAATTAGTGGAGCAATCTCTTTAATCCTTTTTGGTGAAACAACCTCTCCATCAATACCATTTAGGCGATTAGCATTCACCCTACGCTCGATGTCTCGCATGTCTTGTAGCGTGTGACCAAGATTAAGTACTCCTCGTTGACTGAACATAACGTTGTAGTTTAATTCTTGACTTAACCCTTCCCACAGCTTCAATGACAATTCATAGAGTTGCGCAGCTTCATCCCACAAGTAATTAGAACGAATGATAGTCGTATTACGCGCTGTATTTCCGCCTCCCAAATACCCTTTTTCAATCACCGCTACATTGGTGATACCATGCACCTTGGCCAGATAATAAGCAGTTGCCAAACCATGACCGCCACCGCCGACAACAATCACGTCATACTCTTTTTTGGGTATCGGTTTTCGCCATACTTTTTGCCATTTCTCATGGTAACTAAGTGCATTGGCGAAAAGACTAAAGCCTGAATATCGTTTCATTGATATCACTACAGTAAAGTTTAATTGAACCTCTATTTGACCAGTTTTATGGTCACAACAACTAGAACAAAAACGCCAACCAATGGCTTAAAAACGACACTTTTAACACCTAAAAACAATAATGAGAATTTTTACCCATAAATGTCATTAAAATTCTGTATTATTATTCATTTATGTTGAACCAAAACGACATTAGGAGATGGTGGTTGATAGGCAATCAAACAACAAAAATAACCTCCACCACACATCTATCGGTGGGTTTTGTTTTGATGCCTCAATTTACTCTACTGCCTTTTTCAGCCTTTATAGACGCATTGCGTTTAGCGGCAGATGAAGGTGATAAAAGCCGTCAAATAAACTGCCAGTGGACGTTAATGGCGCCGAATTTGAATCCTATTACTGCAAGTGCGGGAGTAACGGTTAAACCGTGGGAGACCTATCGAAATCCAACTGATTTTGATTACATTGTTGTAGTTGGTGGATTACTGGAAAAGACACTTACCGGCAGCCAGCATGTTATTGATTACTTAAAGCTAGCAGCTGACAACCATGTTCCTATTATCGGACTATGCACAGGATCTTTTGCAATGGTTCGAGCTGGTTTAATGGATCATCGTCGCTGTTGCATTAGCTGGTTCCACTACCAAGATTTAACCCACAGATACACCTCGGTAATTCCCATTGCAAATCAGTTATTTGTCGATGATGGTGACAGAATTACGTGCGCAGGCGGCGCTGTGGCCGCAGATCTTGCGGCGTATATTATTGAGCGCCATCTCGGGCAAAAGTGGGCACGAAAAAGCTTGCGTATCCTTGTGATGGATCGTCCAAGGCCAGCTGAAGCTCGCCAACCTGAAGCTGACCCCAAGGTTACTAACCGTTGGGTGACTAGAGCCGTTTCTTTAATGGAGCAGAATTTAAGTAGGCCACTTAATACTGATGAAATAGCGACTAAACTGGCCATTTCTAAACGGCAGCTGGAACGCTTATTTACTCGAGAAACAGGCACTACGCTGCAAAAATGTTATCGCCAAATACGTCTTCGCTATGGTTTATGGCTGTTGCAAAATACCAACCGAATGATTACCGAGATAGGTCAAGACTCAGGATTTTCTGACACCGCACATTTTTCTAGAGCATTTCGCCAAACATTTGGTAAAAAACCCACTGACATCCGTCGCACGTAGTACTAACGTAAAACTCGCCGCTCAGCACTTGGTGGCTTACCATACAAGTCACTGTAGCACTTACTGAAATGAGGGGCAGTTGAAAATCCACAACTAATCGCTACATCAATCACCGGGATTGCCGTTTGAAGAAGTAACAAACGCGCCCGAGATAGTCTTAACTCTAGGTAGTAACGAGAGGGGGCACAGTGCAAATACCGATTAAATAGTCGTTCTAGCTGACGCCTTGAAATGCCAACATACTCTGAAACCTCATCTAAGGTTAGGGGTTCCTCAACATTAGACTCCATTAGAGTAACTGCATCCACAAGTCGAGGCTGGCTTGCACCAATCAGATATTTTAATGGTGCACGCTGGGCATCTTTTTCGGTACGAACACGATCACAGGTAAACTGTTCTGAGATTTTCTGGACCAATTGGTGACCATGAATACTCGCAATGAGGTTTAGCATTAAGTCAATAGAGCTAATACCCCCAGAGCAGGTATAACGATCGCGGTCAATAACAAAGAGACTTGATGAAATTTCTAGTTTTGGAAACTCTTCACGCAAACTAGCTAGATTTTCCCAATGAATTGTGCAGCGGTAACCATCCAATAAGCCTGCCGCCGCAAGAACGTAGGTTCCTGTACAAACACCCCCAATAGGTATCTTGCGTTTAGACACCTTACGCAACCCTTCTAGAAGTGGCTTGTCGCAGTATTTTTTTACCGAGTATCCACCACAAACTATAAGTATATTTGCCTCATGAGTCTGTTCAAGACTTGCATCTATGCTCAACTCAAGACCGGCACTTGAAATCACCGGTTGACCATCAATACTGTGTAAACTCCAAGTATAAAGAGTCCGCTCAGTTAACCGATTAGCCATACGCAGCATACCCACCGCGTTTGAAAAGGTGCTAAGCGTATATTCTGGAATCATTAAAAAGGCAACATGCAGAGCGGTTTCAGGTTCGGTCGAAACATCATGAAGAAAATCGGACATTTTTCAATCCTCCGCCAATCTTAATATCGGCGTCAGTAGCCTAAAAAGACAACAATGGCTCTTTGGTTGGAGCTCTTCTGCGAAGTATATGCCAAGAAATGAAAATCAAAAAGTCTTTTCAGCGCCGCCGGCGTTTGCGACCAGAAACCTCTGGAGTAATAGTTTTATTAACTGGCTTCTTCACCACAGAAAATAGATTGGAAAAAGAATCAACTTTGTTAGGAAACGCCATTGCATCAACAAAATATTGTTGAAATTTAGATTCCATTGCCGTCTCAATTTTTTCTATATTAGCAACCAAACCTTCAATAGTATGACGGGATTGTTGATTTAATAAGGCAATTCTTGCACCTGTACCTGCCGCGTTACCGGCAGAAGAGACGTGATTTAAAGCACAATCGGGAATCAGACCCAAAATCATAGCGTGTTGTACATTAATATGACTACCAAAAGCTCCAGCGAGTCGAATACGATCTATATGCTGTATTTCAAGTTTATCCATGAGTAATTTAACACCAGCGTATAAGGCCGCTTTAGCAAGCTGAATTTGGCGTACATCATTTTGAGTGATAACAATAGGCGTCTGATTACTGGCACCTAGGCCATCAGCAGCAGTTGGCTGATAGAGTACATAGGAAAATGTTCGTCCATCGGCTATAACCCGAGAGGAAGAGACCGCTAGGTCGCCGTCAACAACACCATCCTCAGTAATCACGCCAGCAAGATACATTTCTGCTACTACTTCAATAATTCCTGAGCCACATATTCCAGTTACACCAAAACTAGAGGTTTGCTCATCAAAGCCAGGCTCATTGGACCATAACTCAGAACCAATTATCTTGAAGGTTGCCTCTAGAGATTCAGGGTCAATACGCACACGCTCTATGGCGCCAGCAGCTGCGCGCTGACCACAACTAATTTGAGCGCCCTCAAAAGCGGGTCCAGTGGGACTTGAGCATGCTAGCAAGCGATGTTTGTCACCAAGCACGATTTCAGCATTGGTCCCCACATCTACCAAAAGGGTCATTTTTTCTTGTTGCTGAGGTTCCTCTGACAAGATCATCCCTGCGGTATCAGCACCGACATGTCCGGCAATGCAGGGTAATATATAAAGTTGCCCACCACGATTAATATTCAGATCAAGATCACCGGCGCGAATCTCGATCGCCGCATCAGTAGTTAAGGCAAAAGGCGCGCCGCCTAACTCTACCGGGTCTATTCCAAGCAGCAGGTGATGCATAATTGGATTAGCCACAAGTGTGACCTCAACAATATATTCAACCGCGACATTAACTTTTTTGGTGACCTCGACAAACAGACTATTTAGAGCCTCGCGGATCACCCTGCTCATTTCAACAACCCCTTCGGGATGCATCATCACGTAAGAAACTCGACTCATCAGGTCTTCCCCGAAGCGAATTTGTGGATTCATCAAGCTTGCACTGGCAACAACCTCTCCACTAGCTAGGTCACAGAGATGCGCGGCCACAGTAGTAGAACCGACATCAACGGCGACACCATAAGCCTGATCAAAAAAACCTGGCCAGAGGGCTATAATCGTTTGATTTTTATGCACAGCTACCGTTAGTTTACGTCCAGCCTTCTTTAATAAAGGTTGTAATTGCCCCAGAAGTAAGGGGTCACAGGTTAATTCATCTAAGTCCCAGTCAGTAGCTAACACTTTTAATAAATGCTGCAAATCGCCCTTGGGAATAGCCATATCAGGCTCTGGCACATCCACGTAATATAGTTTAGTGGCAACATCCAGCTTAATATCTCGGTATTCAGCATCTTTTCTAACAATCTGCCGATGCACCTGACTTTCCGCAGGAACATCAATAACACAATCATCAAGGAGAAGAGTGTGGCAACTTAGACGACGACCCTCAGCTAGAGATTTTTTACGCTGGTTATAATTCTTTTCGGTTTCGCTTATCGGCGATAAATGCTTATTGGCAGAGGTGATTTGATGTTTGGGAAAACTACCCTCACTACAGGTTACTTGACAGCGCCCACAAAGACCACGTCCACCGCACACCGAATCAATATCGACACCAAGACTGCGCGCAGCATCAAGTAAAGAGGTGTTAACAGGAAAACTGCCACGCCTTCCAGAGGGAGTAAAGACAACCTTTACCTGATTATCTATCATCAGTTTACTCGATCAAAAAATGATATTTTCATCGAGCACGACGACGCCCAGAACGACCACCACGCCCTGTGTCTGCGCTGGGGTCACGATAAGCCTTGATCCAGTTAGCGCAATTCGCATCCTTACCCATCATTACATCGCCACCACGAACCGCCTGCATTACTTCAGGATGCAGCGGACTGGTAATTGCAGAAGTCATGCCGGCTCCCATGGCCATAGTTAAAAAAGCACTATTAATGCCATTCCGATTGGGTAGCCCAAAGCTTACATTTGACGCACCACAGGTAGTATTAACTTTAAGTTCCTCGCGCAGGCGCTTGACCACATGCATCACCTGAAGTCCCGCCGTGTTAATCGCTCCAATAGGCATCACAAGCGGGTCGACTACTACATCGCTGTAATGAATACCATAATCAGCAGCTCGCTCAACAATTTTTTTGGCTACCAAAAAGCGCTCATCAGGATCTTCTGAAATACCAGTTTCATCATTTGAAATAGCGACAACCGCCGCACCATATCTCTTGACTAGAGGAAGTACCCGTTCAAGCACTTCATCTTCACCTGTTACCGAATTAACGAGTGCCTTGCCCTGATAAACCGACAAACCAACTTCAAGAGCCTCAATAATCGAAGAATCTATACTGATAGGCACATCTGTAATTGACTGCACAAGTTGAATCGTTTCACCCAGTATTCGCGGCTCATCCGCCAGAGGAATACCCGCGTTAACGTCAAGCATATGGGCTCCAGCCAGAACTTGGGCCAGCGCATCAGACTCAACTCTACTGTAATCTCCTACTTTCATCTCTTCGGCAAGAATCTTTCGGCCGGTGGGGTTAATACGCTCACCGATAATAACAAAGGGCTGATCAAAGCCAATATGAACCTCTTTTGTGGCAGAACTAATGGTGGTAATGGTCATAATTTATCCTGTTATTAATGTTTATAAGCACTCGTTTTACCCGGTAATGTTTAAGCATTTATAGTGTTTTAAAACCATTCCCAGTGAGCTGGAAATGACCATCCTGAACTTTATGCATCCACTGCGCTGACTTAGCTAATCCACCAAGAGGATACAGATGAAGCTGTTTGATCAGACAATCCTTATCCTTACCCATGCCTGCAACCAAATCCCTAACCAACTCACTGGGTTCTGATGCAGGTGCATTCAAATACGACCCCAAAAATGAATCTTTTAAACTTAATCGCAACATGTTCATGGGACTGCGCGTTAAAAAGCGCATAGACGGTCCTACACCACAATGCTGTGCGTGTCGCAGCAGTGTCTTAATAGTAGCCAAACCGGGAATACCAACATGAACTGGTAGCTTATTACCCTGTTGACGAATTCTCTTCTCCCACGCCAATAAGGGTTGCGCTTCAAAAATAAACTGAGTCGCCAAATAGAGCTCCATAGAGCTATTTTTGGCATACTTATTTTTCTGTTCAATGGCTATTGCACAATCTCCATCAGAAATATCTGGACTCCCCTCAGGATGCCCCGCCACGCCTAATTTAGTGAAGCTGTACTTCTCAAAAAGACCTGTACGCAACACGTCTATGGAGGCACCAAATTCTCCCAAAGGTTTATCCACACCACCGCCAATCAAGAGACCTTCACTAACGCCTTCATGCTGCAATGCCGCCAAGTTCTCTTCTAATATGGCAGAAGAAACTATGGAGCGAGCCGCAAAATGTGGTACTGGGTTATAACCATCAGACTTTAACCTACGGACAGTGGTCAGTGTCTCGGCGAAGTCAGAGCCGGGTAAAAATGTTACATAAACCGTACAGCCAGGTCGCAGTATTGGACCAAAATCGGCAACCTTAGCGGCGCCACCTGGGGTCACCTCTAGCGTAGTCTTGAGCATCATATCAACCAATGCTTGCTTTTCTTCAACCATACTTGGCGGCATTAATATAGTCTCCGTTGTTTGTAGATAAAATACACTGAGGTCAGGCTTTTGAGGTATAAGTATTTATACATTTGCAGCTAGACCTTTTTCTCAACCTTAAGGCCTTTACTTTTGACCAATAGTTTAATGTCTTCATCTGAAAACGTCATCTCTATTTCAGCCGCCATCTGATCGGCCAGCGACTGAGGACTCTCTGAACTATCTATCGTGATAGTCTCTCGCCGCCAGTCGGCCAAATACTCGTCACTACCGCCCTTACCAGCACGCATGGCAGCTCGATCAATGGCGGCTTGAAAACGGTGGCTTAATATCGTTTTGCCACGCTCACGCCCGCGTTTCACCAGTACCTGAGCGGGAATGTCGCGCCAAAAAACAAGAATCTTTTGCATCTCTCAACCACTCCCAATCACATTAAAAATTTCACTAACCAAACTTTAAAATTTGCTTTTCAAGCCCATTTTGTAAATCACCATAACCACAATGATGATGTTTAAACACCAAACCAAGCGCCTTAGCTGCTGCCTTGGCTTGTTCAACCAACAAAGAATCTTGAGTCTGCGAGAGATAAACCAAATGAGTATAGTGCGCGAAAAGTTGATTGCGTAACTCCGGATGACTATCAAGCTTTAAACCTTGGATCACAAGTCGTTGAAAATGTTTAACTAAAAAATCGGTCAAATAAAATGTTCCAATTGCCTGCTCGGCTATCGCCGTAAACTGCTTCTCACCAGCAAAAAAAGAATAACAATGGGCACCTGGCAATCGTTCAATACCCGCTTCGAGTATAACTTTGTCAATCGCTCCGCCAGTACCGCAGTCTGCATAGGCAACAAAAATATTATCGTAATCATCGCGATGCTGGGCAATCTTTTGGCGCAGCTTACCGGCGATCAACTGGGGCTTGTTATGCAGCTCAGCATCGAGACAAGTTAGGTCCATATGATTCCAACCATTGAGTGCTTGTAGAGCTATAATTTCATGCGCCAATGCACCACAGGCGATAATTAAAATCGGTGATGGGTGATTAGGTTCACTGACTAGCATCATCAGCCCGCCATTTCTAACTCTCTTCGCTCAGACACCAAGCGAATGGCTGTAGTAGCTGCATCAGCTGCATCACGACAATAAGCATCGGCACCAACCGCTAAGCCAAATTCTTCATTCAATGGCGCACCACCCACCATAACAATATACTTTTCTCGCAATTGCTGTTCAGCAAGAGCATCAATTACTACTTTCATGTAAGGCATCGTTGTTGTAAGTAGAGCCGACATACCCAGTATGTCTGGCTTGTGCCGCTCCAGTGCAGCGAGATATTCTTCAACCGAGTTATTAATACCAATATCATGTACCTCAAAACCAGCACCTTCCATCATCATAGACACTAAATTCTTGCCTATATCATGAATGTCGCCTTTCACCGTGCCAATAACCATAGTACCTACAGGTTTTGCACCAGTCTCGGCAAGTAGAGGCTTTAAAATAGTCATACCTCCTTTCATTGCATTTGCCGCCAAAAGTACTTCTGGAACAAACAATATGCCATCGCGAAAATCAACACCCACAACTGTCATACCATCAACCAAAGCTTCTCCCAACACTCGCTCAGCTGACCACCCACGTTGCAATAAAATCTCGGTACCCTCCATAACCTCTTCTTTAAGTCCATCGTAGAGATCATCATGCATTTGCAGCATAAGTTCATCATCAGGTAAATCAGCTAATATAATATCGTCGTTGTCAGACATGGTTTATAACCCTCAAATAGGTATTAATAGTCGCGATCAGCAAAGGATCCTTTGCGTCGAGCCATAAAATCATTTAACGCTTCATCAATCGCCGGATCTAACGCTGGCGCCTGATACTCATTGAGCATTTTTTTCCACAAAATATTGGCTCGTTGAGCAGCATCTAGAGCACCATCGGCGGTCCATTGTTCAAAACTATTGTTGTCAGCAACCGTTGAGCGATAAAAAGCTGTTTCAAAATTCGCTAGGGTGTGTGCTGAGCCCAAATAATGTTTACCCGGTCCAACTTCGCGCACAGCGCTTAAACCCTGTCCATTTTCTGACATATCCATACCACCAAGTAACACTGAAATCATACTGGCTTGATCACAGTCCATAATAAATTTCTCATAACCCATGGCTAATCCACCCTCCAACCACCCAGCGGTATGCAGCATAAAATTAACTCCCGCAAGAGATGCTGTTTGCAAAGTATTAGCCGCCTCATAGGCTGCTTGGGCATCAGGTATTTTAGACCCACAAAGACCTCCACCACTACGAAATGGCACACCGAGCCTGCGTGCAAGCGCCGCTGCCGCATAGAGAATTTGACTGGGCTCTGGGGTACCAAAAGTAGGCGCGCCAGAAGCCATTGAAACGGCCGCTGCGAACGTTCCAAAGATCACCGGTGCACCTGGTCGACAGAGCTGTGTAAACGCAATGCCAGCCAAGGCCTCTGCAAGAATTTGCGTCACCGTACCCGCTGCTGTCACAGGGGACATTGCGCCAGCCAAAATAAACGGTGACACTACAGTCGCTTGATTATTTCGAGCATAGACCTTTAGAGAACCAAGCATCGTAGCATCATAGGTCATTGGAGAATTAACGTTAATCAAACTAGTCAAGACACAATTTTGATCGACAAATTCATCGCCGAAAACAAGCTTTGCCATATCAACTGTGTCTTGAGCACGCTCATAATGTGTCACCGACCCCATCAATGGCTTATCACTGTATTTAAAGTGACTATAAATCATATCGAAGTGGCGCTTATTCACTGGTAAATCTACGGGCTCACAGACTGTGCCGCCAGAATGATGTAAGCCCGGGGCCATGTAGGCAAGTTTAACGAAATTGTTAAAGTCCTCGATGGTCGCATATCGGCGTCCTTGATCTATATCATGCACAAAAGGAGAACCATAAGCTGGCACTAAAACCGTGCGTTTGCCACCAATAATCGTGCTTCGCTGAGGATTTCTTGCATGTTGCACGTATTCTCTGGGAGCTGTTGCCTGAATTAATGAACGGCAGAGGCCTTTAGGGAAACGCACACGAGTCCCCTTAACGTCTGCACCTGCAGCTCTCCACATATCCAATGCTTCAGCATCATCAAGGAAGTCAATGCCTATTTCTTGAAGGATGGTATCTGCGTTATCTTCAATAATCTGTAAACTTTCCTCGCTAAGATATTCCAAATAAGGAATTTTACGATCAATATAGGGCGTAATTTCAACCGTGGTCTTAGCGCGAGCTTCACGCCGCCCCTCACGGCCACCGCCACTTCGCCCAGATCTTCGTCTTGCCGTTGCTTCAGTCATCTCAATGCGTCCAGTTAAGGTTTTTTATCGACGGTTCTAATCCTGCTTTTAAGCCTCGAATTCTGTGCTGATTTAGGCTTTTTCGCATACTAACTAACGACATTGCTGTATACCCTTGCGACACCAAAAAGTTACTTTACGTTAGCTTCTAAGCGCGACATTATCTGGATCAAAAGCAGATTCTGGAATCACTGTGGCTCGATGAAGCCGCCCAAGAATTTCAATACGCAACTGAGTGCCTACCACTGCGAATTCACTCTTAACTAAGCCCAGGGCCAAAGATTTATTCACTCGAAATCCAAAACCACCTGAAGTCGCTCGCCCAACGAGCTCGCCGTCTTTATAAAGACCTTCAGATCCGCGAGCGTCTGCATCAGTAATATCGTGCACCTCTAATGTAACAAATCGATTGATAAAGCCACGATCTTGCCATGCAAGCAAGGCTGCTTTACCCACGAAATCAATAGGTTTATCCAGTCTTACAAAGCGATCCAAGCCTGATTCTAGCGCTGCGTATTCGATAGACATTTCTCGAGGAATTAAACGATAGGATTTTTCTAATCGCATAGAGTCCATTGCACGGATACCAAAAGGCTTAATATCAAACTCTGCACCGGCCTTAATAAGCTCATCAAATATGTAATTTTGCATTTCAATTGGGTGATGAAGTTCCCAACCCAGTTCACCCACAAAATTAACCCGAAGCGCCTCCGCCTGCGCATAGCCTACATTGATAGGCTTACCAGTTAGCCACTTAAAATTATCATTAGACAAATCAGTGTCTGTCAGCTTTTGCAGCACCGCTCTAGATTTTGGGCCCGCCAGCACTAGAACACCCATTTGAGTTGTGATTTTTTGCAGTTGAACTGATCCGTCTCTAGGTGCAAGTTTAGTTAGGTAGTCCCAGTCATGGCGCTCGCTAGCACCGGCGAAAACTAGGTAATAGCTATTTTCTGCCCGTTTATAAATGGTAAATTCTGCTCTGACACCACCATTTAGGGAGAGCATGTGACAAAGACCAATTCTGCCAATCGCCTTAGGGACATTATTAGCCACAATACTATTTAACCACGCTTCAGCACCACCCCCAGATACCGTAGCTTTAGAAAAAGCTGACATATCCAAAAGGCCTACTTTTTCGTGTACATGGCGACATTCATTGCCCACAAAGTCAAAGTAATTGGAACGTCTAAATGAGTTCTTCTCTACAATCCGGCCATCAGCTAACGCTGTTGAGTGGTTTTTATTCCACAGCGTGTCGTCCTTATCTAGATCATTAGCCGACAGAGAATAGTCATTTGGAGCGAACCAATTTGGTCGCTCCCATCCATAGATACTACCAAATACTGCACCGAGATTTTTCATTCGATCATAACAGGGAGATGTCTTAAGAGGTCTGGCAGCGCTGCGTTCTTCATCAGGGTAATGATTTTTGAACACGTGATCATAAGCCTCTTCATTTTTGCGACGCAAATAGCCTCTGGTGGCATAAGGGCCAAATCGTCGTGGGTCCACTCCCATCATATCGACAGTGGGTTCGCCATCCACAATCCATTCAGCCAGCTGCCAACCAGCGCCGCCAGCAGCAGTAATGCCAAAGCTATGGCCTTCATTAAGCCAGAAGTTCTTTAGCCCCCAGGCGGGACCAACAATAGGATTTCCGTCTGGTGTATAAGCAATGGCACCGTTATAAATAGTTTTAACACCAACCTCTGCAAATGCAGGGACACGATTCATACAGGCTTCGACATGTGGCAAAAGACGATCAAGATCACCATTAAAAAGTTCGTACTCGGACTCCGCGTTGGGTCCATCAACATAACAACAAGGAGCTCCCTCTTCATAGGGCCCCAAAATCATGCCACCAGCTTCCTCTCGCAGATAATAACCCGCATCTGACTCTCGCAATACCGCTTGCTCTGGGAGTCCAGCGGCTTTGCGCGCTAAGATATCTGGATGCGGATCTGTGACTATATACTGATGCTCTACAGGAATGACCGGGATATCTAAACCAACCATTTCACCTGTTTGACGGGCAAAATTTCCTGTACAACAAACCACATGTTGACAGTTAATGTCGCCCTTGTCTGTCTTTACAATCCAGCTGTCATCTGGTCGTTGCTCTAAGTCAACAACTACAGTGTTTCGATAAATTTCAGCACCTCTGGCTCGCGCGCCCTTGGCCAGGGCCTGGGTTAGGTCCGCAGGCTGAATATACCCATCATCTGGATGTTGAATAGCACCTATAAGTCCGTCGGTGTTACACATGGGCCACGCTTCTTTGACCTGTTCTGGGGTAAGAAAATTAACTTCAACACCCACCGTTTGAGCGACTCCAGCATAATATTTGTATTCATCCATTCGATCCTCAGTAGAGGCCAATCGGATGTTAGAGACTACGCTAAAACCGACATTTTGCTCAGTCTCTTTTTCTAACTCATGATAAAAATTTACCGAGTACTGATGAAGTTTACCGACCGAATAACTCATGTTAAACAACGGTAATAATCCGGCGGCATGCCAAGTAGAACCAGATGTTAGCTCCTTTCGTTCTACTAAAACTACATCTGTCCAACCTTTTTTAGCTAAATGATAAAGAGTACTCACTCCCACCACCCCACCACCAACAACTACTACCTGCGCATTTTTCTTCATGCTGATCTCTCGCATTAACTTATTAAAAAAACCATTATTTTTGAGAGTGTAACTGTCAAACCATCCTCAATGGGGTACAGTTACGACAACTGTATATCTGAAAACGCCACTTAAAATAGAAGAGATATTGACCCTGTGTTAACGTCGTTTTTAAGACATCAACCGACGGTCTTAGAGATTCGTTGAAAGCGTACTTTACCGAAGATGTTGAGCTAATAATCGAAGCCTGCATAAACAAGGACTAATAGCTATGAGTGATATTGAAATTGCCCGTAATGCGACAATGAAACCCATCGAAGAGGTGGCTGACAAATTAGATATTCCTACCTCAGCCATTATTGCTTATGGCAAAACGAAGGCGAAAATTGATCCAGAGTACCTAACTACATTAGACGACCGACCTGATGGCAAATTGATTTTAGTGACTGCCATTACCCCAACGCCCGCCGGTGAAGGTAAAACAACTACCTCCGTTGGCTTGACCGACGCGCTCAACAGGATTGGTAAAAAGTCTATAGTCTGTTTACGCGAACCTAGCTTAGGTCCTTGTTTTGGTATGAAAGGCGGTGCTGCAGGTGGCGGCTATGCGCAAGTGGTACCCATGGAAGATATAAATTTACACTTTACCGGCGATTTTCATGCCATTGGTGCAGCTCACAACCTATTGTCGGCCCTATTAGATAACCATATCCACTGGGGCAATGATCTTGAGATTGACGCTAGGCGGGTACAATGGAAGCGCGTCATCGATATGAATGACCGAGCTCTGCGCAATATCAATTGCGGGCTTGGCGGCCCGGGAAATGGCTTTCCTCGTCAGGATGGGTATGACATCACCGTAGCCTCTGAAATTATGGCTATATTTTGTTTAGCTAATGATTTGGATGACTTAAAAGCTCGACTTAACAAAATTGTAGTGGCCTACACTGGAGATCATAAGCCAATTTTGGCTAGTCAGATAAAAGGAATTGGCGCGATGGCTGTACTCCTGAAAGATGCTATTGCCCCCAATCTAGTGCAAACATTGGAAAATAATCCGGCCATTATTCACGGCGGCCCTTTTGCGAATATTGCCCATGGCTGTAATTCAGTAATTGCCACGAGAGCTGGCCTAAAAATGGCAGACTATGTAGTCACAGAAGCAGGGTTTGGCGCTGATTTAGGTGCCGAAAAGTTTTTTAACATCAAATGTCGAAGCGCAGACTTAAAACCAGCGGCAGCAGTAATTGTTGCTACTGTCCGAGCGCTTAAAATGCATGGTGGAATAGCTAAAGAGGCATTGAGCCAAGAGAATGTTTCCGCAGTTCAAGAAGGTTGCAATAATTTGATCCGACATATTGAAAACGTCAAGTCCTTCGGCGTCCCCGTGGTGGTCGCAGTAAACAGATTTATTACAGATACAGATGCTGAAGTAGCTATGATCCAACGGATTGCTCAAGTTGCTGGAGTAAAGGCCGTATCGTGCACACACTGGTCTGATGGCGGTGCTGGCACCGAGGCGCTCGCAGAGGAAGTGGTTCGTATTGCTGACTCTGGGGTAGCTGATTTCACACCACTGTATGCTGATGAATTACCCATTTGGGACAAAATCAAAACTATCGCGACCACACTATATCGCGCTGAGGATATTATAGCTGATCAAAAAATACGAGATCAAATTCAAACCCTTGAGGATTCTGGCTACGGCCACTTTCCGGTTTGTATCGCTAAAAGTCAGTATAGTTTCTCAACAGACCCAAACCTTAAAGGAGCGCCAATCGGCCACATTATGACCATTCGTGAAGTACGTCTGTCTGCAGGTGCTGGTTTTATTGTGGTAGTTTGTGGTGACATCATGACTATGCCAGGACTACCAAGAATTCCGGCCGCTAATAATATTGATATAGATGCTGATGGCGAGGTTATGGGACTATTTTAAACCGAACGAAGCGTCTGGTCACCGCACTAAAGTGTCCTAACTGCGATGGCCAACTCGCTCTAGCTCAGCTAGATAAATGTTATCAATGTATTAATCTACATAGCTTTGATGTGGCCCGAGAGGGCTACATCAATCTACATTTAGCCCAACACAAACGTAGCAAAACCCCCGGTGACAGTGATCAAATGATGAAAAGTCGGCAAGCCTTTTTAAATGCCGGCTACTATCGATGTCTTGCTAATTCCGTCGCGGAGCTGATCAATCAAGAATCTATATGTTCTGTGAAAACTCTTCTGGACATAGGATGTGGCGAGGGTTATTACTTACAACACCTATCTCAAACAAAGGCTTTAGAAAATCTCAACTTGATTGGTGTAGACATCTCTAAATCTGGAGTAAAGCTTGCGGCAAAACGTAAGTTTGATGCTCAACTGATCGTCGATAGCGCCTATAGCCTCCCACTGTTTGATCAGAGCATTGACGTCGCTTTATCGGTGTTCTCGCCACTGTGCCCAAAAGAAACGGCACGGGTATTAAAACCTGGCGGAATACTCATTATGGTGGGTCCCGGCGAGCAACATTTGAGTGGTTTAACCTCATACATTTATGATCAGCATCAACCTCACCAGGGTAATTTTAAATCAACCGACGAACAGAGATTGTTTGCGCTAAAAAGATCCCATAATTTGCAGCAAACCATCAGTGTAAAAAATACAGATATTGAAAACCTATTAACCATGACGCCCTACTACTGGCAAACCAGCCCCGAACAAAAAAAGCTGCTAGTTGCTCTGCCCATTTTAACAACACCTATCGATTTCCATTTGCGAGTGTATGAGAAAATAAGTCGCTGATGTTAAATAGTCCTTGTTCGGTGATACTATGGCCAAAATAGTATCATAATGAGAGACTGATGAAATTGCTTCAACAATATCATGGAATGCGTCAAGCAGAGGTGGATGCTTTGCTCCTTGAACAGCAAGGTATCGTTACCCACGTATCATCGAGGCATTCACACTCCTTATCAGGCTTTGTTACTGGAGTTTTTAGCGTAGGGTTATGGAATATATATGACCACCAATTTGAAGATGCTAAGGCGTTTTTAGACGACCATACTCATCAGGTTAAATCAGGATTTTCAGCTGCAGAATTAGTCGATATAAAAGCATACTCTGCAGAACGCTCTCACAAAGCACTGAACCACTTTTTAAAGTATGTGATTGTGGGTATCAGCGCCATCATCTGCGCACTAGGTTTTACCATTCACAATCAATGGTAAAAGCCGATTATGGCGTTGTCGTCTGCTTTATGTCTGTGACGGTGCGAAAGCCAATATGTGATGATGCCAGAGTTATATCCTGCGCCTGCCTTGCCGCTGGACGAAAACGCTGGCAATAATTATCAGAACACAAAAACGATCCCCCCTTAAGGGTTTTAACTACAACACCGGGTTGTTGAGGATCATAGCCAGCATCTCCATAGTTTCTTTTTCGGTCTGGACCATAGGGAGTTTCAGTCCACTCCCACACGTTGCCAGTAGTGTCATACAAGCCATACCCATTGGCGGGAAAACATCCTACCGGGGCACGACCATCATAACCATCCTCTTTCATATTGGTATAGGGAAAACGACCTTGCCACGTATTAGCGCGCGCCTGACCTTTATTTGGTGATTCTTCCCCCCAAGAAAAAGAGGCTCCATCAAGGCCACCACGAGAGGCATATTCCCACTCTGCCTCTGTCGGTAATCGCCGACCCATCCAGGTAGCATAGGCCACTGCATCCCCATGAATGATGTGCACTACAGGAAAAGACTCCATACCAACAATAGTGCTGTTGGGACCTTCAGGCTGGCGCCAATTGGCACCAGCAACAAACTTCCACCAAGATGCGGGCGAACTAGGTTTATTCATATCAGGCGCTATAAAAACCATAGAACCTGGCACTCTAAATTCGGCGGGAATATTGGGAAACTGATCCTCTGCAAGACCAATTTCAGCAGCAGTAATGTATCCAGTGGCCGCGACAAAGCGCGCAAATTGCTCATTAGTTACCTCAGTTTTATCAATATTAAAGTCATCTACACTGAGAACTTTAACGGGCCCTTCATCAGGATAATAACGGTTGTCTCCAAAGCTAAACGCACTACCTTTAATATCAACGGTAGCAATCGCATCAGATTCAGACAAACAGACCATCGGTGCATTGTCCTCTCCACACCCACTTAAAACAAAAACACCGGTAACTAAGCCAACTGTTGCTAACAATTTATTGATACCGTGCATAATTATTTAGGTCCGTAGGCATAGGGTTCAGTTTTTGACAGGGCACGACGATAAGCTGATCGATTTTGACAACGATCTCGAAATGCCAGTAGATTTGGTAATTTATCTACTGTATGCAATAAAGGCGCAATTTCAGCAACAAAAGACAACTGAATATCCGCACCACTGAAGGCGTTCCCTACCAGCCATTCTACACCCTCTAATGACTGCTCTATATAACCAAGATGCCGCTCTAATTCGTCACTAATACGAGGCTGAAGCGCTTCACCAGAATCTGGTAATTTAGATGTATATAACTTCAACATCAGCGGCAGCGCCGCACCACTTTCGCCATAATGCAGCCATTGTAAATACTGCTCATGATGCCAAGTGCCAAGTACTGGACGAAACTGACCATTGCCATGTTTGCGAAGTAAATAGTCAATAATTGCACCAGATTCAATTATGGTTTGACTGTCATCGGTAATCACTGGCGACTTACCTAAAGGATGAATCTTTTCTAAGCTAGGCGGCGCAAGAGAAGTCACAGGATCTCGCTGATAGGTAAGCACTTTATAATCGACATTAATTTCTTCACATAACCAGATAATACGCTGTGATCTAGAGTGAACCAAGTGATGAATAGTAAGCATTAATTACTCCTTGAAGGTATTAGTTTACGTGTCCGTTTACTTGCATACTAATCAAATAGATAGTCTTTAACAATGGTAAAAATCTCAGGCTGTGTGAGCATTGTAGGGATTCTACCAACACCATTATTGTTGCTTAACAGAGGCACATTGACACCAGTATGTTCCTCACTAACAAAGTTATTAGTTGCATAGTTGACAGTCATTATTGCACCCTCCGGCGTTTTAATCCGCGCTACCTGACCAGGAGAATGAATTGGAACATCAAGGGCCTCATAAATAGTTCGCTCAGGGAGCACTTGAGCTGCATGTCCATGATCTGCGGTAACTAAAATCAAGGTCTCCGGGTGGGTATTGGCAAATTTAAGGGCTACTGCTAAAACCTCATCAAGCTGCTGTAACTCACCAATACTGCCACACGCCTTGCGTTCATGTGCCTGTTTATCAATTGAAGCAGATTCGATCATTAAAAAAAATGAGTTAGTTCCATTGGTGGTTAACTCTGCCAGAGCGGTTTCACTCATCAAAGCCAGACTTGGCATGTCACCATAATCAGGATTATCCTCACACAGCATTGGTTCAGGATAGATCACAGACCCTAGCAAAGGATGGAATATGTTCATGAAACTAGTTTCAGGCTTTTCAGCTTTTCGACCATCCTGCCCCTGCCATCTAACCGGCATAGTACTTGGGGAAAACAAACCTAACAATTTTCCACCATGTTGCCCCTTTAGCTCATCCACCTGCGTCACGACTTTGTAGCCTTGATTGACAGCTTCAGTTAGAACGCTAATGTCACTACCTTCCATAGCTGGAATAAAATGCATCATTCCACCACCTAAAGCCACGTCCACTCCTGATCTAACTAACTGCTCTGAGATTGATCCAAGGCCTTTATTAGCTTTTAAATCTTGCGAACAATCAACAATAATCCCTGCGTATTTTTCATACTCAACCATAGCATTGGGGTTTTCACAACCACGCTCACTAATGTGGGCATAAAAAGAGGCCGGAGTGGCATCAGTAATGCTAGAGGTAGTTACTAAACCAACCTTAATACCTTGCTGTTGGGAAAGCTCAACAAGATTAATAACATCTTGGTCAGAACTAGCAGTCGTACCTATGCGCCCGGGGCTTGTAACGGCGCCGGTTGCCATAGACGTAGCACTATTTGCAGAATCTGCGACATACAATGCTCTCTGAGGATTTTTCTCATCGACAGTCAACACTTGAACCGCACTGCGCATTGGTAATTGGTCTAAAAGTAATTTACCACGACTACCCACTAGGTAATTACGCGCTATGGTAATTTGATTATCATCCATTCCATCACCAATAATTAAAATTACATTTTTAGCCGCAACTGTATTAGAAAGCCCAATTGAACCAGCTAACAATGTCCATAAACAAAGACCAACGCTAATCTTTATAAATCGATATTTCATAGATTCTTCCTTACCATTAAATAATCTTTGGAGTGTCGCATAATTGAGACTACATGTTTATGACTAAACTGTTCAAGATATAGATATTTTATCAGCAAATAATTTGTGCTACTGTTTATCGTAGTCCTAACAATTGACCTACATAGACTAACGTATTGAATTTATCGTTACAGCAATTTCTGAGCCAGCATCAGCTGCCTGAAACCTATATACATCATGCCAATCAACACTTTGGGCATATCATCGCGGAAATTCATCGAATCTATGAGCAAAATCAATCGACTCAAATTATTGGTATCAATGGTAGTCAGGGCTCTGGAAAGTCTACATTGGCCGATTATTTGTGTACACGCATTGCCGATGAGCTAGGAGTGAAAACTCTTGCCTTATCTATGGATGACTTCTACTACACAAAACATGAGCGACAAAAATTGAGCGACACTGTTCATCCCTTACTCGCGACGCGAGGAGTGCCTGGAACTCATGATATAGATCTTGCAATAAATACCATAAACGCAGTTTGTTCTGGACTACCAACACGTATTACCCGCTTTGATAAAAGCACTGATGAGCGTGTAGCCTTATCTGATAGCGAGATTATCAAAGGGCCTGTGGCACTGATTGTTATAGAGGGCTGGTGTTTTGGCGCCAAGCCACTGCCTAAACAAGAGCTAACTAAACCTATCAATGCTCTTGAGTCAATATCGGATCCTGAGGGTATCTGGCGGCATTATGTTAACAACAAATTAGGCAAAGACTATCAGAAGCTATTCGCCATGGCTCACCGATTAATAATGTTAGCCGCACCCTCTTTTGACCAGGTGTTTCAATGGCGCTTGGAACAAGAACAAAAGCTAAGTAAAAAACTTAATCTTGAGCAACACGACCTCACTGTGTCAAGTATCATGAGTAAACAAGAAATCGGTGATTTCATTGCTTATTTTCAGAGAATCACCGAATATTGCCTAGAAGAAATGCCTGGCAGAGCCGATCATCTATTCCGATTGGGGGTAAATCGCACTATAAGTGCCTAAATTTTAGGCGCTTATGTCTATGCTAAACTCCAGCAACGACACTAAAGCAATGTGCGCTGCTTATACTCAATGTTATGGGCTCAGAGACGCGAGATGCGCCTCTATCTGAGCTGCGCTGGTTCGGGTAGCCCCAAGACCAACCACATCCTCGATTAGTACATCTCCGCGCAAGCCAAATAAGTAACGCAAGGTAACTAAACCATCAGTCAAGGCATCAATCTCGCCATTACCATCGACATCTATAAGATCATCTAGCCGAGCAATCTGCGCCAGAATTTGGTCTGATGAACTATAGAGAGCATTATCGCCGATAGTACCCTCTACCAAAGCCGCATCGGTTAGGCCAAACATACCTCTGAGTAACAGCAGGCCATCGGTAAGCGCATCGTATTCACCATTACCATCAATATCAAGAGAACCTGAAGGTGGTGTGCCGGCCAAGAACTCTGCCAAATTAGTTACTCCATCTCCATCAGTATCTAGACTCGCATCAGCAGGGTCATTAGGATCCAGACCAAACTGCGTTTCCCAAACATCCGGCATACCGTCATTGTCAGAATCTGCAGCATAACGGTCATCTAGAGGGAAGGCATCATCGCTGTCAGCAATACCATCATTGTCATCATCAGTATCAGCATTATTACCTATGCCATCTAGATCGGTATCAACTGATTCACTTGCATCATTAGGTAGCTGATCCTCATTGTCGCCAACCCCATCACCATCTGAGTCAGCTGATTCGGAGCTGTCGTTTGGCGCCCAGTCTGCATTATCACCTACACCATCACCATCTGAGTCAGAGGTTTCACTTGCATCAAATGGG
>JAQWYJ010000018.1 GCA_029254005.1 Porticoccaceae bacterium | reverse complement strand
CGAACAGCATCGCTGGACGCATGTTTCTGAAAAGAGTTAATGGGTTTAGGCGAGTTAATACAGCAAATATGGCGCTGTAGGTCACACTTGCATGGAGGCATAGTACAAATACCATAGTGCCGAAATATAAAGCTAGATTAATGATGGCGCTAAAACCTTGGCCGGTAAAGAGTTTGGCCAACAAACAGAACACACCAAAGGGAGCAAAGTGCATTAATATGGTGACCATAACCATTACCACGTCACTGATGCTTTGAAATCCTCGCAATACTAACTGCCCAGATTCACCCGCTTGTAATATGGCGACACCAACAAGAATAGCAAATACAATAACCTGTAACATCTTGCCTTCTGCCATCGCCAACACAGGATTAGTAGGAAATATATCAATGATGACTTGTTTAAGAGAGGGTGACTCTTGAGCAGAATAACTTGCTGCCTCAGCAGTATTAATACCGACACCCGGGTCAACAATGTTAGCTATGACCAGAGCAAGACTTACTGCTATAGCGGTAGTAGTAAGGTACAGTGCGACGGTTTTGATCGCTACCTGTCCCATTTTTACATCTTCACCCATAGAAGCAGAGCCGCAAACTAGGGAAACAAATACCAAAGGTACAACCAGCATCTTCAGTGTGATGACAAATATTTGTCCAATTAAATCAAAAACATTTTCAACTAGCCAGGCAATCATAGGCACAGGCTCGGCACTAACATCATTAATTGTATTGAGTAATAGGCCGACGGCAATACCCAATAGCATTCCGATAAGAATTTTTGATGAAAGTTGCATATAAATAATGTCCTTGTTAGCGATTGAGTAGCGGTTTAAAACCGGAAGACACCCATAGTGTAAACCGAGATACGAATTCGGGCACGCAAATAAAGATTATTCCCACGACTAAAAGATTAAGAACAGCCACAGTCACAAAGAACTCCACAATGCTCCAGCCTAAAACACTGAGAAAAAATATACCCAGAAAACTGCCGCCAACCATAAACCCTGCATTAACAATAGCATTGACTGACAGAACACGCGCACGTTTGTCAGAGGCAGTGCGTTGTTGTAGCATAGAATTCAGGGGAACAATAAATAAGCCTCCAAAAAGGCCGATTAACATTAGATCGATCAATATGTGTAAACCACCACTGAGAGATAAGAACTGCTTCGGTGTTATTCCGCTTAGTGATGCATGAGTAGCTTCATAGGACATTGATACATAGCTCAAGTCCAGAGCGAAAATACTCAGACCCAACGCCCCCAAAGGGACAAGTCCCGGCTCCACAACTCCACGAGACAGGCGATGGCAAAGTAGCGAGCCTGTTGCAACACCGACAATAAAGGCGGCTAATAAGATAGAAATGAGACGCGGATGTCCATTTAATATAGTCACCGTATAGTTAGGCACCTGAGTTAAAAAACAACCCCCATATAGCCAAAACCAGGAGATGGCTAAGATGCAAAAAAATACGGTTCTATTTTCTCTGGCCATTCTGAAATTTTGTGCAGTCTGTGTAAAACTATTGAGACTGACACGTTGAGCAGAGTTTTCTGAGGGGGCCTCTGGAATATGTCTACTACTAGCCCAGCCTGTGACTGAAACTAAAATTATAAGTCCACTGAGAAGTGCGGCGCCATTATCTAAGGTAACCACCCAGCCGCCGATAAGAGTGCCTAAGAGAATCGATCCAAAGGTTCCCATGCTGACTTGCGCATTACCCGCTAGCAACTCATCATTTCTCAAATGTTGTGGGATCAGGGAATATTTAGCTGGTCCAAAAAATGCAGACTGGGTGCCAAGTAAAAACAGAATAACCAACATCATATTGAGATTAAGTGTCAGCAGCGCATAACTCCCAGCTAACATAATGACAATTTCTGCAGCCTTTATATTACGCATTAGCATGGCTTTGTCATAGCTGTCGGCCAATTGTCCAGCAAGGGTAGAAAATAGGAAAAAAGGTAAAATAAACAGACCAACAGCAAAATTGGTCATAAAGTTAGTAGTGCTGTCTGACCCTACAACAGCAGTACTAACTACAATCACCAGTAATGCATTTTTAAAAATATTATCGTTGAGTGCGCCCAGTAATTGAGTAATAAAAAACGGTAAAAATCGTCGTTGACGAAATAAATGGAATTGACTCTTAATCTGACTGCTTTTGTTCATTTGGTTCTCATTATCTCGCTTATTGGTTTGCGCCTAAAAATTGCCACTTACATCAATTTCTGTAATGTAGTCATTACTAAAATTTGTGTAGCGCGATATGATGTTAACATGCCAGAAAGGTCGACATGGCGAAATTCTTATCTTAGTAGTTGGCCCACGTCTTAGGACGACTTCTGACTAAGTATTTTGGTGGCGCTCAACAGCCAGTTCACTCAGCGTGGTAGTTTCAAAAACACCTCTATCGAAAACTACGAGATTGTCGAGATTATCAAATGGCTTGAGAATCGTTTCCATGCCATTATCCTTTTATGCAGTGATTATACTGTTGCTAATGCTAGGCTGAGAATACAGGTTTTTCGACTGCCTGCGTTCCTGCGCTCTGGGTCTAAAAAGCAATCTATTTCTATAAAGCCTGCTTTATTCATCATTCCTGCAGACGCTGCGTTTTGCTCATGACGGTCTACCAGCAATTGTTCTACTGATAATGTTTGAGCTATAAAGGCAACTTCATTCAAAAGGCTTGTGCCAATACCTCGACTCGCCCATTTATTGTGTACAACCACTTCAGCAACATAAATTGCGTTCTTAAAAGCGCTATGGCGTTCAAAAAATATCGGTACATCACCAGGCTGGCGATAAATAATAAGACCAACCACAGTTTTATTCTGCAACGCGACAATACATTTGTCTTGACCGATATTAAGTCGCTTAAACTGATCAGTTACTGCCGCCTTCGGCAGGTAATTCCATGGATTGCCGCCCTGACAAACTAAAAATTGCTGTAATTTCTCAAGTTCGTTAGGTTTTGCTGCGCGCATTTTGATCATCTTAAGATTCCTCTTGTGTTCACTATCTCGGTTATTTTTCAGGAATAAAAAGCAATTGTTTCAAGTCATGTTGTTATCTGAGTAGCTCACAGAGCAAAACGCTAAACCCAATGAGTCCAACAGCCCCAATGACTATTTTGTTGCGTAACTTAGTCTTGCTAAGATCAAACTTGCGAAGGAGAGTAATCAAAGCCATCGCTCTAAGGTTCGGCAGTAGCGTGGTCATTGATTTATCACATCCAAGATTGACCAGAATGTTCGACTTGACCAAGCGACCTGTTGATCATTTTACGTGCTGCGGTAATCGGTATATAGGGCACTTTTATTGTTTGAGAGGCCAGCACGAAACTGAGTGAACAGAGTTTATGGCGTTTCATCAACCAGGTTTCGTGCAACTGAACTTGTTGTACTTTATAGTGTAAAAAACAGCCAAAGTCTCTACCTAAAAATCCACGACGAAAACAAACATATTGAGCATCTTCATAGTAACCCCATCTATACCAAGACAAGATTGCGGCTAGACTTCCTAAAAGACTTGCGCAGACGAGCATGATGATACTAAGCAAGAGGGACTTAGCTAGTAAATAGGTGCCAACTGAAATCATAATCGAAAATGGTAGCCAGAACTGTAACCATAACTTTGCTATTAGTCTTCTACTGACATGTTTGTAGTGGTTATGTCGTAGATTTACATTTGGCATGGCGTCTTCAATAAGTAAATCAGCCTCATCATAGGTTATAGAGGGCACTAAGATTTTCTGGCTTAGATTAGTATTCGATATTTCCCCACCTACGTTAGCATTTTGCTGAAAGACAATATTAACTCTCTTCAGGACAAGGTCTAACCAGTCCTGCTGATACAAAGTAAGTTGTAGGCGCCGAAGGGGCATAGATACTTCGCGCTTGGTAAAAAGGCCCGAGCGACGGACATAGCGTGCAGAGACTTTTTCTAGGGTGAAGTCATAGTGGGTAATGATCGCACTAATTATTGAGAGTAGGGCAACCAGTAATAAGATCAACACGATTAGCGTTAAAACCGTCAATGTCACTGAAAAATCGCTTTGTGTTTTCAGATTAATTTGAGAGAGATCTATACCCCAGCGACTTAACACTGACGCAATATAGGTGCCTATGCCGTTATAGAAAGGCGCCGCTGCACCCAAGAAAATCCAGATTCGGTTGTTAGTGAGCCCATGTAATATCAAGTCATATAGCTTTCTTTTAATAAGGAGTCGCTCTGCGTCTGTACTTTTTGGTGCAGCGGCGTCCGCGGACTTCTGTGTCGGAGCATTGGTCATAATCCTTTGTTTAAATTGCTCCGCAGAGGTCAATTTAATGGCAACAATTGAGGCTTCATTTTTAGCTGATCCTGCAGTGTCAAACTCCATACAGCAGTATCCGGTCCAACGATAGTAAATAGGCTGAACTAGTTTAATATTTTGAATGCGTTCAAAGGGTAAATTGATTTGAGATTTTTGGATGACGCCCGAACGAATTTCTATGCTCTGATCAGATAGTCTGTATCGGTAGGCTATAAAATTAAGAACGCTATACACCATAGTTATACACATCAAGAGCATGCTCAGCACAAAAAAAGCGGTAATGTTATTTTTAGCAATGCTGTAGCCGGCAAATACCAAGGGGATGAGCATCTCCAGTTGACCAGCGAAATTTTTAACAACTGCCAAAGCAAAATAAGCTAAAGCAATGGGCGGTAATTTCAGCCACGGTCCCTGTTGCTTACCCGCGTGAATCGTTGGCGAATTAGCGTCCTGTGCGATATTGTTTTGATCGTCCATGTTAGTGTGATGTTTTATGTGCAACAATAAATTCTCGCAACTGCCGCGCGTCTCTATGTGAAAGACCCGGTATTGCGAAAGTGGATGCCTGACCGCCTGCACTATAAGCCCGTAATTCAGCTAGACCATACCGCCGTTGCAGTGGGCCACGATTAATTTCGACATGCTGGATCCGCGTCAAAGGCTGAGTAAGAGTATGGAGAAAAAACAAACCTGATCTATAGCTAAGATCGTGTTCCCGTAGTGCATAGCCTTTTCTAGGGTCGGCAAAAATTGCATAGACAAGAGATAGACTTGCAAGGCAAGGTATGGTGAAGGCTATGTTTAAAATACTCGGAGCTATAATATCCATTGGCCAAGGTCCAAAGGCCGCAAAAGCCCATAGAACCCAAAGTGACAAGGCGATAGCTCCAAGTAATACTCTGCGCACTAACACGTACTTACCAGACATTGGTATAAAGTTAATACTTTCATGGGCACTGAGTGTGGTAAGGTCTATTTCGTCGTTTGATAGATCTCTCATACGGTTATTGCTTTTCTTCGCGTTTAGCGGCTTCTATTTGATCAAGTTTTCGTTGAATGACCTCTTGACTTTTTGCTGCATATTTTTGCTCATGCCAGCTGGTAAGACGCCATAATATTAATACCACAACGAGTCCTAGTGCCATTCCAACCATCCAATTCATACCCGATTACCTTTCTCTCAAAACATATCATTAATCATATTACTTAGCTGCTGCCTGCAGGGCTAATATGGCCGCATCAGTAAGTGCAATTACCAATTTCTCATCTGTAACAACACCTGCGATTGAATCAAATTTCTCATAAAACAACGGTACCGAAATAGCCGCTACAGGGTGTCCAGAAAAGTAGGATGCTGAGTTATTTGCCGCGCTAAGAACACTTTTCGCACCCCCTGCCCCGGGCGAGGTAGCCAGTAAAATCATAGGTTTATTTTGAAATACTTTTTGATCAATGCGAGAACACCAATCAAACAGATTTTTGTATGCTGCAGTGTAAGAGCCATTATGTTCAGCAAAAGAAATCACTAAAATATCACTATTAGCTATTTTGTCAAAAAATGCTTGAGCGTTGGCCGGCCGGCCAATTTCGTTTTCTTTGTTTTCGCTAAACAGCGGAAGTTCGTAGTCATTTAAATCTAAAAGTTCGACCGTTGCATTGGTAATTAAGTTAGCGGTGTAGTTAGCTAGAGTCTTATTAATCGATGTTGTGCTAGTACTTGCACCGAAGGCTAATACGTTCATAAATAATCCTTATTTTAGTCTGTGGTGATGGCATAAATATAGCTCGCCTAACTTCAATAATTGCACCCCTGTCACACTGTAGCAGTTGATAAAAATTGTAGGCACCAGAATTATGATTTTCCCTTAGGCTATTAGATTAACAATGATGCACTCTTAATCTGAGCGTAAACCTTGTCACCTTTTTTAAGGTCAAGATCATAAGCGGACTTACAACTAATTCTCGACAGAAGCACAGTATTTCCCGCTATTAATCGAAGAATCATTTGAGCGTTTTTTTCTGGCTCAATTCTATCAATGGTTACTGCAATAATGTTAAGAATACTGGTATTTTTTTGTCTTTCAAGGGTGATACTAACATCTCGTGCTAGTACCTGTATGCGAACATTTGAATGAGCTGGTAATGATGCTGAGGCAACTGAAAATGTCCCTCCTGAAAACTTCAGTTGTACTAGACCAAAGCTTGTATCATAACCGGCTACTGTAGCTTCAATAATACTTTCAGCGCCCGTTTGATGGGCCAGCGGCAGGTCTATATCAGTGAAAATATCTTGTACTGTGCCTGCAGCATGGACTCGACCATGATCCAGTAGCAGCAAATGATCGGCTAAACATGCCACCTCCTCTCGAGAGTGACTAACATAGAGTACTGGGATTGCTAATGTTTTATAAACCGACTCAAGAAAAGGTAAGATTGCAGCTTTTTGCTCATCACCTAAAGCAGCTAATGGCTCGTCTAAGAGCAGCATTGTTGGATCTGCAGCTAGGGCTCGTGCTATAGCAACCCGTTGCTGTTCTCCGCCAGATAACTGCCAAGGCATACGCTCTAGTAAATGACTAATTTGTAGAAGTTCAATAGTGTATTGAAGCTTATCTACGGAGTTTCTGCACTTAGCCCTAGTCATGCCATAGTTAATATTATTTTGGACATTAAGATGACTAAACAAACTAGGTTCTTGAAATACATAAGCTATTTTTCGTTTGTAAGTAGGCACAAACCAACAGTTGTCTTGCCATACTGTTTCGCCCACTTTGAGATAACCATCTTCGCATTGCTCAAGTCCTGATATGGCACGCAACAAGGTGGTCTTTCCACTGCCAGAGGGTCCGAAAATTGCCGTAACACCTTTGTTGGGGATCACGGTGTTTATGACGAGATTAAAATCGCCGCGTTGAATATTAAAGCGTACATCAATGCTCATGGGTGACCTACTGCATAACGGCGGTTAGCACCATAAACAATCATGAGCAGCGTAAATGATAAAATTAACAGAGTGCCTGCCAGCCCATGTGCTTGGGAGTACTCTAAAGCCTCTACATGGTCATAAATAGCAATGGATACTACCTGAGTAGTCCCAGGAATGTTGCCACCTATCATTAATACTACACCAAACTCACCAAGGGTATGGGCAAAACCTAAAACACTAGCGGTAATAAAGCCTGGTCTTGCCATTGGCAGAACTATTGTTACGAAGCGATCTAGGCGCGACGCCCCAAGCGTAGCAGCGACTTCTAGAGGTCTTTGACCAATCCCACTAAAGGCGGTTTGCAGTGGCTGAACCACAAAAGGCATAGAATAAAAGACTGAACCGATTACCAGTCCTATGAAAGTGAATGGTAATGGTGCAGCACCTAGCATTTTAAGTAAACTGCCTAGGGGACCATTGGGCCCCAGCGAAATGAGCAAATAAAAGCCAAGCACAGTAGGCGGTAAAATCAGTGGAAGGGCAATAATAGCCTCAACTACATACTTAAAACGCCACTGACTGCGGGCTAGCCACCACGCCAGAGGTGTTCCTAAAATCAATAAAATAATCGTGCTTATAGATGCTAATTTAAGCGTCACAAAAAGTGCAGTAAAATCCTGATCACTCAGTATCATGGGAATCTATATCCATGCTTTTGTATGATTTCTTTTCCTTCAGTGCTTTTTAGGAAGGCTAAAAATTCTTTCGAAACGTTCAATGCCCTTAGTTTAGATGTTTTTAATAGTACTGCTTGCTGATCAATAGGGCTATAAAGAGATGGCGGTAGCGACCAAAATGTATTTGCCTGTCCTAACAAATTTTCAGTTAGTTGTGAGCCAGCGATAAAACCTACATTAGCATTGCCTGTTGAAACAAATTGAAAGGCTTGGGCGATATTTTCTCCGCGAACAATTTTGGCTTGCAACGGTAGCCAAAGCCCCATCCTCTGTAGTACCTGTTTTGCAGCTAAGCCATAGGGGGATAATTTAGGATTGGCAATGGCCACAAAATCATTTGAGGAAATGTTTCGAATGGCTGCATCAAGACTATCAAAAGATCTCTCTGGTGCCCATAATATTAACGAGCCTCTAGCATAGGTGAAGCGACTATTATCAACAATAAGACCCGACCTCTCCAATAGCCGCGGGCGTTCTTTATCTGCAGCTAAAAAAATATCGAAAGGAGCGCCATGAGTTATTTGTGCATAATGTTTTCCTGTGGAGCCAAATGCAAGGATGACGTTATGCCCGGTTTTTTCTTTAAATACCTTGGTTATGGCTTTAATTGGCACAGCAAAATTGCTCGCCACAGCGATTCGAATAGTCTCCGCAGCTATATTGTGTGCACACCCCAGTAAGATTAGCCCAAGAACACTGCGTATAAAAACAAGTTTAATAGTGGCATCAATCCAGTAGTTAATTTTTTGACCATGCTACTGCTTGCGCTGAGCAGTAGCAAGAAAAGCTTCCCTAACTAGTTAAACAGCCAAGTGTGCAGAAGTCGACCTGGCATAAATGAAAAGCTACCGGCGAGAAGAAGACTGCCAATGTACATTCCAATCATGTGACGTCTATGGACTTTAATTTTGCCCCGACGTGCTGCGATATAGGCAGCGGGAACCGTACGAAGAACTAAAAAGCTCAACAAATGCAGGTAACCAAAGTGATTAAAAAGTGTTGGACCCACCTGCGCTGGCATAAAAAGTGTCACCATCGCAGTTAAAAGCATTAAACCCATATAAAGCTTCCCTAGCATCCTGTGCACTGAGGTCCCTTTAGCCCTAAACAGCAAGAAGGTCCCCAAAAAAAATGCCGGGGTTAGTGTGGCAAGATGTAGGTAGGTTAATTGTGTGTATATCACCAAAAAATCCTATTTTGGTCTATCTTGCAACTTTTCTGCTGCCGTTTATTGTTCTTTCACCCCAAGGGGAAGGAGAGGGCTCTCTAAAAGTAGAGAGATACAGTTGTTCAACCTTGTCTCTTGCCCATGGCGTTCGGCGTAAAAATTTTAACGAAGACTTAACCGAAGGGTTGCTCTTAAAGCAGTTAATGTTAACTTGTTGTGCAAGTCCGCCCCATCCAAAGTGTCCTTCAAGCCGAGTGATGACATTTTCTAAGGTAATTCCATGTAATGGATTATTGGGTTGATTTTCAAGCATTGATTACCTTAGCGTTCTTCACGAAATTATAAGAGTTATAAGCACATACAACGAACTATTGTTGGTTGATTTTAACTTGGCATTTTAAGAATTCGAAATGATACCATAATTCAAAATTCTTTAAATTTGTATAGAATATGAAAAAAAAGTAGTGAAAAAAGATAGGGCACGAATTAGGTTATCGCCAAAGGCGAGAAAGTCTATGATTCTAGATCATACTACTAGGCTGATCACAAATCAGAGGTGCATCAGCGGTTAGTATGGAGCGGCTAAGTCGAGAGATTGGTGATAGCAAAGCGCCGGATTATAATTATTATCCCAGTGTAATGCCCTTGCTTCAAGATCCACTCACACGGGAGTATAGACGCTTAAGGAAGTGGTAACATCAAGCTGCCCAAAGTGGTAAAACTCTAGCGCAGTTTGTTTGGCTTGTAACTCATTTCTAGCTTGGACAGATAAAAGAGCATGGCCCCTTGATTGACAGACTCGCTGCAGAGCCATTGCTGGCAAATAGCGGCGATATTAATACCAGCCCTGCCAAATAAACAGTCAGCCGCTGTTCTGTTAGACACCTTCTCTCGGCTAATCACTTTGAGCTGGGTGCTCTGCTGATAGAAGGCCAAGGTGGCTCCAGATCTTTAACCGACAAACTAATATGGTTAACACCCATAATAGTTGTGCTGGTAATAGTGGCAGTCCAATAGTACTCATTATGACGCTAATAAGAGAGGTTATAATATACTTTGGCGCAAACAATCTTAACGCTTCCATTTTTAGTGGCCCGGATGTTACGCCCGAGTGGTAAGCAGCACAGTGAGTATTAAAGCGGTCTTGCCCAATTTAAAAGTCGATACTCTCTTGATGGTTATTTGCCATACTCAACTCTGACAGTAGGATGAGGATCAGTGTCCTGATGCTAAAATATAGATGCAGACCTTGTTTCCAAATGGCACCAATAAGACGTTTTTATTGTGTGTTCATGGGACATTCAAATTGGCGCTAAACAACAACTTTGATCTTTATTTATAAAAGTTTCTTAATTCTTCCTAGACTTGATCTTAGTGGACAAACTTCAATTATTGTATAAAAGGTTACTAGCCTTTAATGATCACTATATTCACGCGTGTATTTTGGTAATCAAATGAAACCAAGGGCCTTTAAATATTAATTTTATTTATGCATCTACACGTATGCCAAGATTAAACGTTGAAGATACATTTTAGTCAAAAATATGAATAGATAGCCTCAAATGTGGATATAGTGTGAGCAGATTCTAGCTATGTTTTATGCGTCAATAAATGATGATTTTTTATAATTAGATTGACCTGAGGGGGCTCAAAAGTTATCGTTATTGACGATATTTATAATAAAAAAGATTTTCCTTTAGTTAGGTGAGTTGGTTTTATCTAGTATTTTTGTTTTATACACTTGAAATATCGCTCATACCGTCTGATTCAGGTGATCTTGCTGTCGCACTCATAATGCTATGCAAGTCGCAAGAGGGTCAGTATTTTGCGAATAGGTTGGCGAAAAAACACAGGCACAACAAAATAAAAAAATGAGGAGTAAAAAAATGGATTTAGGTTTAAAGGGATTGAACGCGGTGATCACAGGCAGTACCGCAGGTATTGGAAAGGCAATTGCATTGTCATTGGCAAAAGAAGGCGTCAATGTGGCTATTTGTTCACGTCGTCAAGAAAAAGTTGATGAAACATTGGAAGAGTTATCAGTATATCCGGTTAAGAGCGTGGGTGGAGCGGTTGACATTACCCACAAAGAGGCATTTCAGCAATGGGTGAATCAGAGTGCTGAAGCCCTAGGAGGTATTGATATTTTTGTAGCCAATGTGAGTCCAATGTCGGGTAAATGGATGGACGCGGTTAACACCGACATTCTCTCGACTGTGTCTAGCATTGATGCAGCGTTACCATGGGTGAAACAGTCAGACAATGGGTCAATTATTTATATTAGTTCGATGGCAGGAGTTATTGCGACACCTCAACTACCACCCTATGGTGCGGCAAAGGCAGCAATGACCCACTATATGAAAACGTTGTCGAAAATGCTTATAAAAGACGCTGTCCGGGTAAACACAGTATCCCCAGGAGATATTATCTTCAAAGGAGGTAATTGGGATAATTTGAGAATTAATAACCCAGAGGCTTTTAAAGGCGTTCTTCGACGCAATCCTCGCGGAACCCTGGGAACGCCGGAAGAAATTGCTCAGGTGGTGACTTTTTTATCCAGCCCAATGGCAAGTTTGGTCAATGGTGGTCATTTGGTAGTTGATGGTGGTAGCACCGGCCATATTCATTTTTAGAGTCTAACCAAAAGATTGGTGATAGTTAAACGTTAAAAAGATCAAGTTTACGATAAAATTTTTTTATATAGAGGCTAACGACAAAAATGTCTTGGCCTCCGTATTTTTAGGGCTTAACCTATTTATCGCTAATAACGTTTCTCACCGCTTGATTGAAAAGATCAGATTTTTCAATCAAAGGCGATTGTCCAGTATTTGGGGAAATGTGAATTCTCACATCTGCCGCATATTGTGGGATTACCGTTAAAAAATCTCCTGAAAATACCCTATCATCTGCGCCCCAAATTAGTAGCGCTGGGACGTCATTAATGCGCGACTCTTGCTGAGGCCAAAAGTCAGCCTCACTAACATCATCAGAACGCGGAAGATTAGCCTTGTCCCAGTTAATACTGCTCTCAATTGCCTTTGGCTGGCTCCATGCCTGTTTATACATTGCAATATCATGATTTATGAGCCGGCCCTGAGTTACTAGTCGATGAAATAAACTCACCATGAGCACATAATCCTCAGCAATCAGGGACTCTAGACCCTGTTGAGAATTAATCCTAGCAATATATGAGGAGGCTTGGCGCTACTCCTAGTGCGTTTGTAAAAAGTGCAGTAGCAAATTTAGCGGTGGCACGTTTTCAACGATTAGCTTGCCCCCTTTATTTGGGTATTTTTGAGCAAAATCCCAAGCTGTGCAGCCCTCCAGTCATACCTAACCAGGACGATTTTTTTTGGTTGGGTGAAAGTTGCTCGGACAGCCGGTTGACGTCCTCAACTAGTTTTGAAATTTTATCATCACTGATATGTTGGGGTTTAGAAGAAAGGTTATAACCGCGACTATCCATCGTCGCCACTCTAAACTCATCGTCAAACGCGCTTAGTTGATTATTCTAAGAGTACCAAAAATGTGGAAAACCATGAGGAAACAGCATCAGAGGTTGGTCTTGTTTGTCGGAATTATTGAACTGATTAGTGGTCACATAGTGTATTTTGACTTCATCAAAGTCCACATACTGAGACACATAATGTCTACTTGCTTCTGCTTCAAACGCCACGTTAGGCAAGTATATAAGGATGTAGATTAACCATTTAAGTGGCCGATATACTAATAGTCTAAGAAAATTGGTTGATGTCATGATTGTCTGCCCACCCAGACTAGCGCCCTCATGTTGGATTTCATGAAATAAAATAGAGATTTTTTATGTTTCTTATTTGCTGTTCGTTACCAAAAAAACGTAGTGGATAAATAATCAACAAAAACAGTCTAAAGGTTATTTCAGGTTTAAAAACTCAAGGTTACACGTTTAATGCTAATGTTTCAGACCAATATGGAAATAAACAAATATTGTTGCGAATAAGCTTATTAGCTCCCAGTAAACAGTCTGCTTAGCCGGCGCCATTACCTGCCATCTAGTTTTTGATGATATCTTCAATAAAGGTTATGTAATGCTGCATAACCCCTTCAGGAGCCTCGACTTGTGGATAGTGTCCAATTAGTGGAAGCTCTGCACAGTAATCTAGTCGGCATGACAAGGTTTTGTATCGAGCAACCATGTGAGCACCGGAAACTGGGTCTATGGAACCATTAATCAAAGCCAAAGGCATAGAGGCCGTTTGCAAGGCAGTTACCCATCGATCTCGATGCTTAATTCTGTCACTCATATAAGTAATTAAGTTATGGAATAGATGCTTGCCATCATTAATATTAATAAGCCACCAAAAATCATGTAAATTTTGTTCAGTCGGTTTAGTATCGCGGCCGAAAACAGAGCTAAAGTTTTGTCTAAATTTAGAGTATCCAGTGAAGCGATTAACAAACTTCCCCACTGGGCTAAGCAACAGCTTTTGTGTTAACAGTGCCTTATGTGTTTCTGGAAATAGTCCTCCATTAAGGAAGCAGCAGGAAAGCCATATTCCTGCACTAGAATGCTCTGTTTGTCGCGCTAACAATTCCTGGGCTACCGTATCGCCATAATCATGGGCCAACACATGAAACTGATTAAGGCCCTTGACCTCCACTAAGGCTTCCACAATGTCTGCTTGTCCATGAATGCTATAGTCTCGGTTATTGGGTTTTTCGGAAAATCCAAAACCCAACATATCTAAAGCAATCAAACGATAGTTTTCCCCAAGGGTATCCCAAATAGGATACCAGTCCCAACTCGATGTTGGAAACCCATGGACTAATACAATGACTGGTAGATCATGGCTGCCCTCGTCAATGACAAAAATTGATCGCCCAAGCAGCGGCAAAATTTCGCCTCGTTGTCGCCATTGCTGAACTTGAGATGATATGTTGGAGGGATCAAACGGCATGAGGCGCTTTCCTTTCTAAATAGCCTTTATCGGCAGGCTTTGGGTTCTGAATACTTGACGCGAATTTCTGGTTAGTGCAATACTTGGACAATAATAAACTATTGCAGATAATTTCGCACAGAGGCCTGTACAGAGCCTTCAAACATTCGCTGCAGACCCTAAAAGAGCTTTGATAGCATAAAAAGAGATCTAACTGATGGCTGAACAGATTCAATACGTTGATACCCTTATCAAAAATGCAAAAGTGTTTAACAATGGCGAAATGCCTGTTATTGAAGATGTGGCGGTTAGTGAGGGGCGAATTGTCGCACGGGGGCCTAGCTTAAACGAGGCTAATGCAAATCGAGTTGTCAATGCAGAGGGCATGTGGTTGATGCCAGGGCTGTTTGATATACACACACATTATGATTTGGAATTGGAAGTCGCTCCTGGCCTGCCTGAGTCAACTCGTCACGGCACTACCTCTGTAGTCATAGCTAACTGTAGTTTGGGACTAGCCTTTGGTGCTCAACGCGATGGAACTAATGACCCGATTGTCAGCTGTTATGCGCGGGTCGAGAACATTCCTAAAACGGTTCTTAAAAATTGCGCTGACAACATCACTTGGGACAATCCCAAAGCCTACTTGGATCATTTAGAGGGCCTAAATTTGGGTCCTAATGTGGCTGTGTTATTTCCCCATTCAATGCTGCGTATAAATGCTATGGGATTTGATAACAGTGTGACTCGAGATCCTACCAGTGCTGAACTCGACAGTATGAAAGGTACGCTTTGTGATGCTCTAAAGTGTGGCTATGCCGGCTTTTCAACCGATGCCTTACCGTTTCACTACTTAGCGGCACAACCTCATTGCGAAAAGACTATTCCAACCCAATTTGCCAAATATAGTGAGTTAAAAGCTCTTGCTCAGGTGGTCAGAGAACAGGGCTCAACATGGCAAGCAACACCCCCAAAAGATAGTGTTATAGGGACGCTGAAAACCTTCTTGCTGACAAGTGGTAGATTACACGGCAAACCGTTAAAAACTACCGTGGTTGCCGCTCTGGATATTGCCAATAACTGGAAACTTTCCAAAATGGTAAAGACATTGTCAAATGTACTTAACTCTTGGTTAGTCCAAGGTGACTTTCATATGCAAGCGCTGGGTGCACCTTTCAAGATTTGGTCAGACGGAGCTATCACGCCTATTGCGGAGGAAATTCCAGAGCTGAGACGACTCAATGAAACTGATCTTGAAGACCGCGATGAGCGCCGCAAAATTATGCATGAGCCAGGTTATATCAACTCTTTTAAGTCTATGTGGATGCGCGGAAAGCAAGGATGGAATCTTGATCGACTAAAGCGCAAGCTTAACATTGAAGATTTTGCCTTCAATCGAACCCTAGCTGATATGACAGTGGATAGATGTCCACAAAAAAACTGGCAAACAATGGACTTTCAGGCAGTTTTTGATCGTGTCATTGCAATTAAGCTAGGCCAGTGCGCAGAGCCTGTGACCAAAGCTGAGCAAAAACTAGTGCAAAAAGATTTTTTCTGGATTGCTGATGAGGGTGACTTTATGCTGCAAATGCTAAGAACTTTTGATACTGATTTGAGCTGGAGTACTGTCACCGCAAACCGAGACATGAAAGTGGTGCGCGAGCTCCTTATGAATCCCAAGCTGCTGCCAGGCTTTAATGACAGTGGAGCACATCTAACCAATATGGCGTTTTATGATGTTAATCTAAGAAGCCTAAAATTGGCTGCTGAAGGTGGTGATGTCGACGTAAGTTACATGGTCAAGCGGCTCACTAAAGATGCCGCAGACGTTTTCGGAGTAGCTGGCGGGACCATCAATGAAGGCGATATTGCAGACCTTATCCTTGTTGACCCAGAACAGCTTGCTAGCTATGACGGTGAAAGCAATGTTCAGCGCGTACATCGCGAAGAGTTTCAGCACGAGCAGCTAGTTAATCGATCAGATAGCGTTGTCCCTTTGGTTATGATCGGGGGGCACACCGCTTGGGAAAATAATACTTTTGCCGACGACTTAGGGACTAAACCTATGGGTCGATTGTTAAGGGCTATTAGCTAGATAAGAAGGCTTATTGGCACCTTAAAAGAACACTTAAAGGATAGAGGCGAAAAGAATTATATACTGACTGTGCAAGTCACTTTTTGGTTCGCTACTGGTTTTGCTTGCAATTGAACCTTCTAGATTGGCTTAACACCATTACTCTTTACCCGCTAATTCTCGTCTACTTTTGCCGACGTTTTAAATAGTTTGCTGCTGGTGGTCACTCTATCTTTTATGAAAATGATGGAGAACACCGAGCGAGGTATAGAGCGGATTTAAGGAGTATGGATTAGGATTGCAGGCAACAGTCTTTAAGGGCTCAAACCGAAGCGTTGTTGATAACCTACAGATCTTTGCCTCACTTACGGCGCCATAGAATTAGTCCAAAGCCCATCAGCAACTGCCATCCACCGTAAATAAGCAAAGCCATTAGAGCCAAGTCTGCAGTTATATTTGCCTGATCAGTCACTACTGGAAACAGAGACACTTTGATTAAAAAGCCTAGGTTAATATTTCTAACTATCACTTCCATTTCAATAGCACTATTGTCTGCTTTGCTCAAACCAAAGGATTTGGTTAAAAAAATACCGACTACAATCAAACTTACTATAAACAGCGACAGCCATAAAAGATCTGAAGAAGATGCATTAGAGGGGTCAAGGCGTCCGGCACCTCCTGACCCAAGGACAATTATTGCGACGCCTATCAGGGACCCTCGAAGACAAAGGGCTGAAAATTGCTCAGCAAACTGTGGGAATTTGACTAACAAGCGCATACCGAGTAACAGAGGTATTAACACATAAAAGCCAATCTCAGTAGCAATCTGCATTGCTGGCATGGAAAAGTTGTTGGGCATTAAATCAGCAATTAAAAACTCTAGTATTAATGGTGTAGTTATAAGGCAGGCAAACGAGGTCAATGTTGTAATACTTATTGACAGCGGCACACTACCGCGGGCTAACAGCGTAAAAATATTAGACAGGGTACCCCCAGGAATAGATGCGATTATGGCAATACCTATAATCACCCCGGCAGACAGCGAAGTAGATATAATAAATCCAAAAGCGATGACTGGTACCACTATCAATTGCATGATTAAACCAACGCTTATTGCCTTTGGAGACTGCACAACCTGATGAAAATCTGCCAGTCGCAGCCCAGCGCCCATGCCTAGCATAGCAAGTGATAATTGCACTGCAGCAACCCAATATTCGTACTCTAGATAAAGCTCAATCATATTTTTATCCTTTTAATACTAGCCTAATATAGGTCTCTATCGATTACATTTTTGGGTGTTTTATATGCGCTAATGCTAAACCAAAACCCACTACACCGATACTATTGACAACAATGCCAGCATAACGCCAGAACTCATTTGGCCAAAGTAAAGGATCTTTTGTCAATGCACCAAAAATTGCCATTACAGCGCCAATTCCCAGTAATCCCGATGTTAATAGGTAAACAGCCCATTGATTATTACGCTCGCTCAACAGCAGAGTTGCTGAAAATACTGTAAGTAAGCCTATGGTGACCATTGATGCAGTTGGCCCAATTGGTTGAAGATCATTTGATAGTTGCCAAAGGCCGACTGTGTTCCATATTATGCAAAGTGATACATGTAATAGTTGAATCTTAGGTGCTGGGCTGTCGTGCGTCTTAAACATTCCGTTCCGCAACATACATGTCAGTAGTTACGCACGATTGCATGTTCTTTACTATAATTAACACAGGTCTTATGGTCGTCACTGATGTTTCCATCGATCACCCATAAGTTATTGATAAGTTGCTGAGGTAATAAATTGTCCAAATGTCTCACACCATATAACCACAGTGTTATAGCTGGTAATGTCTATGTTTGATGGTACATCGAGCAAAAAGTTGTCAAAGGTTTTCACTGAGCCCACTAGCGCCATTGAGGATTTTAGTTGATTAAAAGTAGCTTTAGTTTCTACAAATTCGGGGGATAAATACAGATTGTAATCTGGTCCCGGAGCTAGAGATCCCAAAAAAGAAATACGTTGATTGCCCACAGATAGCTCGCCATCGCCCCAATGAAACGCGTCACTATCTAAACGATCTCGGGAAAAATTACCAGTAAATTGACGGTCTTTACTGGCGATTGCTACGGCTATATTATCTGGAGCCTCGGGCGCGAGTAGCAGTGGAAGCGCATAAATACCAGCTACAAATCCAATAGTTATGGCCAAGCAGTGACTAATGGTTAAGGCTGTAACTTTTGCTAACTTCATGCTCATCCCTTTGTTTGTGTTGTAATGTAAAGATTAGTTTTTTCTTCCAGAGATAAAAGACGCCTTTTCAAAGATAAACCACCTCCATAGCCGCCTAATGTACCATTGCTAGCAATTACTCGATGGCATGGAACAATGATGGCTAGTGCATTAGCGCCATTGGCAGTGCCTACTGCTCTTACAGCATCCGGATTATTAATCGCGGCGGCTAGCTGTTTATATGAAATTGTTGAACCATACTCAATGCTCTGCAACGCGTGCCAAACAGTTTTTTGAAAATCAGAGCCAGCGGTTATCAATGGAATATCGAAGGCCCGTCTTTTTCCTGTAAAATAAGCGGTCAACTGTGTTTTGGCTATTTCAATTACATCACTGGTTTGCTCAACGAAATTTGCATTTAGTGACTGTTGAACACGCCTATCAACTGCATTTCGCATATTGCGATAACGAAAGTCGCAAATACAGAGCGCATTATTATAGGAACCTAAAATAAATTCAGCGTAGTTGTGTTTAAAGTAGTCAATACTTATGTGCGACGCTAACCTATTAATTATAGTTCTCCCTCAGAGTATTTTAGTGCTACTAAAATGTTATTAACCACTAATTGAGCCTTAGTGTAAACCATATTATGGCTACCGCCTTCAATTGGGTAGACGCGTAGTTGCGGAACATCAATAGCCATAGTCATAGCACCTAAATAGGGAGTAACTTTGTCTGCAGTGCCCCATAATGCAAAAACCGGTATGTTAGTTTTGCCAACTATTTTGTAGCGATGGCTCATATCATGTATGGGATAGTGGCGAAGCGTAGATAGCAATGAATTGGTATAGCCCCTGAACATTGCTTGCTTTTGAAATTGCTCATACATGGTTTTTGGAGCAACACCATTTTGTATTTCGTTTTTAATAGTAGTGCCAGCATAATAAGTACCGAAGACGGTAGCTAGCCATTCGCCTATCACTGGTTTGACTAGCCATTTTACGGAACCAGGATCACCTATATAACCTGCTGGAGCAACTAAGATAAGCCGATTGACCTGCTCTGGGTACGATGCTGCATAGTCAATCACATTAGCGCCACCCATGGAGTAACCCACCAGTGTTATAGGCGTCTTAAGCGTTAGACTTGTAATTACATCTGATATCTCATGGCGGTAGAGCTCAGCATCATAAGGCCCTACTGGACGATCTGAGAATCCACGTCCCAGATGATCAAAGGTAATTACCTGATAACCCTCTTTAACCAGTGCTGGAGTTATCTGTTCCCAAACAAATTTGGGGATGCTGAAACCATGCACCAATATAACCACTGGCGCATTGATAGGGCCGTTGCGAGTGTAGGAAAGAGTACCCTGTTTGGTGGGCAGATAGAGACCCCCTATATCTTTTTGTGCTTTTCGGTCTAGGTCTTCATGTTCTGCGATAGCAACAGCATAGGAGATTAGGATCACACTAAGTATCAGAATTACCAACCATACTGTGAAACTTTTTAATTGTTTTTTTACCACCTTCAGTCACTCAATAATTGGGCTTTGATTAGTCATTTATTCTGTTATGGCATCATTGTTAATTAGGCGAGTAAATTCCAACATGCGTAAACGTAGTCTAGCAGTGTTAAAGTACACGGAATTTCCACAAATAAGGCGCTAGCACTGAGTGTTATAGTAATGGACCTTACCGTCAAAGAAAAACTTACTATGAGCCAGTCAAGGGGTATTCTCAATAGAACGTAAGTATTAATAGACCCTATTATAATAGACTTGGCACGAAGAGCACTTGCAAGGAAAGGAAGGCGTGCTATGGTAAATAGGCTCGATAGAAATCGTTAGTATGTCTTTTGTGCAGGCACAAAATAAAGCATTGCAAAGGATAGCAAACATACAAATATAGCAAACAGTTTTGAGTACATCATGACCCTAAACCAATAGACACAACGATAGGTTCATGATGCTAGCAAAGCCAACAAGACTTGGCTTATGGTTAATGTTGGCGCAAATGCAGCCATACAAATACATCGTTTGTGCATCAAATTTTAGGTAGGTTAGCGATAAGCATTATTTAACTAAACTGAACTTTGTTGTGCTGCTCAAGATAATAGTAAGCACCCACTATAAAAATTAAAAGTTGTCCTCTTAATAAAGCAGTAATTTGATAGCTAAAGTTAACATCAACACGCCAATAACAATTTCTAAAATTTGCCACGCTCTTGGTTTTTCAAATACTGGAATCAAGAAGCGTGACCCAAAACCTAAGCTGTAAAAGAACACAAAAGAGGCGCTAACCGCACCCAATGTAAAGGCCTCTATATGCGCTGAAAACTGTGTTGAAACAGAACCCAAAAATATTACAGTGTCGAGGTAAACGTGTGGGTTTAACCAAGTAAAACCAAGACAGATCAAGGTAACTCTTAATGCCGATTCTGGCGCATTGTCGCTCGGTTTCAGACTATGTGTTTGACTGTAGGCGGAGTAAAAGCTTATTGCGGCATAAACAATAAGAAAAATAGCACCTCCATAGCGAGTAATTTTTTCAACCCAAGGATATTGCTCAATAAGAGTACTAAAACCCATGACACCAAAAGTGATGAGTACCGCGTCTGAGACAGCACAAAGGCTACATACCAAAAAGACATGCTGTTTTTTTAGACATTGCTTCAGGACAAATGCGTTCTGTGCTCCAATGGCTAAAATGAGTGATAGCCCAAGTGCAAAGCCGGAAATATATGCTGTCATGTACTATGAAGCCCCCAAGGTAGGTTAGTTAATAGTATACATGATCAAAAAACTTGTATGACCCATCACGAAAGTTTAATCATTACTCGATTTAAGGTTCAAAGAATACAAATAGATCGAAGGGAATTAAAAGAATATCTAGCAAAATATACGTTCGCCTAGGCTTAGCAAAAAATGAAAAGGGTGAGCGGTAAGATAAAATAGTGCATACACCAGGACTAAAGCTACACTCTTTTTTATAAGTTCAATGATGCCTATAGTCGTCTTATGCGGGGAGTAACAGGCCTATTGGTTTAAGCCACACAAAAACGTAATTTAGATGCTAGCTTGCAAGCCACTTTTGATTATTATTTGATTTGCCCAATGCCGCGTCTCTGGTGGACTCATTGTGATTTATTACCTTGATGTCGATGTTACTAGTCAATGCGGTTTTGCAAGGCAGAGTAGGTAGGCATAATTTCGTTGTATGGCGGCAGTGATGAGCAAAATTTAACGCTCTTGTGAGATTTTGTCTAATGCCTATTTTAAAATAGCACTTCGATGAAGATTACCCGTAAACAAAGATGCAACTCTCAAATTTTGGGCTATAAAGCACCTACCCACGACCGGTTATCGACTTTTAGAGAGGCATCATGCTACGCTGACATGTCAATTGACATACAAATCAATTAGGAGATTGCGGTGGATCTAAAAATCACACGAAGAGATTTTTTAAGTGGCGTGGCTATTGGCACTGGTGCAAGCTTATTAATACCCGGACAAGCTATAGCGCAAATATCTGGATCGCTAGTTCCTAAAACGTTATCTGAAAATTATTATCCGCCTACGCTCACAGGTATGCGTGGCAGCCATAAAGGGTCTTATGAGGTTGCTCATGCTTTGGCTTGGAAGAGGCAGAAACCAGCTTATTATGAAGAATTAAATGAGCATTATGACCTAGTGGTGGTAGGGGCCGGTCAGAGTGGCCTTGCGGCTGCCTGGTACTATCGAAAGAAAATGGGTCCTACTGCAAAAATACTATTATTGGATAATCACGACGATTTTGGTGGCCACGCGAAGCGCAATGAATTTCATCAAAATGGTCGTATGGTGCTGAGTTTGGGTGGCGCTCAAAATATTGAGCCCATGTCCGCTTACAGTAAAACCGCCATTGGTTTGCTAGAGGATATTGGCATTGACCAGAAGACGCTAGATTCAATAGCAATCAATACGCCTAATAATTTCGCGCTTGGTGGAAAAATAAGCGCCAATAACGCCATGACAATTCCTTCTGCAGAAGGCCATAAAACCGTTAGTGGAAATTGGATGGGGTATTTTCACGGGGGTGAAGGCTACAGGGAAGCGGTTAAAGAGCTTCCTATTCCGAGAGAAGAGCAAAACAAACTGATTGCATTTTTTGGTGGCGAGCGTGACTTCCTCGATGATTTGTCTCTCTTACAGCAATATAGATATGTTAAGTCAGTTAGTTACAACCAGTTTTTGATAGAGCGGGTTGGTTTAGCTGAAGAAACCTTGCCTATACTCGGTTCATTTATGAGTATTTTAAATGGCCCAGCTGGGTGGAATCACACGGTCTTAGAAGCGCTGATTTCAGGCTGTCCAGGCCTTAAGGCCATGGGCTGGATAACAAAACGACTCAGCGATCTTGCTGGCGCTGTTGTGTTAGGAGATGCGCCAGTGGCCTACATGTTTCCTGATGGCAATGCCTCGATTGCTCGATTGTTGGTCCATAAGCTCATACCTAATGTAGCACCGTCCATGAAAGGTGTTGAAGATATTGCTGTAGCACAGTTTAACTATTCAGCTCTGGACCTTGAAAAAAATACCACTCGACTAAGGCTTAATAGCACGGTGGTTGGTGTCAAAGAGATCACTTCAAAATATGTACAGGTGGACTATGTTCAAAAAGGTAAGGCTCTCAGAGTAAGCGCTGATCACTGTGTTCTTGCTTGTTATAACGGGCTTATTCCCCACCTTTGCCCTGAGATGAGTAAAGAGCAAAAAGAAGGGCTAAGCTACGGTGTAAAGATTCCTTTTGTATATGCTAACGTACTGTTAAACAATGGTCGTTCCTTTGCTGGGCTTGGAGCTACCCTGACGCAGTGTCCCTATGATCCCTTTAAATGGGTTAGTGCCGCCCCCACCATGACAGCAGGGGGCTATCAGCCACCCCAGAATCTGGACGAGCCTATGGCAGTATTTATGATGGCCTCGCCGACGCCTGCGGATGTCAAAGACATGTCTGCACGCGATTTATTCAGAGTGGGTCGTCACAAGATTTATGCCACACCCTTTAAAGCCTATGAGCAAGAGATTCGTGACCAACTACAGTCAATGCTAGGCCAATATGGCTTTAATCATGAGGCTGACATTGCCAGTATTACGATCAATCGAATTCCCCATGGCTACGCCTATTCCTATATGGAGTTGGATGATCCTGAGTGGGAAGAAGGGCAGGCACCCCATGAAATTGGGCGAGCACAATTTGGACGCATCTCTATTGCGAATTCTGACTCAGAGGCTATGCCATTAATGCAGGCTGCTTTCGACGCAGCTTGGCGGGCTGTGGAAGAGCAGTCGGCTTAATATGGTCGACTAAAATATTTATGCAGTGAAAAAGTTATGTTTCTCGGGAGTATTTTTTATGGCTGTTTGGGGAATGCCTGTTAACTCTGACACTGTTGTTTTATCCTTAGCTAATGAAATTATAAAGAGTAGTTAGCTTGAGCCTATCTCGCCGTGGCCAACGGATTTAGTGTTGTAGGGTGCCAATGAGTACCGACAAAAAGTGGTTCATCAAGGCTATTTTGTGGTGGTGCTGTATGAATCTATATCTGCACTGATCGACGTTAGTAACCCGGATAGTTCAAAAATTTTTTTGGTTTTAAGCTAGCATCCCGGGCAGGTATCACTTAACTCTACAATTACTGTTATCAACAATCGTGCTAATATCCTCACGTAAAAGGCTAAAAATCCGGTACACTAAAAAGCATTTCGCATGACATAGTAATGCTTTGGAAAAATCTCTATGAGTGAGCGTAAGCTTCAAATATTGCAGACAGCGATCAAAATTATTGCTGGTTCTGGCTATGGCAGTTTAACTATGCGCGCTCTAGCTCGTGAGAGCGGCATCAAACTGGGTGCTCTGCAGTACCATTTTCGAACACGGGAGGTCATGCTGCGCGCCTTAGTTACTTACATTGCGGCTGAGTATAAAAAGAACTTTCAACTAGTGAACTTAGATACCGACTCCCTAGACATTGATGAACTGTTGACGTTTCTGCTGATTGATCCTGTCGAGGGTCTATTTCAGGAGGATAGGCTGTGGCCGCAACTCTGGGGAATGATGTTGGTTGAGCCGTTAGTGGCAGATTTGGTCGATGACATCTATAGAGAATATATACAAATATTCGAGAAAATGCTGGAGCGTAGTGGAAGCAACGCACCTCGAGCAGAGGCACTTTTGATAATGTCTATGGTAGAGGGAACCACATTGTTCATTGGTAAAGGCAGGCCTTGGACGGATGATAATGATGATGTACTTGATAGCCTTAGGGAGTTTATTAAGGCCAAGTATAATAATAAAACAGGAATATAAAGCCAGTCTTGCCATAGTGGCTCACCGAGACAATCCGGTGCCTTGTTTTAATTTACCTGTCGCAGCGACCAGAATAAAGTAGCAAAAGCCCGATTAAATCACACAATACTTTACATGTCACATGACATTCTATAGGCTAGTTTTCTATAGATCGTGAGCTTGCTGCAGTAGCCGCAAAGACTAGTAGTCAAATCCTAATGATGCAGGTTTATCCAAAAGGTTTGAATACGTTTAGGAGAAAATAATGAGTACGACTGTTTCACTTGATCACCAAATCAATAAGCTAGGCTTTTGGTCAGCTATCACTACCATTATATTAGCCGTGGTATCTGGGTTTTTACCACTTGATGCCCCAGGCGGCTTTGGGGCAGACCATGCGGACCGAATTGCTTGGTTGACGGCTAATAAAGGCGCTTTTATTTTGGCTTGGGCCAATCAGATCGTCGTGATGCTTAGCTCGTCAGGTGTCTTATTTTGTATTGCATGGCAAGTTTCCCGCAACAACCCCTTGCGAGGCATAATCGCTGCAGTCGTGGTTGCGATGTCGGTTATGGCGTTTATTATTCCTAAATTTATTGCGGTTTGGACTATACCGATGCTGGCGGATACCGTTTCTGTAGGAGGCCCCGGCGCTCAAATGGCGGATGCATTACTTCTCATATTAAACGTCTCCGTCCCTTATTCGTTGTACACATCTTTTGATTATTTAGGATTCTGGTTGTGGGCAGTCTTTGCTTTGCTGGTAGCAGGACCCCTCTACGGACCTACTTTGAGCGCTAAAATTTCGGCTGTATGCCTTGGTGCCTTTGGCATTATCTATAATGGTATTTTTATGACATTATTGCTTGGAAATATAGATCCAGAAGATATTGAATATAGCTTTAGCGCCCCGGCTGTGTTGGTAATAATTGTTATCATTGCGATGTTATTTAATTTCAAAAGCGCCATGGAATCACGAGCCTAAGCCGATTATATAGGCTGTGTGTTGGTGCTGAATTACAACAACACACAGCTTAAGCTCACAAAATATTTATATTTTATCGATACCAAGTTCGTTCCAAAGATCATCCACACGTTGCTTGACCTTATCATCCATCGCGATAGGTTCACCCCATTCGCGGTCGGTTTCTCCGGGCATTTTGTTGGTGGCATCTAGGCCCATTTTAGAGCCTAAACCAGACACGGGTGAGGCAAAATCAAGGTAATCTATGGGGGTATTTTCGATCATCACCGTATCCCGCACCGGGTCCATACGCGTAGTCATCGCCCAAATAACGTCTTCCCAGTTGCGAACATTGACATCATCATCGGTTACGATCACAAATTTGGTATACATAAACTGCCGTAGGAAGGACCAAACGCCCATCATCACCCGTTTTGCATGACCGGGATATTGCTTTTGCATACTGACCACGGCCATACGGTACGAGCAGCCCTCTGGTGGCAGATAAAAATCGACAATTTCAGGGAATTGCTTTTTGAGAATTGGCACAAATACTTCGTTTAGGGCCACACCTAAGATCGCGGGCTCATCCGGTGGACGGCCAGTATAGGTGCTGTGATAAATTGGGTTTTCACGATGTGTAATGCGGTCTATGGTAAACACCGGAAAGGTTTCTACCTCATTGTAGTAGCCGGTGTGATCACCAAAAGGGCCTTCTTCAGCTTCATCGCCATGTAGAAATCCTTCAAGTATATATTCGGCACTAGCAGGTACTTGAAGATCATTACCCAAACATTTAACTACTTGGGTTTTCTCCCCACGCAACAGGCCTGCGAAGGCGTACTCAGATAGCGTATCCGGTACTGGGGTCACTGCACCTAAGGTGGTCGCAGGATCAGCGCCTAAGGCAATAGCAACAGGGTAGGGTTTGCCGGGATTTTTCTTGCGAAACGCACGATAGTCTAGGGCACCACCACGATGTGCTAACCAGCGCATAATGAGTTTATTTTTGGCAATTTTTTGCATTCTATAAATGCCTAAATTTTGCCGTTCTTTGTCTGGGCCTCGTGTCACTGCTAATGCCCAGGTAACTAAGGGTGCAGCATCACCGGGCCAGCAAGTTTGAATGGGGAGTTTATCAAGATCAACCTGGTCACCTTCAAGTACTATTTGCTGACAGGGGGCTTTTTTTACCACCTTAACTGGCATGTTTAGGACCTGTTTAAAATCGTGACGCTTCTCCCAGAGATCTAGCAGGCCCTTGGGGGGTTCCGGTTCTTTCAAAAAGGCGAGTAACTCACCTACATCGCGAAGTGCATTGACGTTTTCTTGCCCCATACCCAGAGCCACACGATCGGGCGTGCCAAATAGATTACAAAGAACTGAAACGTCGTAACCTTTTGGATTTTCAAACAACAGAGCAGGACCTTGAGTCCGCAAGGTTCTATCGCTGATTTCGGTCATTTCAAGATAGGGGTCGACTTCTTGTTTGATACGTTTCAGCTCACCTCGTTGTTCGAGGAGAGCAATAAATTCACGTAGATCAGACGTTTTCATAACCGTTGTGCCTTTTGCGTTTTATTCTGCTGTTGCAGAGTTACTTACGCTTCATGGCGCCAAAGAACTCGGCATTATTTTTAAAGCCCTTAAGTTTTTCAACAACAAATTCAGCGGCGCCTAAATCTTCCATATCATGAAGTAATTTGCGCAAAATCCATATACGTTGTAACTCAGACTCTTCGATCAGCAGATCTTCACGACGGGTACCCGACCGACGTACATTAATAGCAGGATACACTCGTTTTTCAGCAATTTTACGATCAAGAATCAGCTCCATATTACCCGTGCCTTTGAACTCTTCGTAAATTACTTCGTCCATTTTCGAGCCAGTCTCAACCAGTGCTGTGGCGATAATGGTTAAACTACCACCATGTTCGATATTTCGTGCAGCACCAAAGAATCGCTTAGGCTTTTCTAATGCGTGAGCATCTACACCACCAGTGAGAACCTTGCCAGAAGAGGGAATAACTGTATTGTAGGCGCGCGCTAAACGGGTGATGGAGTCAAGTAAGATAACAACATCTTTTTTGTGTTCAACCAGACGTTTAGCTTTCTCAATAACCATTTCTGCAACTTGCACATGGCGAGTTGGTGGTTCGTCAAAAGTAGAAGCAATGACTTCACCACGAACAGTTCGTTGCATTTCTGTCACTTCTTCAGGCCGCTCATCAATCAATAAAACAATAATGTAGCATTCAGGATTATTGCGAATAATCGACTGCGCAATGTTTTGCATCATTATTGTTTTGCCCGCTTTTGGCGGCGCTACAATTAAGCCTCTTTGACCTTTACCTATAGGTGCTACTAAATCAATGATTCGACCTGTTAAATCTTCCGAGGACCCGTTTCCTGCTTCGAGCGTCAGGCGTTGATCGGGAAATAGCGGAGTTAAGTTAACAAATAAAATTTTATTGCGTGCGTTTTCAGGTGCATCGTAGTTGATTTTATCAACTTTGAGCATAGCAAAATAACGCTCTCCATCTTTTGGAGGTCTAATTTTTCCAGCGATTGCATCGCCAGTGCGTAGGTTAAAGCGTCTGATTTGGCTTGGAGAAACATAAATGTCATCAGCACCTGCAAGATAGGATGCACCGGCAGAGCGCAAAAATCCAAAGCCATCAGGGAGAATCTCGAGCACACCGTCACCATAGATGTCTTCGCCACTTTTGGCATGTTTTTTGAGTAATGCGAAGATAATGTCGTTTTTTCGGGAGCGAGCTAGGTTGTCCAAGCCGAGGGCTTCGGTCATTTCTAGGAGTTCGCCAATGGGTTTGTGCTTAAGTTCTGATAAATTCATAGGTAGGATTTTCTGGTATTGTTGAGTGAAAAAGTCAGTGATTTGACATGTAGCCGAAGGTTAGAAAAAGGTTGTTGTACTCCAAAGGGGGCACATATTAATTGCAACGACGCTTTGAATTATAAGAAAAATCACTTTGGGAACTATTAGTATAGCGATGCTTTAAGAAATCGCAACATTTATTTCGGCTCTGCTTACAGAGCCGATATCGATTTATACAAGACCATTTACAAAATCAGTTAACTGAACTTTGGAGAGAGCCCCTACTTTAGTTGCTTCAACCGCTCCATTCTTAAAAACCAGTAGCGTAGGTATTCCGCGAACATTAAACTTTGCTGCAGTTTCAGGGTTGCTGTCTACATCCACTTTGCAGATACGCATCTTACCAACATACTCATCGGCGATTTCATTGAGAATCGGCGCAATCATTTTACAGGGCCCACACCACTCTGCCCAAAAATCCACCAGTGTGGGTAGATCGGACTGCAAAACGTCAGTTTCAAAACTAGCGTCAGTAACGTGAACTATATTTTCGCTCATTGCTGTGATTCTCCAAAAAAGTGTTTAAAAGAACAAGTTGCTATTCACAAATCATACCATCAGGCCTAGTGGGGCTTCAAACGAATTACGCCTGATCTTGCAAATACACTGTGAATCTGTCCAATTAACTCAATATTTTGGTGGTAAGAACACAAGAATTAAAGTCCAAATACGATTTTTTCACTTTTTAGCATTCGTTCCATCCCCAGTGCAAGTGCAACTGATGCTCCTAACGTTGAAAGGCAAGACACTGTAAGTTGCAACAATGGTATGTCTTTGCCTTTCATAATATCTATTAGTGCTTGTAACTGTCCTGATACAGGCGCCCACCGCAGTTCTTCCACTGCAAAGTCTAGAGTGGTTGCATAGGACATCACCATTGGAACAAACATAACAAAAGTAATGTAGGTTTGTGCCTCCTTGAAACTTTTTGCCATAAAAGAAACAAACAGCTGCATGCTTGCAGCAAAAACCGCTACAAATGTACTTATGACAAGGGCAATGAGCATAAAGCCATAAGTAATTTCTACACTAAACCCAAGCTCTTCCCAGGGAACTAGCGGGTAGACAAACCTAGATATTAACATTACCAACAAGAGGCCCAACAGACCAAATACACTTACAGCAATTATCTTTGACACCACTAACTGACGGATAGAAATAGGATGACTAAGTAACAGTGCTAATGAATTTCGCTCACGCTCACCGGCACTGGTATCGATAGCTAAATTCATGCCAGAAACAAAGACTGATAAGACAATCATCAAAACTATCATTCCAAGTAATTGACCACCTTTGGAATCTGAGGTGGCTTGATCTTGCAGATTAATTTTTAGAGGATTTATTATTGAAGGCTTTATACCACGGGTAATCAGTCGCAAGCTGGCTATCTGTGAACTATAGCTGCGCAATGCGTTTTCAGTTCGCCTAATACTACTTCTAAGATTGTCGTCAGAGTAGTCAGCAATCAGGGTTATGTCGGCTGGCTCTGAACGATTGATTTGCGCAGCATAATCTTGGCCAATAACTAGTGTTATTGGTTTACGTGATGTTGAATTATCACTGTGTTGTATACCTTTGGCACGGAGATGTTTTACAAGATGCGAGGCTTCGGGACCGTTTGTAATCTCAATAGTAATATCCTCTGGACTTGTCGCTTTAGATATAACCGCACTAAATACCATCGCAAGTATAATAGGCGTTAAGAGGGCGTAGTAAAGTCCTGCCATAACTGAACGCTTATCTCGAATAGCATCAATCAACTCTTTACGAACGAGACTTGTAAGTCGACTATTCATGATGCAATTCCTTCATCAGTGCCAATTAAAGCGATAAATGCTTCCTCCAAAGATGTTTTATTCGTTCTATTGCACAGTTCTTGAGGACTACCAATTGCCACCGCTTTTCCGTCTGCCATGACAACTACTCGGTCGCACAAGGAAGCTACTTCTTGCATTACATGACTAGAAAATAAAATACAGTGACCTTGCTCTTTTAATTGACGTAGCATTTCTCTAAGAACTCGTGTGCTCATAACATCCAGACCACGGGTTGGTTCGTCAAGTACTATGTTTTTTGGCTGGTGCACAATGGCCTGAGCTAAGGCTGTTTTCATCCGCTGACCCTGAGAGAAACCTTTACATCGTCGATCGGCAATGTCTTCTAGTTGAAGCTCACCAATTACTCTTGTGGTAGCATTTTTGGCCGCAGATCGACTTAAACCACTCAGCTCGGCAAAGTAACAAATATACTCTCGCGGCGTTAATCTCTCATAGATCCCAAAGGGGTCAGGAAATAAGCCCAGTGCTTGTTTAGCAGAAATTGGATCTGAAGCCACATCAATTCCATTGATTGATGCATCACCTTGATCAGGTTTGAGAAGGCCAAAAATGGTTCTTAAACAGGTAGTTTTACCGGCGCCATTGGGGCCTAGTAAACCTGTTATTTGTCCATCCTCAGCACTAAAAGATAAACTACTTAACGCCTGAATATTACCAATTTTTTTTGTCAGATCAGTGACTTTAATCATAGTGAGCCTTCCTTAAGAAGGTTGTTAGGTAACATTTGAGCGCTACTACCATTGAGATAAAAGCCTGTTGATTGATCTTCATCAAGGCAGTCATTATTTAATGTCTGGATATTAGCAGTATCGATTAACTGCGCGATCAGTTCATTACCGCAAGATTGGCTCGCCACGCCATGTGTTGCATAGGGGGCAATAAAATGTACAGCATTAGTCATCTTCTTCATCGCCATTGTTCCCCAGTCCGGTGGTGTAGCAGGATCTAGTTCACCAGACAAAAGTAAGGTAGGTACAGCACTTGAAATTGGATTAGAAAATTCAGGGTTTGTAGCATGGCTTGGCCAGACCGAGCAGGCTTTAATCAGTGCTTGATAAAGTGTATCAGCCATATAGGATGCGCTAATTTCTCCAAGCAGCGTGCTATTTACCCGTTGTATGTCTTCTGCACAAACCACAGAGTTATGCATACCTGCTGCCAAATCAATACCCTCCATCATCAGAGAGTAGAGCCCTAAAAGCGCCTGGTAATTACCTAATGAAGCGTGGTGAATAGCAAGAGGCAATAGTGAGCGTGTTGTTGTAGAGTACATGGACAGACGTAAAATGCTCAGTAGCTTGTCTCTTGTCAGAAAAAACTCGGTGGGGTCGCCAGTCACAGGATGAAAGGTATTAACTACAATAGGTTGGTTCTCAAGTTGGCTATTTATAGAATCCAGAGTGACGGTCAAATTAGGGAATTTGTCAGCACAACCAACATCTTCTGCACAGTCTTTTAGCAGCCCAGCAAGCGCGCGATCTACGGAAAGTCCAACAGCAATGACTGGTATTTGCATTGGAACGACGCCATCCAGCGTAACCGTAGCTAGGGAATCACCATAGTGGCGCATATAAAGTTGCGCCATTCGGCTACCATAAGATATGCCATACAGGTGAAGTTTTTTATAGCCAAGTGCCTGACGAACCGCTTCAAAATCATTTAAGGCGATAGTGCTGTTGTACATTGCAACATCTGCATTTAGAGCATCAAGACATTTTTTCGTTTCAGCTAGCACATTAAAAGCTCTTTCATCTACCATTAGCGGCGATAGCGCGGTATCTTCTGGGCAGGATAGAAGGTTTGAGCGACCCGTACCTCGCTGATCAATCAGCAGAATATCTCTGGTTTCTCTGACTTTACTAAATGTGCTATTAAATAGCGCAGCATTATCAATAGCGGATTGCCCTGGGCCACCGGCAATGGCGAGTAAAGCTTCATTTTCGTATATCGGTTTTACCGCGGGTATCACTACATAATGAACATCAATTTTACGCCCATTGGGCTTGCCAGGATCCTCTGCTACAGAGACATACCCACAACGAAGACGTTCCGCTAGACCATCGACGTAACAGAATCCTTTGGACTCTTCTGGGCCACTGGCTAATGCCTGAGAAAACAACATAACTGGCCAGCTAAGGATGACTACAAACGTTGTCATAGGCCATATCTTATTAATTACTGCCATAAAATATACTTTCCAATTTGTTGTGATATCACAAAGCTCAGCTTAAAAGGCGTGATATTTTTAGGTTTTAAAAGTGCTGCAGTACGGAGTTTAAAAATCGGTAGCCAAGCTCTGTGGTACGGTAATGCGTATTGCTTTTCTCGATGAGTCCCTGAGACTGGAGTTGAAGACATGCACTGTTTACGGATGTTGGTTCCAGTCCAGTGCGGCTTGGGAAAAATGCTTTAGGCACCCCACGTTTTAGGCGTAATCCGTTCATCATGAACTCTACCACTATTTCATTACTGTCTATAGTATCTTGTTTCACCATTGCAGTACCAATACGGGTTAAATAATGTTCTGGTTGGCGTGTTTTGGCGGTACGAACACTAATTTTTTTGTCCAGTTGAGTGATTTTTCCATGAGCTCCAGCACCTATGCCAAGATAATCGCCAAAGGTCCAATAATTCATATTGTGCTCAGAGGGCCTGTTGTTTTTACAAAATGCAGAAACCTCATACTGTTCAAATTTATTATCTTTTAAAAGGATCATCCCAGCATGCTGAATGTCAGCTAAACGGTCGTCTACAGGCAGTGACGGTGGGCGCGAAAAAAACTCTGTATTGGGCTCGATAGTTAATTGATACCATGAGATATGCACAGCCCCAGAGTTTATAGCGATACTAATGTCAGATTCCGCCTGTCCAATGGTTTGTTCAGGTAATCCGTGCATAAGATCAATATTAATATTCTCAAATCCGGCTTGTTGAGCACTGCGAATAGCGTTTAGGGCCTCTTCATTGCCATGAATTCTGCCTAGACGACTAAGGTGAGTATTATTAAAGCTTTGCACACCTATAGATAAGCGATTCACTCCAGCAAGAGAGAAATCTATAAACTTTTTTTCATCGACAGCACCTGGATTAGCTTCCAATGTGATTTCTATATTCGAGTGAAATCCGAAAATTCTCTCTGCAGCATTCAATATGGTGTTGATGGCGGCGCCAGAAAATAGACTAGGTGTTCCGCCGCCAAAAAATATCGTTGTTAGCTTTCGTCCTTGTGCTAAGTGCAGATCTGATTGCATGTCCGCAATCAGCGCCGCGACATACTCTTGCTCGGGAAGGGCTCCGTTGACTTTATGTGAGTTGAAATCACAGTAGGGACATTTTTTGATACACCATGGAATATGTATATATAACGATAACGGGGGTAGTGTTAGCACAGTGTCAAACAGCAGATATTTGGTTGATAAATTGCGTAATGGCTTTGCCTCTATGACTCAGAGTTTGCTTCGTCTGCGCGTCTAACTCAGCAGCATGGCAGGCCATTTCTGGCACAAAAAATAGCGAGTCATAACCAAAACCACCGTCTCCTTTTTGTTCAAAGGCAATCCTGCCCTCCCAAGTACCTTGGCAGATAACAGGTGTGGGATCACTTGCATGACGCATAAATACAATGACTGTCTGATAACGTGCCGTGCGCAGTTTTTCTGGAACGCCTGACAGTTGATCTAGTAATTTAGCCCTATTTTCAGCATCGGTGGCAGTGTTGCCAGCAAAACGCGCTGAATAAATTCCGGGAGCGCCTTGCAGATAATCGACTTCTAAACCTGAGTCATCTGCGATTGCTGGCAAATTTGATAATGCCGCAGCATTGCGTGCTTTTAAGATTGAGTTTTCCACGAAGCTTAAGCCAGTTTCTTCAATATCGGGAATACCAAGATCACCTTGGGGAACGATGCCAATACCCAGGGTTTCCAATAATGTTTGAAGCTCTGCTATTTTACCTTCATTAGCACTGGCTAGAACTAATTTGGCTAAATTGCTCATGGTAACGTCCTCTTTATAGGAGAATTAATCATGATACATTTTTTTCTGAAATTTAAAGTCATAGTCATAACTTCGAGCGCCATCATTCGGTTTAACAGTAATTTTAAAGGTTAGATAGTCTTGATCGTCAAATTCAAAAGGAGCAAGGTAATAAATCGATTGTTGTTCTTTTATAGCTTCAAAATGCAGTGTTTGACTTTGCTGCAGTATATTGAACACGCGACCAGTTATAGTTGAAGGCACGCCAATGGCAAGATCCTCCATTACAGAAATATTCACTAAACCTTTGTTTTTGCCTCGCACGATATTATTTGCACTAGCAATATCCGGCGTGATAAATGATGTGTTAAAGGCACTATAAAAAATTTTATAATTACCGTGTTGCTTGTACAATTTTTCTTCAACTGTATGAGCCTGAATTGAGAGGCACATTAATAAAAATACCCAGACTAGTCTTAGCATAAGGGAAACCTTAAGAATTGATTATTTGGACAGATTATACACTGCTGTATGGGCAAATAGATTAGGCCACACAGTATCTAGTCCAAAATCATTGGTTCTGCCCCCAACAAAGACTCGGTTGACGACATTAATATTGCGCTCTGCACATAGTACCTCAAAATCTTTATAGGTAAAAAAATGGATGTTTGGCGTATCGTACCACTGGTAAGCCAGTTGTTTAGTCACTGGCATACGACCCCTAAATCCCAGATACCCTCGTGTGCGCCAATGACCAAAATTAGGAAAGGTGACAATACATTGGCGCCCTATACGCAACATTTCGTCCAGTGCTAGGTGAGGAAAGCGCAGCGTTTGCAGTGTTTGTGTCATTAACACACTATCAAAGCTGTTATTGGCAAAATTTCCTAGGCCTTCATTTAAGTCTTGCTCGATTACATTAAGGCCACGAGAAATACAGTGATTGATAGATTCGGAGTCAATTTCTAATCCATAACCATGTACTTGATGAGAGGCTTTTAAACTTTCTAGTAATTGACCATCGCCACACCCAAGATCTAATACTCTCGAAGATTTCTCAACCCATGCCTCGATAATGCCATTAATGTCGGTCATGCAGCGACCCTGAACAGTGTTTTTGCAACGTGTCTTAAATAACTTCTCAGGCCTTGTTCGTATCGTTTGTTGGGCAATAAAAAAGCATCATGACCCTGATCGGAGTCAATTTCTAAGTAAGAAACATCTTTGTCAGCAGCAATAAGAGCATCAACAATTAATTTTGAACAGTCGGGTGAAAAACGCCAATCACTGCTGAAAGAAATCACCAGAAATTTGCAAGTAGCTTGCTTAAAAGCGGCTTTGGTGTTGTTTTCAAAATTTGCGCCGAGGTCAAAATAATCGAGCATTTTTGTAATCAGAATGTAGCTGTTGGCATCAAAGCGACGAGCGAATTTGTCACCCTGATAGTTAAGATAGCTGGACACTTCAAATTCTACGAGTTCTTTTTCAGTACTATCTAAGTCGCCAGAATGCACGAGACGACCGAATTTTCGACCAAGGGCATGGTCAGACAAATAAGTGAGGTGTCCGATCATTCGCGCTAAAGCTAATCCTTGAGTAGGCCTGGTTTGATGCTCTATGAAGTTACCTTGATGAAAGTTTGGATCAGATTGGATGGCACGCCTAGCTACTTCATTAAAGGCAATATTTTGTGCCGAAAGTTTTAAAGAAGAGGCAATTACAACTGCATGCTTTAGTTTTTGAGGATAGTTGACCGCCCAATACATAGCCTGCATACCGCCTAAACTGCCACCAATAATCGCGGCCCAACAATCAATGCGTAGGTATTCCATTAGATAGGTTTGCGATTCTACCCAGTCGCAAACTTCCAGCGGTGGAAACTCCGCGCCCCAGACATTCTCAGTTGATGGAGCTAAAGATGCAGGCCCTGTGCTACCAAAACAACTGCCGATATTATTTGGGCAAACGACAAAAAAAACATCTGTATCTATGGGTTTTCCTGGGCCAATGTAGGCATCCCACCAACCCACTACACTGTCTTTATTAGTTCCTGCTGCATGATGATCACCACTGAGTGCATGACAAATAAGGATGGCATTGCTGCCTGTATCGTTCAGTTGGCCGTAGGTCTCAAAGGTAAGGCTATGCTCGTTAAGAACTGTTCCACAGGCTAGTTGCAGCGGTCTGCGAAACAACACGGATTGTTCAGATTCAATGTTTGCGCTGACAGTTGATGAAGATGTGATGGACATAAGCGATGTGATGATCTGTTAAGAATCTTTTATTTGATGACCCCAGAGTCTAAGAGTAGAGGATGATTAACGCAATACAAGGATAACTATTTTTTATACGAATTGCTTGAGGTAGACTATGTAAACGTTCTTAAGGAGTTCTTAGATGCATTATAGAAATTTAGGTGACACAGACATTCAAATTCCACTTATCGGTCTTGGCACCATGACGTGGGGTCAGCAAAATACCCTTGAAGAAGCGTGCGAGCAGATGGATTATGCACTGGACAAGGGCGTTAATTTTTTTGATGCAGCGGAAATGTATCCCGTGCCGCCAAGAGCAGAGACTGCCGGAGATACGGAGCGTTGCATTGGTGAGTGGTTTGCGCAGACTGGCAAGCGATCAGAGATTATTTTAGCCACCAAGGTATCTGGGCGCGCAGATACTAGACCAGATTGGGCACATATTAGGGGTGGCCCACGGCTAAATAGAGATCATATTAGGCGAGCAATAGAAGGATCTTTGGAGCGCTTGCAAACCGATTATATCGATCTTTATCAAGTGCATTGGCCTGAGAGAGATACCAATTTTTTTGGTAAGCGAGGCTATCAGCACAATCCTGCAGCTGATGGAATAGCTATTGATGAAACCCTAGATGCCTTATCAGAACTTGTCGAGGAGGGTCTTGTGAAACATATAGGCCTATCCAATGAGACTCCCTGGGGTGTTATGGAGTATTTGCGCCTAGCCTCTGAGCGAGGATGGTCCAAAGTGGTCAGCATACAAAATGTGTATAGCCTGTTAAGTCGACAGTTTGAAGTGGGTCTTGCCGAGATGGCTATGCGTGAACAAGTGGGACTATTGGCTTACTCACCCATGGCTTTTGGTGTTTTAAGTGGCAAATATATCGGTGGTGCAAAGCCTGAAGGTTCCCGAATGGCACTATTTAATCGGTTTGTTCGTTATGACAGTCCGCAATCACAGGCAGCGACAGAGGCTTACGCGGGCATCGCAGCGAAGCAGGGCATGAGTCTTGCGCAAATGTCTCTGGCCTTTGTGTGTCAACAATCGTTTGTGACAAGCTGCCTTATTGGGGCCACTAATATGGATCAGTTAGCAGAAAATATTGCGGCTGGTGAATTGACGTTGTCCGATGCGATGCTGGCGGATATTGATCAGGTTCACAACCAATACCCAGACCCAGCACCTTAAGCTATTTAAAACAAGCCGTTTAGTAGGGGTAATAGCTGCCCACGAATAAACATTAGCGTGAATATTGCCACCATAGGTGATATATCAATCATTCCGATGGGCGGTATTAGATTCCTAAACGGCTTCATGTAGGGTTCGATTATTTGGCTGACTAATCTCACTGTTGGATGGGTTGATGTGCCTATCCAGCTAGAAATAGCCACTATCAAGATCCCATAGAAAAAAATATCGATTAGCGTTGATACTAACGATATCGAGGCGATCAGTAACAGCATGGGCAACTGACTTAAATAAAGCTCGCCAAACCCCATAACAACTAAAAAGAATGCCCATTTGGTGAGAATAGCAGCAACCAGAGCTGCACTATTAAATCCGCCGATGGTTGGGAAAACTCGGTGCAAGGGCTCAACAATAGGGGCGGTAAGTTTAAAAATAGTTTGTGAGACTGGGTGAAAGAAATCGGCTTGTACCAGTTGCATCAACAACCTCACTATTAAAATAGTTGCATATAAATCAACGAGTAATCGTAAGATGTTGATTAGACTAGGGCTCATAAAATTATCCTTTGTTAGATGCTATTTAGGCTGAAAAGTCCTTAGACATTTCTTCTGCTCGTGCCAATGCACTATTCATGGCGTGTCGAAAAATAGACTCTAGGCCTTCTTTTCGAAAAGTATTCAACGCTCTTTCGGTTGTTCCGCCCGGAGACGTTACTTGATCACGTAATTCTGCTGGACTCCGATCTGAATTAATGACCATCTGCGCTGCGCCAAGAGCAGTTTGAGAGGCCAGTTTTCGTGCTGTTTGTTCGGGTAGCCCGAGCTCTTGACCCACCGTTTGCATAATATTTAAGATTTGGAAAAAATAAGCAGGTCCACTGCCAGATACAGCGATTACAGCGTCAATCAATACTTCTGATTCGACCCAGCAGCAATAGCCGACAGCTTCAAAAATATTGGTTACAGTCGCCTTTTGCGCCTGACTTGCCTGATCATTGGCAAATAAACCAGTTGCTCCTGCGCGCACTAATGATGGTGTATTAGGCATGGCACGGATAATAGCTCTTGGGCTGCCAAGCCAGCTCTGCAATGATTCTACGGTTATTCCCGCTGCGACTGAAACAATGACTGCATCCTTTGGCAATGCAGGAGCCAGCGCTAAGACGACATTGCGCATAATCTGAGGTTTTACCGCTAAAACGACAATATCAGCATTGGCAACAGCGTCGTTATTATCACTGGTAACGGCAATATTATAGGCCTTGCGCAGCCTTTGTCTGCTCTGTTCCGAGGGCACACTAACCCCTAATGTGAGAGGATCAAGACCTTGGTCAATCACGCCGCCGATGATACAAGTGGCCATATTTCCGCCACCGATAAAAACAATTGAACACATTGGTTTACCTATAATGTTGTCTTGTTGCGTGGACCAAATATGTCAGTTCCCACGCGAACAATGGTTGCTTGTTCCAAAATGGCAGCCTCAAGATCCGCAGACATTCCCATAGAGAGAGTATCCAGTTTTTTGTAATTGTCCAGTGAGCAATTTGTCTCTTCCAGCAATGAACGCAATTGAGCAAAAGGTAGACGCTGAGCTGCAGGGTCATGCTGTGCGGCTGGAATACTCATGAGACCGCGAAGTTTAATATTAGGAAGCTGTGCTATTTCGTCAATAACTAAGGGTATTTGATCGCCACTAAAGCCTGCTTTAGTGGCTTCTTGATCAATATTTACTTGTAAACAAATATTCAAGGGTGGCATAGTTAAGGGTCTTTGGGCACTTAAGCGTTGAGCAATTTTCAATCTATCAATGCTGTGAACCCAAGAGAAATTCTCAGCAATTTGGCGGGTTTTATTGGACTGAATAGGACCAATAAAATGCCATATTAGTCCAAGAGATTTAAGAGTGTCGATTTTCTCTAGTGCTTCTTGGAGATAATTTTCGCCAAAATTAGTAATCCCTGTTTGCGCCACTTGCTGAATACTCTTTGGGTCGCGAGTTTTACTTACCGCTAATAACATTACTGTGTTTGGATTACGACCACTGGCTGCTGCTGCTGCCTGAAGTCGCGCTTTTACCTGGACTATGTTTGCTTCTAATCTATGCATAGTATTACATTATACTTGTTATTTAATTAGTCTAGCATGTCAGGACGTTGAAAATAGCGGCTGACCAAGAGAGGGGTCATCCAACCAACTTTGAAGTATTAAAGCTGCTGCAATATGGTCGATTTTAGTTAAATCGTTTGCGCGTTTGCGCTGCCCTTCATTTTGTTGCCGAAGTAATGACTTTGCCTCTCGACTGGTAAGTCGTTCATCCACCATTTTGACATCTATGTTATACCTTCCTTCAAGGCGACGAGAATATTTTCTCGCTCTGCCGCTTAGTTCACTTTCACTGCCGTCCATGTTGAGCGGCAATCCCACAAGTAATAAATTAGGTTTCCATTCCTGCAAGAGGCCACTAATATCAGACCATTGAGGGACACCATCCTGTGCTTTTATGATGGTTAATCCCCGGGCATTTTTAGTCAAAGTTTGGCCATAGGCGACGCCTATTTGTTTGAGCCCAAAATCAAAAGCGAGCACTGACTGTGGTTTAGTCGAATTAGGCATGTCCCATATCCGAAGACAACATGCCTAGATCAAGGCCAATTAAGGATGCTGCCGCATGTGCCCGTTCGTGACATGCAGTATTGAAGATAATGGAAGAATCAGCAGGGATTGTCAGCCAACTATTAGTGGTTAACTCTTCTTCGAGCTGCCCCGCACCCCAGCTGGAGTAGCCCAGAGTGATCAGTGCATTGCTGGGGCCCTTACCTTTGGCAATATCGCTCAGGATATCTTTAGATGCAGTAAGGCAGATGTCATCAGATATTGATACCGTGGATTCCCAGAGCAGAGTTGATGTTCTATGCAGAATAAAGCCTCGATCTTTCGCTACTGGTCCGCCATCAAAAATAAGTTGATTTCCGCAATCAAGATCGAATTCCAGACCGAGCTGCTTGAAAATGGCTTTCGCAGGAATATCCATCTGCTGATTGACAATTAAACCCATGGCGCCATCTTGGCTATGTTCGCAGATATACACCACTGACTGAGAAAAGTGAGCATCGTTCAAGCCTGGCATAGCCAACAAAAAGTGATTTTTCAGGCTACTCACAACTTTTTTTCTATTTCGCATAACGTTAATATGACCCACAACACGCTGAAACGCAATTACTGATGAGAATGATTAAAAATAACTGTCTAATAATAACAATCAGATAGCGTTAGTGTCTCTTTAGCTTAGTCGCAATCGCCATCATTAACTGATCGCCAATGGCAGTATTTTTTGCATTGTCAATTTCTCTTACACAGGTTGGGCTGGTAACGTTTATCTCTGTCAGATAGTCACCAATGACATCTAGGCCGACAAAAATAAGTCCTTTTTCTTTTAGAGTAGGCGCCACCTGATTTGCAATCCATTCATCTCGCTTACTTAGAGGTTGGACAACGCCACGCCCGCCAGCGGCCAAATTTCCCCTGAATTCACCTTTCGAGGGGATGCGAGCTAGACAGTAGGGAATAACCTGCCCATCGACCACTAAAATACGTTTGTCGCCCGCTAAAATTTCAGGCAGATAGCGCTGCGCCATAATCATATTTTTACCGTAGTCGGTCAGTGTTTCGATGATGACATTTAGATTTTGGTCGCCATTTTTCACCCTGAATATAGAGGTCCCACCCATGCCATCCAAGGGTTTATAAACAACTTCACCATGATCCGCTAGGAAGGTCTTCAGTAACGTTTCATCTCTACTGACAAGCAGGGGTGGAGTGCACTGAGGAAATTCTGTGGCAAAGACTTTTTCATTGCAGTCTCTTAGGCTTTGAGGTTTGTTGACAATTAGCGTACCCAAGCGTTCCGCTGCCTCAAGAATATAAGTTGAGTAAATAAATTCGCTATCAAACGGAGGATCTTTGCGCATTAAAATTACGTCCAGATCAGCAAGCGGTTTTATGATTGGCTCGTCCAGTGTGAACCAACAGGTTTCGTCTTCATAAACATGCAATGCGGCCATTTTAGCGTTGGGACCATTGTTGTTTAAAAATAAATCAGACTGCTCCATGTAAAATAATTTGTAGCCATGTCGCTGTGCTGCCAGTAGTAGCGCAAGAGAAGTGTCTTTGTGATAATTTGACGTCCCTATGGGGTCCATGACTACGCCAAGAAATTTGTCCATTATTATACCTTCACTATTTTTAAATTTTCACATCATTAAAGATGAGCGTATGGTTGCCAATTGCGTCCTTGATGGTCTATACATTAAATAATATTATCATTCGCTTGTGCTTTCACTACTTTGCATTCGGCACAGATTTTCTGAAGATACATCCAACAAAGTCAAGGAACGACGCCTGTGGATATTAACAGTTTGCTATTGTGCAGTATGAATGAAGGAGCCTCAGATTTACATCTATCTGCAGGAATTTCACCAATGTTGCGAATTAATGGCGGATTAATTAAAACAGAACTACCTCCTGTATCCAAAGAGGTTTTGGATGAGTTCTTAAAAAGTTTACTGAATGACCATCAGCGCGATCAACTTGATCTTAAAATAGAGTTAGATTTTTGCATTGATCTTCAGCTGAGCGGTCGATTTCGTGTAAATATATTCAATCAGCATCGAGGACGATCCGCAGTGTTTCGCGTGATTCCTAAACAAGTGCCGACATTTGAAAAGTTAGCTACTGCGAATGTTCTTAAAGAGCTTGCTTTATTGCCCAGAGGATTAGTATTAATTACTGGACCAACTGGATCAGGTAAAAGTTCAACTTTAGCGGCGATGATCGATTATATTAACGAGCACAGACAATACCATATAGTTACTATCGAAGACCCAATCGAATTTGTGCATAAAAATAAACAATCTTTGATACACCAACGTGAACTATTCACTCACACAACTACTTTTGGTAGTGCTCTGCGCGCCTCTTTGCGAGAAGATCCAGATGTTGTCGCCATTGGTGAAATGCGTGACTTAGAAACTATCCGACTGGCTCTCACTGCTGCAGAAACAGGCCATTTGGTTTTAGCAACACTACATACGGCGTCTGCATCATCCACCATTACCCGTATTATCGACGTTTTCCCAGCTGCAGAGAAGGATCTGGTACGTTCAATGTTATCAGAATCTCTGCGCGGGGTAGTATGTCAAAATTTAGTAAAAAATCTTAAAGGTGGACGCAGCTTAGCGTGCGAAATTTTGATTGGAACACCGGCTGTTCGCAACTTAATAAGAGAAGATAAGATTCCTCAGTTATATTCGGTTATGCAAACCAATAGCTCTTCACAGATGCATACTCTAGATCAAAGTTTACAATTATTGTTAGATAATGGAGTAATTGAAGAATCTGTTGCCAAAGATAAGGCTAGCGCACCTAGGTCTATAAAAAAATGAGACGAAAGATGTCGTCGCGTTAAGCGGCATAACGCTCATTAGACACCTAGCAAGGAATACTGGGTATTTAGCAAAATACTCTTGTCCTTGTGAAACGCCTAGTGATACCCTTTTAGCTAATAATTTTAAACGCTTGGTTAGGCTAATAGGGGATATGTATGAATGGTTTAATGATGGATTCGCAGCTGACGATAACGACGATAATGAAACATGCTGATCGAATTCATAGAAATAGTGAAATTGTTTCAGTTACGGGCGATAACCCTCATCATCGTTATACCTATGCTGATGCTTTCCGGCGTGTGCGTCAGCTAGCAAATGCATTGCAAAATTGCGACTTTAAACGGGGAGATCGCATTGCTACTCTTGCTTGGAACGACCATCGACATTTTGAACTTTACTATGCAATTTCTTGCTCAGGTCAGATTTGTCACACTATTAACCCCAGGCTTTTCGCTGAACAAATTGATTTTATTATCAACCATGCTGAAGATCAGTGGGTATTTACCGACCCTATGTTTGTACCTTTGCTCGAAGGTCTAAAAGATTCTTTACCGACGGTGAAAGGATTTGTTGTGTTAACTGATGCGGCTAATATGCCTTCATGTAGTCTTGAAAACGTGCACTGCTATGAGACTTTTATAGCTGATCAAGTAGATACTTTTGAGTGGCCAGACCTTGACGAGAACACAGCAAGCTCCATGTGTTATACCTCCGGTACTACCGGTAACCCAAAAGGTGTTGTTTACAGTCATCGAAGTACTGTGCTGCATTCAATTGTGGGTTCGTTGCCAGATGTTATGAATCTCTCCGGCGATGATGTGATCATGCCGATTGTCCCGATGTTTCATGTGAACGCGTGGGGCACCGCTTATAATGGACCAATGGTTGGTTGCAAATTAGTCTTTCCGGGCCCCAAAATGGCCGATGGAGAAACGCTAACACGGCTGATTAACAGTGAAAAAGTTAATTACTCTCTTGGCGTTCCCACTGTGTGGTTGGCGTTAATAGATTATCTTAATACGACGGGTGAGACGGTTGAAACACTTAAAAGAGTTGTCGCGGGAGGCTCCGCTTGTCCTCTTTCTCTAATGAAGTCGATGGATAAATACGGCGTATATATGCACGTTGGATGGGGAATGACTGAAATGAGTCCGTTGGGATCTTACAACAAACCCATGGGCTGGATGAAGGACTGCACTGAAGAGGAGAAGGATGCTTATCGAATTCGTGCAGGGCGGATTGTTTACGGGGTAGAAATGAAAATTGTCGATGCCAACAACCATGCTCTACCTTGGGATGGCGTTGCATCGGGCTTGCTTCTAGTAAAAGGTCCTTGGGTTTGCAATGGTTATTATCGACTTGAAGATCAGCCTGCATTAGATAGTGATGGGTGGTTTGATACTGGAGATATGGCGTCGATTGATGAGTATGGTTATGTTGTAATTACTGATCGCGTTAAAGATGTTATTAAGTCAGGCGGAGAATGGATCAGCTCGATTGATGTTGAAAATGCAGCCATGTCGCACCCTCATGTTCAAGAATCTGCAGTGATTGGTGTTGCCGACCCCAAGTGGACGGAACGACCGCTGCTAATTGTCATCCCAACAGCTGGTGTGACACCTGATAAGGACTCTATTTTGGCTTCCTTAGAGGGTAAGATAGCCAAGTGGTGGATTCCGGGCGACTGTGTTTTTGTTGATGAAATTCCACACACAGCGACAGGGAAAATAAGTAAAAAAGACTTGCGAGAGCAGTTCAAAGACTACAGCTATTAGCGAGAACGATACGAATTAAAAAACAAGTATGCCAATGATGTAAAGTTTATATGACCCTGATGGCATGTTTGTTACTTTTTTGGAGCCTTCAACGATTAGCAACAAATAAAACCACGCTACGGTTAATTTTGTTGGTGGGTTTGGTGGGTTTATTAAAATCTACGTTGAGACGAGCGTAAGTTATCTGCTATTTTTGCGTTTGGGCATAAATTCAGAAATAGATTATTGGTCGATGACTGTCAACCGCAAAGGTGTGGCCTCGTTAACACAAGTAAATTAATATCGGAGGTGATCAAAATGATCAAAATGATTGTTTTTATATTCACGACATTATTGTCGATTTCTACGTTAGCTGAGCATCACAAAGACGGCGATAAAAGTGGTCACGAGGATCGATCAAAAAGCGATTTATTTTCAGAGGCAGATAGCGATGGCGATGGCCGAGTCTCTACTGCTGAACATGAATTAATGATTGAAGAAATGGCAGCTAGGGGTCGAGATCGCTTTACTAGCATGGACCTGAATGGGGATGGCTATATTACAAAAGATGAGGCAAAGGCTAAGCGCAAAGAAATGCGAGAAAAGAAAAAAGCTAAGCGTCAAAAAAAGAATTGGTTAATGAAAAAAGGTGATAGTCAGCCTTAACTGCACCGATATTCTTTTTATGTTGTGAGTGTTGCTTTTTATGTAACCCTTTTTTGCATGCACAAGTACCCTAAGGCGACCGTCAGAGTATATAATATCGACCCAAGTCTATAGTCACGAACCAACTGGTGTGTTATGAATAACTACTTAATTGCCCCCTCTATTTTGGCCGCAAATTTTGCATGCCTTGGTGAAGAAGTTGATGCAGTTCTTGAAGCTGGCGCTGATATTGTTCATTTCGATGTTATGGATAATCATTATGTGCCTAACTTAACCATTGGTCCCATGGTATGTAAGGCATTGCGAGATCATGGCGTTACCGCACCTATTGATGTTCATCTTATGGTTAGCCCAGTGGATGATTTAATACGGATGTTTGCCGACGCCGGAGCTGATTACATCACTTTTCATCCAGAGGGCTCTAATCATATTGACAGATCCTTGCAGCTGGTTCGTGATCTTGGCTGTAAATCTGGACTTGTCTTAAATCCCGGTACGGGGTTAGATGTGACTGATTGGGTAATGGATAAATTAGACATGCTGCTGTTAATGTCGGTAAATCCTGGTTTTGGTGGTCAAAAGTTTATTCCATCAACGCTGGAAAAGTTAAAGCAGGCTAGAGCGTTAATTGATCAAAGTGGTTTTGATATCCGCCTGGAAGTAGACGGCGGCGTAGGCGTGTCAAATATTGCCGAAATTGCGGCCGCTGGAGCCGATACTTTTGTTGCAGGGTCGGCAATTTTTAGTCAGCCTAACTATGCTGAAGTCATCGCAAATATGCGTACAGAGTTAGCGGGCGTGATTTGAGCTTAATGGATGAACCTCTATTGTTGGAAATATCTGAAACATTTTATGAATACTGAAATCACTGTTGGATCGCCTAATTTTACTAGGTTAAGAGGCTAAGGTTTTGAATGACATTCTCATAGTTAATGGTAGTTTGATGTTTTGTCGTTGGCGAGGCGAGTGAGCCTGCGGGCATACTAAAGAGCCCGTCTAAAACGCACAATAAACACCACATCAGGACGCTGTAATGAAAAACCAACAATTTGAACATCTAGCTACGCAGAATTTTAATAGAATCCCCATCACACGCGAAGTACTTGCTGATTTAGAAACTCCCTTAAGTGTTTATTTAAAACTTGCATTTGGTCCTAATTCCTATTTGTTTGAGTCAGTTCAAGGCGGTGAAAAGTGGGGGCGTTATTCACTAATTGGTTTGCAAACATCTACCGTTTTTAAATTATTTGGTAATCGACTTGAGATTGTTCGTGATGGCAAACCAATGGTTACAAGAACGACTAATGATCCACTAGCTGAAGTAGAGCGATTTCGTGCTTTGTTCAGCATGCCTGATCTTCCCGATCTACCCAGATTTACCGGTGGTTTGGTGGGTTATTTTGGTTATGATACGGTTCGATACGTAGAGTCAAAATTAGCTGATAGCGCACCGCCAGATCAATTAGGAACTCCCGATGTTCTGTTAATGGCCTCAGATGAGGTAGCTATTTTTGATAACTTGTCAGGCACCATTATGCTGGTTGTGCATGTCGATGCTAAAGACCGCGGTGCACTTCAAGATGCTGAGACCCGATTGGACGAATTAGAACGCAAACTTAGCGAAGCAATCCCAGATTTGCCACCAATGATTGCTCAAGGGGCAGGTCTCTCTGAAGAAGCTTTTGTCTCTAGTTTTGGTAAGGACCGCTATAAACAGGCCGTTGAAAAGGTAAAGCAGTACACTTTATCCGGAGATATCATGCAGGTGGTGCCTTCACAACGTTTTTCAGCGCCATTTAATGCGCAACCCATTAATTTATATCGTGCGCTGCGCAGATTAAATCCCTCGCCTTATATGTATTTTCTAGATTTAGACGGCTTTCATATTGTCGGCTCATCTCCAGAAGTGTTAGCAAGGCTAGAGGACAATCAGGTGACTGTTAGACCCATTGCGGGCACCCGCCGTCGTGGAGAGACCGATAGTGCTGATCAAATGTTGGAAGAGGAAATGTTAGCTGATCCCAAAGAGATTGCAGAACATTTAATGTTGATTGATTTAGGTCGCAATGATGTGGGTCGAATTAGTCAGCCAGGATCGGTTGAAGTTACTGAAAAAATGGTGGTTGAACGATATTCTCATGTTATGCATATCACCTCAAACGTAGTTGGTAATGTCGAACCAACTATGAGCGCTATTGATGTCTTAAAGGCGACACTGCCAGCGGGAACCTTGAGTGGAGCCCCAAAAATCAGAGCAATGGAGATTATTGACGAACTTGAGCCGGTGAAGCGTAACATCTACGGTGGTGCGATAGGTTATATTGGCTGGAATGGCAATATGGATATGGCTATTGCTATTCGTACCGCAGTACTTAAAGACGGTAAGTTACATGTCCAAGCTGGAGGCGGTGTAGTAGCCGACTCTGAACCCGAATTAGAATGGGAAGAGACCATGAACAAGGCGCGGGCGATTATGCGTGCTGCAGCGATGGTATGTGGAGCTGAAAAATGATTTTAATGATCGATAACTACGATTCGTTCACCTACAACATCGTTCAGTATTTGGCCGAATTAAAGGCCGACGTTAAGGTTGTCAGAAATGATGAGCTTTCTCTCAATGATATTGAATCCCTGGCACCTGAAAAAATAGTTATATCGCCTGGTCCCTGTACGCCCAATGAGGCGGGTATCTCCGTAGAGACAATAAAACATTTTGCGGGCCGACTGCCGATACTGGGGATTTGTTTGGGGCATCAAAGCATCGCTCAAGCATTTGGAGGTCATATCATTCGTGCAAAACAGGTCATGCATGGTAAAACCTCGCAAATATGTCATCGAAACACGGGGGTATTTCATGGGCTTAGTGCTAAATTTATTGCGACCCGCTACCACTCTTTGGTGATTGGTCAAAATACTCTGCCATCCTGTCTCGAAGTCACTGCCTGGACCGAGAGTGAGCATGGTGTTTTGGACGAAATTATGGGCGTAAGGCATACAGACTATGATATTGAGGGAGTACAGTTTCATCCCGAGTCTATTCTTACCGAGCACGGCCATGATTTATTACGTAACTTTTTGGAGCGTTAGAAAGTGGATATCAAGCAAGCTTTGTCTTTAGTGATGGAAGGTCGGCATTTAAGTCGAGAGATAATGTTTGATGTCATGGCTCAAATTATGTCTGGTGGAGCTACCGATGCTCAAATTGGTGCTTTTTTAGTTGGGCTACGACTTAAAGGCGAAACCATTGATGAAATAACTGGCGCTGTTGAGGTTATGCGTCAGTTGGCTACTAAAGTGAATATTAAAGGTGAGCAGCTGGTTGATATTGTTGGCACTGGTGGAGATGAGTCGAATTTATTTAATGTATCCACCATCGCTAGCGTTGTTGTAGCTGCAGCAGGTGGTCGTGTTGCAAAACATGGTAATCGCTCGGTAAGTAGTAAAAGTGGCGCTGCTGACCTACTTGAAGCTGCCGGTGTAAATCTGTCTATTAACCCTGCACAGGTCGCTTTGTGTGTAGAACAAATAGGTCTTGGATTTATGTTTGCGCCAGCTCACCATACTGCGATGAAGTATGCTATTGGGCCTAGAAAAGAACTTGGATTGAGAACTATATTTAATATTCTTGGGCCAATGACTAATCCTGCCGGTGTAAAGCGACAATTAATTGGCGTTTATGACCAGGCATTATGCAAACCTATAGCTGATGTCTTAGGTCGTCTGGGTGCAGAGCATGTAATGGTTGTCCACTCGGCAGATGGACTTGATGAAATTAGCATTGCTGCACAGACATATGTTGCTGAATATAAACTAGGGCTCCTCTCAGAGTATAGTTTGTTACCAGAAGACTTTTTTGGTCAGCGGCAATCCCTCGATGGGTTGTCTGTAGATAATGCCGAGCAGTCGCTAAAGCTCATTTTTTCAGCTTTAGATGGCACTACCAGTAAAGCGACTGATTTAATTTCAATTAATGCAGGAGCAGCTCTTTATGTGGCGGGTTGTGCACAGTCTATTTATGAGGGTGTTTCTATGGCGCAGACGGCCATAAGCTCAGGAGATGCTAGCAAAAAAATCAATCAACTCGTCGAGTTAACAAACAGTTTTATTACTGATAACTAGGATCATTAGTATGCGCGTTGAAGTACCAACCATATTAAAAAATATCTTACTTCGTAAGCATGAAGAAATTCGTTTAGGCCGAATCAACAAGCCAATTAAGGTATTACTAGAGCAGATTGATAATGCTTCAGCACCAAGAGGATTTACTAAGGCGATTACTACTAAGATTCATGCAGGCGAAGCGGCAGTGATTGCCGAAATTAAAAAAGCATCACCCAGTAAAGGCGTTATTTGTGAAAACTTTGACCCTGTTTCGATAGCTAAAAGCTACCAGTTAGGAGGTGCTTGTTGCTTATCTGTTCTTACAGATGTGGATTTTTTCCAAGGATCCGATGAGTATTTAATGGCCGCCAGAAATGCCTGTGAGTTGCCGGTGATACGCAAAGACTTTATTATTGACGAGTATCAAGTGTATGCAGCACGCGCTATGGCAGCAGACTGTATTTTGTTGATTGTTTCTGCTTTAGACCAAACAACCTTGGTTAGTCTTCATCAGTTAGCGATTTCGCTTGGTATGGATGTGTTAATTGAGGTGCATGATCAAATCGAATTAGACCGAGCATTAGCATTGAGTAATCCATTGATTGGAATTAACAATCGTAATCTACATTCGTTTGAGGTTTCTGTGGAGAATACCTATAGATTATTAGGGCAAATTCCCGCTACAACAACTGTCATCACTGAGAGCGGTATTCTCAGTCGCGCAGATGTCAATGACATGCGTAAAAACGGCGTCAATGGCTTCTTAGTCGGTGAAGCGTTTATGCGCAGCAGTGATCCAGGATTAAAGCTAAAAGAGATGTTTGTTTGACGGTATTTATCTGGTAGTCACTAAATATTATTGCGTAAGATATTAGCGGGTTCCAAAAACTACCATTGTTTTTCCTGACACTGAGATCAATCCTTTACTTTCAAGTTCTTTTAGAACGCGACCTACCATTTCACGAGAACAAACTACGATCCGGCCGATTTCTTGGCGGGTTATTTTAATTTGCATGCCATCAGGATGACTCATAGCATCGGGCTGTTTGCTAAGATCTATAAGTGCGCTGGCAACACGCCCTGTAACATCTAAAAATGCAAGATCACTTGCTTTCTGTGTGGTTTCGCGTAGGCGCGAAGCCATCTGTCGGGTGATGGCAAACAGAAAGTTTGGGTTGTTCTCATACAGTTCAGTAAATTTTGAGTAGGTTATTTCGCTAATTTCACAATCGGTCTTGGCTTTTATCCAAGCACTTCTGATGCCCTCTTCAAAAAGTCCCATTTCACCAAAAAATTCACCTTCATTTAAATAGGCAACAATCATTTCTTTTTGGTCAGCCTCATCTTCAACAAGTACACTGACTGTGCCTTTGACGATATAGTAAAGAACGTCAGCTTTGTCTCCCGCATAAATAATGGTACTTTTGGCAGGATAACGCCTACGATGACACTGGGCCAAAAAAACTTCTATATTTTTCATCTATGATTGACCAGTTATTGATAGGGCAATGTCGTTAGGGAAAATGTGGCTCAATTCTCTATAAAATTAGACCTGAATCACTTTGTTAATGAGAAATAGTACCGTGTAATTGTTAGAAAGTGTATATATTTATTAGATCAACTGTCATTACAAACAAAATATATCTTGTCAGTTGAATAATAAACTACCCAAAATTCAGTTCAGCGGCTGTTAGCAAGCTGCAGATAGTCGGTAGAGAGTTGATGGTAGGGTACCATTGGAGAGAGGTTTTAGGCTTGTTAATCAGCACTTAACAAGCCTTAGACGTTTTGTGTTAACTTATGCTTTGTTAGCTACTTCTTTGTTTGGTGCTCGCATTTTGTCGAAATCATCTTTTGCAATAGCGGCTCCAGTTAGGCCGGCAAAGCCTAGTAATACATAAACCAGTGTCATTTCTTTTTCCTTTTTAAACTCAATCAAAGCCTCATTGCTTTGATGCGCGCACTATAGAAACTCGAGACCCATAAGTCTAATGCATTTAATGCATTTATATCATGCATTTACGGCATAACCTTTAAGAGGTTTTTTTATCTAAAAAAAAGGGACCTCCTTGGGAGGTCCCTAGAAAAATCCTATGCAGGATTAAGAGGGGTTTGGATCGCTGGGCGAATTCTTTGAGAGCAACGAGGTTGAAGACTGCTTATAAATTGTGATTATTCTACAACCTTGCTCAATGGTTTCAATTTACGGTTTTCAGTGACATAATTCCAATGCATTTTTTGCATAATAAAAATGCTATTTTGATATAACGCATTGGAACTATTTTATGAACTTACAGAAACTTAGCCGTTTGGATCTAAATTTACTGGTATCTTTGCAAGCTTTGTTGGAAGAAAAAAGTGTTACTCGTGCTGCTGAGCGCCTCTTTATTAGCCAGCCAGCCATGAGTAGAGTTCTTCAGCGACTTCGATATCAATTGGATGATCCACTGTTCACTCGCACGGGCAATGAGCTAGTTCCTACGCCTAAAGCACGAAACTTGCAGTCGCGCTTGCCGCAATTACTTGATGGAATTCTAGAGATGGTTAGTGAGGGAGAGTTTGATCCAGCAACGTACACCGGTGAAATCTCTATTGCAGTTCCAGAATTTGTCGCTATTTCTTTGGTCTCTGAACTAACACGTGTCGTTACAAAAGCAGCACCTGGGTTAGTACTTTCTGTTTCTAGCGGTATAGAGTCAGTTAGCGGCGACTTAGCAGAGGGTTCATTGGATTTTGCTATTGACATAGAGCGAACACTTTCAGAGGACATTACCTCAACATCGCTTGCTACTTATAGTCCATCTATCTGGATGAGACATGGGCACCCACTAGCAACTAAAAAGGATGTAAGTTTGATCGATCTATTAGCTTACCCCTTTGTGCAGTATTATCTTTTGATATCAAAGCGAGTGAGTGCTCGTAATGATGCTCGCTTTGACAGAACACTGCGCGAGTTGGGTCTAAAACGAGAAAAAGCGTTGGTGACAAATCAGCTAATGACGGCGATGGAAACCGTGTGTGGTAGTGACTGTCTCATGGTGGCGACACAAAAAGGCTTAATTAACGATTTGTCTATGCATCGGATTGACAGTATTCCTTTTCCCGATGAATTGCCCCACGAAAACAGTATTAGTTTGGTTCTACTTCAGCATCAGCGCACCAAGGGATCTCCAATTCATCAGTGGCTCGTGAGCAAAATTATAGCGTTGGTAGAACAGCAAGAAGCACGGAAGAAGTAGTGTGATCTAGGTTGTAACATACGAGTTTTTATCAGGTTTACCGCTGCCCATTTGGCTCGTTAGACAGGCTCAGAATACTGGGTTGTTTCTCTATCTTGTTGGGTTAGTTTAAAGCCCACGCCATACAGAATAACTTCAATAATAAACAGAAAAATCCACTGATTGCTAGTGATAGGCAACCAGTTCAGGCTGTAGGCATAAAGGGTTAATCCAGCGCTGCAGCCACTAATGATAAGGCCTGTTAAAGAATTCGCTAGGACTTTTGATTTTACTAGCTGTTTAATTTGCCAATGCAGCCTGTTGTGCAGATGATCATTATCTGCAGAAAAAGGCGAACGTCCTAAACGTAACCGCCGGACAATGCTGACGACAAAATCTAAGCAGGGATAGGCAAGTAGCGTCGCCATAAAGGCTGCAGAAAAGTCGCCAACTGCAACACCATTGAGGCCATAGCAAAGGATAATAGCGCCAATTCCATAGCTTCCCATATCGCCAAGGAAAAACCAACCAGAAATAAGATTGAAAATTAGAAACATCGTACAGGCAAACAAAAATAGCCCCTCAGTCGGCCGACCATACTCCAAAAAGAAAATAGTAAAAGCGGCAACACAAATCCCTGGGATTAAACCATTTGCCCCATCAGCCATATTAAAGGCATTTATAAAACCAACACAGAAGATCGTGACTACTGTCCATGCAATTAAGGGAATACTTAAAAGTGCATCTATACCCGGTACACCGATTTCAGTAGGTACAAAGTTTGGCCAACAAAATAATAGAACACCAAACACCAGAAATTTGCATGCCAATCTGAGTACCGGTGTCAAGAAATCAGCTTTTATATCTTCAGCCAAACCAAGACCTGCGCAGACTGCCACCGCCAGCCAAAGGTAGAAGTTTTGGTCGGATCTAAGCGCCCCAGGAACATAGGGTGTGAGCAGTAACATACCTAAAAGATAGCAACCAACAACAATGGTAATGGCTAAGCCACCTAATCGTGAGGAATCAGACAGACTAATACCATGAGAGGACGCAAGATCTCGGCCAAGGCTAAAGTAGGATAAGAGTTTCATCAATAAAATAGTGCTTACACCGGCAATACCGTATGTTAAGAAGGCAATAAACGACATCAAGGCGAGTTTAATATCATCTTTTTTCACACAATATCTCCTGGGGTGCAGCACCTAATATCTTTAATACCGTTGGTAGGCGTTATTTAAAACGCAACAATAGCTCAGCATTTTTCATTACTAGTGGACGTGGAATTACATTTTTTTTCGCTGCCGCTATTGATGTTATTTTTATTTAAATTTTGGATGATTCGGGTGTTCTTTCCCGTTGTAACGATCTTTTCAATAGTTGCTTTTCCCAAAGGCCCCACCGATAGTGTGTGCATAAAAGAAGATTGCATGGGTAGACCATTATGGATGTCGAAATGTTTAATAGCGGTGTTGCTAAATTCAGCACTTTTAAATACACCAAAGCTTGATAATAAAATTGTAGTACATGCGAAAGCAATTCGGTTTAATTTCATGATCTACAAAACCACCTCTGGCATTTACTATTACTGTGATGAACAGACTCACTAAATAATGGGCCTACATGAGTATTAAAATTTATAGCTACCTTTAGTCATAACAGAGGAAATCAGCGTCATGGCTCGTTTAACTGGGGTTGGAAATTTGTAGCCTCCCGCCGCCAATGCAGCTTGGGCATGACGCTCTTCGTCCGCTAGCATCTCCTTTACCACAGCACGACTCTTGCAGTCCGTTTCTGGCAGCTGATCCAGATGAGTTTTTAAGTGAGCACAAACTTGATCTTCAGTAGCAGCTACAAATCCTAAGCTTAACTTGTCACTAACAATACCTGCTCCTGCACCAATACTAAACGACATAGCATAAAAAATAGGATTAAATACGCTGGTACGGCCGCCAAGATCCTTTATTCTATCTTCGCACCAAGACAAATGATCAATTTCTTCAGTCGCAGCCTCTTTCATCTGCTCGCGAACATCAGGTAACTTAGCGGTAAGCGCTTGTCCTTGATAGAGAGCTTGAGCACATACCTCACCTGTGTGATTAACACGCATCAGTCCAAGAGCATGGGATCGTTCGGTTTCATTGAGTGCTTGATCTTCGATGCTCAGAGCTGGAGATACCCTACCAGGCAAAGGGGCATCGGATAGCACAGTGCGGATACCGTGATCTAGTTGACCTATAAATTTATCTATCAGGGATAGTTGTCGGCTCGACATATCTTACTCACTCCTTACTTTTTTTTGTGCTTTTTACTGACCTACTCAAACAATTTACGTCAGGCTGTGATTGTACCTTGCTTGCTATGCAGTTTTCTAGCGAAGAAAAACGGCAATAGCACAATGTAAAAAATAACATTACCACTGCTGTGGTTATAACGAGGTAAATTGATAAGGGCCTGACTAAATCCAACACTGGGGATGCTTTAGGTTTGTGCACCAAATAGAGGTAGCTAGCATCGAGTAACCAATTGATAGGAAGGATAAAGAGTAGATCCAGATTCAGCTAAATAAAGGGGTCTAAATTTCTGGTGTACTGAAATACAGCTAAAAGCTTAGAGGTAAGTGATCACAGTGCTAATAAATCCGCAGAGTATCGGAAAAGACACAACAATAGACTGCCTCAAAACGGGCTTAGTTAGGAGTCTAAAACTGCAAAGGGCAATCAGCAATCAGCGCAAACAAATTGCAGATAGACGGCGGCCGGCTTTGATTAGTGTTGAACCGACCAAAGTTGACATGCACAGTACTCCAGACCACCACCGTGGTACACGGTGAAAGCGACAGACCTCGAGAAACCAAATGTGTTTGATGATGCCCCAGACGATTTGCAGCTACTATTCTCCAATACCGGTAACTATCTAGACTTTTTGTTCTCTTTTAATTGCTCGCCAGCCAATGTCTTGTCGCAAATAAACATCGTCCCAGTGTATTTTAGAAGCCAACGAATAGGCTCGCTGCTGGGCATCAAATACTGAGTCACCCATCGCCGTGGCACAGAGAACACGACCGCCGCTAGTTACAGTGTTGTTATCATTTAAGGCAGTGCCAGCGTGAAATACCTTCGCCCCAGCACTGTATTCCAGTTCTGTCAGTCCCGAGATAATATCGCCTGCGCGATAGCTGCCTGGGTAACCACCGGCGGCCATTACCACTCCAATGGCTGGTCTTGGATCCCACTTAGCGGTTTGTTGATCAAGTGTTCCTTCTATGGCAGATAGGCAATGAGACACTAAGTCAGATTGTAACCGCAGTAATATAGGTTGAGTTTCTGGGTCACCAAAGCGACAGTTGTATTCAATTACCTTAGGTGTGCCATCAGGCATTATCATCAGGCCGGCATACAAAAAGCCAGAGTACTCATTACCCTCAGCTGCCATACCCCTCACTGTAGGGTAAATGACTTCGTCCATAATGCGTTGATAAATAGTCTCATCTACCACTGGAGCTGGAGAATAAGCGCCCATGCCGCCGGTATTTGGTCCAGTATCACCATTGCCGGCACGCTTGTGGTCTTGGCTAGTTGCCATGGGCAATACGTTTTTACCATCTACCATAACAATAAAGCTGGCTTCTTCACCGTCTAAAAATTCTTCAATTACTACACGACTTCCGGCATCACCGAAGGTGTTTCCGGCAAGCATATCGCACACAGCATTTTCAGCCTCAGTCATAGTCATAGCTACAATTACGCCTTTGCCGGCGGCCAAACCATCGGCTTTAATTACAATAGGGGCACCAACCTGATGCAAATAGTTTAGAGCCGCATCAACTTCGGTAAAATTACCATAGGCAGCAGTAGGTATTTTTTGGCGCTCAAGAAAGTCTTTCGTAAAGGCTTTTGAACCCTCAAGTTGAGCGGCACCAGCAGATGGACCAAAAATAGCTAATCCACGAGCCTGAAAGTAATCAACAATTCCATCGACCAAGGGCTGTTCAGGACCTACGATGGTTAGTTTAACGTTAGTGCTTTGGGCAAAATCTGCTAAAGCACTAAAATCACTCACTGAGATAACGACATTTTTTAGTTTGGATTCCATGGCAGTGCCCGCATTGCCGGGGGCTACAAAAACAGTGTCTACGCTTGGAGACTGAGCCGCCTTCCAAGCCAGTGCGTGTTCGCGTCCACCAGAGCCAATAACCAAAACATTCATTGTTTCATTTCCAAGCAAAAAGTAAGCTCAAAATTATAACAGACTGTGAGATTAGGATTACATAATTTGTGGCAGTGTATTACTAATATTGCTAATCTAAATACAGGATTGCAGCGTAACTTTTTGCTTTCATAGTATAAACATAAAGGAATAATTCTTATCGTTGATTTACAACAGAACACTCGGCCAACAATCATGTGGTTTCGTCAAGACCTTAGGCTTACTGACAATCCAGCACTTTGTGCTGCTTGTGAGCGTGGCGATATTATTCCTGTTTATATTCTTGATGATGAAGGCGCTGATGGCTGGAAAATGGGCGGTGCCAGTCGCTGGTGGTTACATCAGGCATTAGAGGACTTAACCAACAGTCTTAGAGGCAGCTTACAGCTTTTCCAAGGCGATGCGCTAACCATACTGCGTGATCTAGCAGTGCAAACTGATGCCTCCGCAATTACTTGGAATCGCTGTTATGAACCTTGGCGTATTGCCCGCGATGCCGCTATTAAAACAGCGCTTAAGTGCGACGGTCTTGTAGTTGAAAGTTTTAATGGCTCGCTTCTATGGGAGCCTTGGCAAGTGCTCAAAAAAGACGGTACGCCCTATAAGGTGTTTACTCCATATTACCGTCGAGGGTGCTTAGTATCTGTGACGCCCAGACAACCAATGCCAGTGCCCAAAAATATTCAAATAGCAAAAAATAGTAGGCAGTCACTATCTTTACAGGGCCTAAATTTACTGCCGAAGATCAATTGGGATGAGCAGATGCGAGCGCGCTGGACTGTCAGCGAGGCCGCTGCCCAAGAACGTCTTGACGAATTTGTTATGGACGAGCTACAAGATTATCGGGAGGGGCGGAATTTCCCCGACAAGCAAAATGTGTCGCGTTTGTCGCCCTATTTACACTTTGGCCAACTATCACCCAATACGGCGTGGCATCGCGCTGCAGAGGCGGGCGCTTTTATTACTAACGAGCAGAGCCTAGATACCTTTATGAGCGAGCTGGGATGGCGCGAATTCTCGTATTATTTGTTATATCATTTTCCTAAACTGCCCACAGACAATCTGCAGGCGCGCTTTGACCTTTTTCCTTGGGCAGAGAATACCGACGCAGATTTAAAAGCGTGGCAGCGTGGCAAAACCGGCTATCCACTGGTGGATGCCGGTATGCGTGAGCTCTACACCACTGGTTACATGCACAATCGGGTGCGCATGGTGGTGGGATCTTTTCTAGTGAAAAACTTACTTATTCACTGGCACCAGGGTGAAGCTTGGTTCTGGGACTGCTTGGTGGATGCAGACCTTGCCAGCAACAGCGCTGGTTGGCAGTGGATTGCTGGCTGTGGTGCAGACGCAGCGCCTTTCTTCAGAATTTTCAATCCCATCACTCAAAGCGAAAAGTTCGATAAGCAGGGCAATTATATTCGCCGTTATGTGCCCGAGCTTGCTACTATGCCGGACAAATATATTCATGCCCCCTGGTTGGCCCCAGCAGAGGTGTTGGCCAGTGCTGGCGTTGACATTGGGATTAATTATCCAGCTCCCATAGTGGACATTAAAGAATCTAGAGAGCGTGCATTGGCTGCCTTTGCGGTGACTAAAATTCAACCCGCAGAGAATTGATGCAGTTTATTTTTAGCGGAGCAACACCATGTATTTTGGCAGTGACAATCAGACTGGCGCATCCCCTCAGGTTTTAGACGTGTTGGCTCAGGCCAACAATGAATTCACCCATGGCTATGGCGACGATCGCTGGACACATCGTGCCATAGAGGCGTTGAACACCTTATTCGAATGTGATCTCGACGCTTATTTTGTCGCTACCGGCACGGCGGCCAATTCGTTGTCGCTGTCCTGCATGGTTCAACCGTGGGAAGGCATTCTCTGTCACAACAGCTCGCACATTATATTAGACGAGTCCACCGCACCGGAGTTTTTCACTGGGGGTGCGCGCATGTTGCCCGTGTCTCAAGGTGAGGGCAAAATTAGCCCAGAGCACCTCAACCATTATTTTGACTTTATGGGTACTGATTACCCCCATAATGTTAAGGCCAAGGCGCTCAGTATCACCCAAGCGAGTGAGGCCGGCCTGGTCTACACCCCAGAAGAAATCGCCATACTCAGTGGCATTGCTAAACATCACAACCTAAAAGTTCACATGGACGGCGCGCGCTTTGCCAATGCAGTGGCAAGCGTAGGTTGCACACCGGCGGAATTAACCTGGAAGGCGGGAATCGATGTGCTGTGCCTCGGCGCCACTAAATGTGGTGCGTTGTGCGCTGAAGCAGTAGTATTTTTTAATCGAGACTTAGCCGAGACATTTTCTGACCGACGCAAGCGCAGCGGCCATCTGCTCTCCAAGGGGCGACTGTTTGGCGCGCAAATGGTCGGCTGGCTAAAAGACAACCATTGGCTTGACTTAGCCCAGCATGCCAACAGTCAGGCCATAGCGTTAGCCACACAAATATGCTCTTATGACGGCGTCAAACTGGCATGGCCGGTGCAATCAAATGAGCTTTTCGTGATAATGCCCAAGGCCCTCGCACAGTACTTGCGCGAGGCCGGGGCAGAATTTTATGACTGGTATGAGAGTACTTCGCCTCCTGGCACTGTGTTAACCGAAGACCAGACATACGTCCGACTAGTGACC
>JAQWYJ010000007.1 GCA_029254005.1 Porticoccaceae bacterium | reverse complement strand
CCTCAGCATTCTCAATTACCTTAGGCTTATCACCCTCGAGCACCGAAACACAGGAGTTGGTTGTACCCAAATCAATTCCGATAATCTTTCCCATCACTTATTTCTCCGTCTTTTGTCTTAAAACCTTACTAAGGCTTTTTTAAAATTTTTGATATACCCTTTATATGGGTGTGAATTTCACAGTTTCAAGAGCATCCTTAAAGATGTGCGACCTTTTTAGCTAACTTGCTTTGGATACAACTACCATCGCAGGTCTCACTAACCGACCATTTAAGGTATACCCCTTTTGAAATACGTCCATCACTGTATTGGGCTCCAAATCAGGGTTTGGCACCATACTCACCGCTTGGTGTAAATCAGCATCAAAGGGCTGACCCGCCGGGTCAACAACTTCAACTTTAAATCGCAATAGCACATCAACAAATGTCTTTAACGTAAGCTCTAAACCGGTTGCCACATCTTTCTGGGCCTCTGCCGTTACATCTATGTTAGCAATGGCTCGTTCAAGATTATCTACGACAGGTAACAGATCCGCAGTGAATTTATCCAGAGCATACTTGTGGGCATTTTCCACATCACGCTCGGCTCGTCGACGTACATTTTGCATCTCCGCCTGTATTCTCAGTACCTGATCATTTGCTTCACTAACTCTCTGTTCGAGCTCTTCAACTTCGCTTGATTGATCATCAGCAAGAAGTTCTTCAATAATCTCTGCATCTACCTTTGCCGCATCAGCAGCTTTGTCAGAAAGCTGTTCGGCACTCTGTTGTGCTGACTCAGCGGCAGTTTGTTCTTCACTATTTACATCATCTTGCATGTTCATTTCCTCTATTTGGGACGACTAATCTATGCCATACCTCAAGATTATTGCGTCGATGGTTCTTAACCTTTACTCTGTGTGTCAATATGGGGTCGTTCTTCTGGGTTTCAAGCATTAGACAAAGGAAATTGGCCCGTCCACAGATATTTTTAATGAGTCGGTAATAAAACGTTGCTACTTTCGATTAATATTCACAACTATACCTTGGTTGAGTCGCTTGAAATCGAGTTCAATCGAGGAACCACATCAATCACAGGTGAAACTGGGGCCGGTAAATCATTGGTCTTAGATGCACTGGGTATGGCCTTGGGTGATCGTGCCGATACAGACACCATTCGGCATGGCAAAGATCGAGCGGAAATCACCGCAACTTTTGATCTGACTGGCATTGAAAATGCCTCTAGCTGGCTAGTAAAGAATGACTTCGAAAATGCAGCCACTTGCCTTTTAAGACGAATTTATACTCGAGAAGGCCGCTCTAAAGGCTATATAAATGGTCAACCAAGCACGATGTCGCAGCTCCAAGAACTTGGCGAAATGCTAACAGATATTCATAGTCAGCATGAGCACCAATCGCTACTCAGAAAGGACACTCACCGCAGATTACTTGATGAATATGCTGAGGTTCAATCGCTTAGCATGCAGGTTACCGCCCAATTTAACCGTTGGCAGCAAGTTCGCCTGCAATTAGATACCTTAGTTGCTCGTTTAGACGAGGTGAATGCAAAAAAAGATCTGCTTAGCTTTCAAGTCAATGAGCTAAAACAAATTGACGTATCAGTGGCTCACCTAGAACAGCTAGCCCAAGAACAGAGTACACTCGCAAATGCCGAGCAAATTCTTCAAGATAGCCATAATTTATTAGCGATTTGTGAACAAGCAGAAGACGTTAATCTTTGTGACAATATGAATCGTGCGTTATCAATTTTAGCTAACATGCCGCATAAACCAGCGCATCTTCTAACCTCTGAAGAGCTTCTCAAGAGTAGCCTAATACAAATAGAGGAAGCTGTAGGGGAAATTAAACATCATGTTGATAGATTTGATGCTGATCCTTACAAATTACAAATGGTTGAGGAAGAGCTGGCTGTGGCCTTTCAGTTAGCCCGAAAACATCGGGTTTCGATAGATCAACTCGAAGCCAAAAATATGGCTTTAATAGCCGAGTTAGATGCCTTGGTTAATGGCAATGAAAATATTAATTTTTTGCAACAATCTCTGGATGAATTGGCCAATAACTACGAAATATTAGCAACCAAGCTGTCGAAAAAACGCTCAGCAGCGGCCGTCAAAATGGCTAGTCAAATCAATCAAAAAATTCATATGCTAGCCATGGATGGGGCAGAATTAGTGATTCAATTAACTCCTAGACAACAAGGCCAGTATCACGCCAATGGTCTTGAAAAAGTGGAGTTTTTACTGACAACTAATGCTGGGCAGCCACATAAACCGCTGAGCAAAATTGCATCTGGCGGAGAACTTTCTCGCGTTAGTCTAGCTATCCAAGTAGTTGCTGCGGGCCACTCTAAAATATCGACATTGGTGTTTGACGAAGTCGACGTCGGCATTGGTGGGAGCACAGCAGACGTCGTTGGAAGGCTACTGAAAGCATTGGGCGAACGCGGCCAAGTTATTAGCGTCACCCATCAACCGCAGGTGGCAGTTCATGCCCATCATCATTATCTTGCCAGCAAAATAACAAAAAAAGGTCAAACAGCATCCTTAATGGTTGGTCTTGATCCTAGCCAGAGAGTTAATGAGCTCGCAAGAATGCTGGGTGGGGCCACTGTGACAAAACAAACATTATCACATGCAGCGGAGCTACTTAGCCTTGCATCGTCTTAGTATCTAAAACAATCGAATAAAATCAAGTCAAAAAAAACCCCAGCTGAACACTGGGGTTTTTTGTTAAACAACTAATAGCTTACGCTTCAGGCTCTTTATCAGTGTTTGCAGTTGCAGCAGGCGCTGCTTCTGGCACTGTACCCTCTTCTAACTGTGCTTCTTTGATTGACAGTTTAACGCGACCACGATTATCAATCTCAGTAACCTTCACCCGAACATCTTGACCTTCAGTCAAATAATCTGTGACCTTAGCGACGCGCTCTTGAGCAATTTGGGAGATATGCACAAGCCCGTCAGTGCCTGGCATAAAGTTAACAAAAGCACCAAAATCAACAATACGAACAACCTTACCATCGTAAATAGTGCCTGGTTCAGGATCGGCTACAATTGCCTTAATTGCATCCATTGCCGCATTTAAGCTCTCGGTATCTTCTGAGTAGATTTTGACAGCACCATCATCTGTAATATCAATAGTGGAGTTATGATCTTCACAAAGGCTTCTAATGGTTGCGCCACCTTTACCAATTACATCGCGGATTTTGTCCGAGTCGATCTGCATAACGCCCATACGAGGTGCAGTATCTGCAACTTCGTCACGACCACTGTCGATGACTTTATTCATTTCATCAAGGATGTGTAGACGTGCGTCCATAGCTTGCTCTAGAGCAATTTCCATAATTTCTTC
>JAQWYJ010000143.1 GCA_029254005.1 Porticoccaceae bacterium | reverse complement strand
ACCCAAGGCATTAGTGGCCCAGCCATTTTGAAAATCTATATAGCGATTGCCATCCAGATCCCAGACATAGTCACCCTCGGCCCTGTCCAAGACAATCTGTGCCGGCGAAATAAAGCCTCTTGATGCAGACTTTTTAGCGGCTGTATCATAGTTTAACCCATGCCGAAACAACTGCTTGCCCGACGCAATACGAGCGGCAGTTTTGGGTCCAGGTAAATCGTAAGCCATAATGCAGTTCCTTTTTTTAAACTGACTGGATAAACCGAAGCGCGTGAATTCAACTGACGAATTCAGACCAAGGCTTGCTAAATTTTTTTGTGTAACCCACTATACAAGCATATAGTGTATTAAATAGGCATTCAACCAATCCAATGCGAGGCATTTCGCTATGGCAAACAACAGCTCCGCTAACCAAAATGATCGTCGACATCTATTAATTGACGCCACCATCACAGCAATCGCCGAATATGGACTGTCAAAGCTGACACTGGCAAAAATCAGTGCTATTGCTGGGGTCACCGCCGGGACGGTCAATTTCCATTTCGACAGTAAAGAGTCCCTGTTGCTTGAGACACTAAACTTTGTCTCCGACGAATTTGACAGCAGCATCGCCAATGCACTCAAAGTCGCGGGTGCAGATCCAGCAAAGCGGTTACATGCAATTATTAATGCCTCCCTAGATCCAGAGATCACCGAACACCGAAAGATGGCTGTATGGCACGCTTTTGATTCAGAGAGCCGCGGCAGGCAGGATTATCAGCGTATTCGCGGCAACCTCGACCGTCAAAATTTCAAACTGATCTTAACTCTGTGCGAACAAATTATTCAAAATGCCAACAAACAAAATGAAATAAGTGCCCGCGCCATTGCCAATGCTATCTCTGGAATCACCGACGAGGTATGGAAGGAAATTTTGTTCGCTGGGGAGAGCTACGATAGAGACGATGCCCGCCTTGTGTGTAAAAGCTTTCTTGCTAGCGTATTTCCCTGGTGTTATGAAATGCCGGTGGATCCAAAAGAGCATGGACAATCAGAGTCTGACTTCGCTCTCTTTCAGGCGACGCTTGATGATGTGGATGACCTGGCCATTTTATTTGATCAGTACCGCCAATTTTATCAGGAAGATGCCGATTTAACATTGGCAAAAGGTTATCTGCGAGCGCGTCTTAGTGATGGTAGCTCAGTGGTCTTTATTGCCCGATCTCCCAGTGGCAAGGCACTTGGATTCACTCAGCTCTACGCCACCTTTTGCAGTGTTGAAGCCGCTCCCATCATGGTTCTGTACGACCTATTTGTTGACGCTAAGTGTCGCCGCCTCGGTGTAGGAAAAGCGTTGATGAACCGAGCTCAAGCTCACGCCATAGATAGCGGCGCGGTACGCATTGATTTGGAGACGGAAACGACCAATGGCAACGCTCAACAGCTCTATGAAACCCTCGGCTATGTGCGTGAAACCGAATTTTATAAGTATTCCTTATCGCTATGAATCCATATTTGGGTCTGAGGCCATAAGATAAATTAACTCCAATCCGATGGTCGCGCCTGCCAGTGCGGTAATATCTGCATGATCATAGGCGGGTGCCACCTCGACCACATCAGCAGCAACGATATTCAAACCGGCCAAGCCACGCAAGATTTTCAACGCCTTGTCAGTAGTCATACCTCCAACCACAGGCGTGCCGGTGCCGGGAGCATAAGCCGGATCTAAACAGTCAATGTCAAAGGTCAGATACACGGGCATGTCGCCCACGCGCTGTTTAATCTGCGAGACTATGTGATCCACCGAAAGATCATTGGCCGCCGCCGCATCAATAACCTTAATGTCTGCCTCTGTTGAATACTCGGTACGAATACCTATCTGGATTGAACGTGCTGGATCAATTAAATTCTCTTTAGGAGCGGTATAGAACATGCCACCATGATCATACTCTGCGCTCTCTTCATAAGTGTCGGTATGCGCATCGAACTGCACTAGCGCAACAGTGCCATGACCTTGATGCACTGCCCTCAGTTGCGGTAAGGTCACAAAGTGGTCGCCACCAAAGCATAGGGTCTTTTTGCCCTGTTTATGAACATTGCCCACATGCTTAATAATCGTCTCTACCGCTTCAGAAGAATCACCAGGGGCAAATTCCACATCTCCATAGTCAATAACATCGAGCCTATCAAAGGCGTTAAAGGTCCATGGCCAACGTTTTTCTTCCCAACGCAAGTTTGCTGATGCCCGTCGCACTGCCTGTGGCCCGTGACGAGTGCCTGCTCTACCGGTGGTGGCAAGGTCGTAAGGAATCCCCATGATGACGAGGTCAGACGCTTCAATATCTCTAGAGATGGGTACGCCCATGTAACTAA
>JAQWYJ010000133.1 GCA_029254005.1 Porticoccaceae bacterium | reverse complement strand
CGATGCATCCAATGATGGTTGGACGGCCAAAACATGGTTGCGTACGAAAGGAAATTCAATTGAAGGTGGCACCTCAGAGGTTCAGTTGAATATTATCGCTAAAAACATTCTTGGTTTGGGCTAACAGACGTTAAAGGTATTTATCATGGCATTGGTATTAAACGAAGAACAACAAATGCTCAAAGAATCTGCAAAAGGTTTTCTAACAGAACATGCGCCAATTTCAGTCCTGCGTGCGAACAGAGATGCAGGTAGTGAAGCAGGATACTCCGGTCTATTGTGGCCTCAAATGGTTAATATGGGCTGGGCAGCCATATTGATCCCCGAAGAATACGGTGGTTTGGCGTTTGGCCACGTTGGTATGGCACAAATTATTGAAGAGACAGGCCGAACATTAACGGCATCACCACTTCTATCAACCGCAGTGCTTGGTGTGACAGCGATCAACTTAGCAGGTAATCAAGAGCAGAAGACTCAATTACTTGCTGCCATCGCGAGTGGAGAATTAACCACTGCATTGGCTGTTGATGAGAGTGCGCATCATTGTCCAGCGGGCACTGCCATGTCTGCTGAATGCAAAGCGGGAGACTATATTCTCAATGGAGTCAAGCGCTCTGTTGTTGATGGGAGCACCGCAGATAAATTGATTGTGGCTGCTCGAACCTCCGGTGAAGAAGGAGATTCACAGGGCATTACTTTATTCCTTGTAGATCGAGATGCAGAAGGAGTGGTTGTAGAGCGAACCGTAATGGTTGACGGTAGAAACTCTGCCATTATTTCTTTTAATGATGTTTCAGTAAAGGCATCAGATATTTTAGGTGCGCAAGACAAAGGTTATTCAGCATTGTCTGCCACCTTAGATGTTGGCAATATACATTTAGCTGCAGAATTACTGGGTATTGCCCAAGAAAGTTTTGATAGGACACTACAGTACTTGAAAGAACGGAAGCAATTTGGCGCTCTTATCGGTTCATTTCAGGCATTGCAACATCGCACGGCGCACTGGTGGAGTGAAGTGGAGTTGTGCAAGTCCGTAGTACTTAAAGCGGCTCAAACCCTTGATGAAGGGGGTGCTAAAACTCCTGCTCTTGCGAGTATTGCCAAGGCTAAATTGTGCGAAGTAGCTGAATTAGCTACAAATGAAGCTATTCAGATGCACGGTGGCATTGGTATGACTGATGAGTATGAAATAGGCTTTTTCATCAAGCGCGCACGACCTGCACAAATGCTCTTCGGTGATTATGGATTTCATGCGGACCGGTTCTCCATGATGAATGGTTACTAGGTAGTAGATGATAAGACGCTGCTTGACCTGATAGCGTCTTTTTTTGAGGCTATCAATGCCTATCAAATATTGATTAACCCTAAAAATAATGAGGAACGAATGATGGACTTAGGTATCAGTGACAAAGTCAAACCAATACTTGAAGAAGTGAAAAACTTTATTGATATAGAGATTCTGCCGCTTGAAGATGAATATCATAGAGAAATTGCCACTGGAGATCGCTGGACATTTACCGATCGTCAAACAGAGATTCTTGAGACGCTTAAAGGCAAGGCCAAAGCTAGAAATCTTTGGAACTTTTTTCTTACTCATTGGGAAGGTGGGTATGGTTTAAACACAGTGGAGTACGCCTACATTGCAGAAGAAACAGGTCGATCAATGTTGGCGCCTGAAGTATTCAATTGCTCGGCACCAGACACAGGTAATATGGAAGTACTGGCGCGATATTGTAATGAAGAACAAAAAGCAAAATGGCTGACGCCGTTACTTAATGGTGAAATACGCTCTGCTTATGCTATGACTGAACCTTCAGTGGCTTCATCAGATGCGACTAATATTGCCATGAGTTGTGTAGAAGACGGTGACGAATGGGTACTTAATGGCGAGAAAATTTGGATCTCAGGAGCTGGTGATCCACGCTGCAAAATCATGATTGTAATGTGTAATACAAATCCTGGCGGGCCGCGTCACTCACAACATTCTCAGGTCCTAGTGCCTTTCGACACACCAGGGGTCAAAAATCTTAGACCCATGACTGTCATGAATGTCGATGATGCACCTCACGGGCATATGCATATGAGGTTCACCGATGTGCGAGTACCGAAGGAGAATATGATTCTAGGTATGGGCCGAGGGTTTGAAGTTGCTCAGGGCCGTTTGGGGCCCGGCCGTATCCATCATTGCATGCGCTCTATTGGGCTTGCTGAAGCGGCTTTGAAGCTTCTGTGCGAACGATCGGTTAGTAGAGAAGCGTTTGGGCGACCTCTGGCGAAGCTTGGCGGCAACGTCGATATCATAGCAGATGCTCGCATCAATATTGAAATGACTCGATTATTGTGTCTAAAAGCGGCGTGGTTGATGGACAATATGGGAACAGATGCAGCGCAACCATTCATTTCAATGATCAAGGTCGCAGCTCCAAGTATGTCACTAAAGGTGATTGATGAGGCAATGCAAATGCATGGCGGTATTGGTATATCTTCAGATACGCCGCTGGCCAGTTGGTATGGTGCCCAGCGAACGCTGCGCTATGCTGATGGCCCTGATGCGGTTCACCGTATGGTGATCGGGCGTCGCGAACTGCGTGAGTATAATAAGTAATTGACTGTGAGGATTAAGAGGTAGGTAACAAATAGATGCGTAAAAACCAAAGACGCTATTTACCTCTACTTGGAAAATAAATATTCAGGAAATGATTATGAAAGCATTAATATGTAGCGAATTTGGTTCAACTCAAGACCTAACATTGGAGGAGCGAGATGATCTTGAGCCTGGTGCTGGCGAGGTGCTTATCGATGTAAAGGCCGCAGGGGTGAACTTTCCCGACATTCTGACTGTAGAGGGCAAATATCAGTTTAAACCACCGTTGCCGTTTATTCCAGGAACTGAAGTGTCTGGCGTTGTTAGCAAGATTGGTGATGGTGTTACTACGCGGAAAGTTGGCGATGAGGTAGTTGGAATGGTTCAAATGGGTGGTTTTGCGAGTCAGGCTGTCACATCGGAATTTACTACCTTTTTGAAAGGCGCCAGCATGTCATTTGAGCAAGCAGCCGGTTTTGCGGTCACCTATGGTACCTCGTACTATGCCCTTAAGCAAAAGGCACAATTAAAAGCTGGTGAAGTCGTGTTAGTGCTTGGTGCAGCTGGTGGTGTTGGGATCGCGACGATTCAGATAGCTAAGGCCATGGGGGCTACTGTGATCGCTGCGGCGAGCACTGAAGACAAGTTGGATTTTGCTTGTGAAGCCGGTGCAGATATGCGGATTAACTATGCAACTGAAAATTTGAAGGAAAAAGTGAAAGAGTTGACTAAAGGTAAGGGCGCAGATGTCATTTATGATCCAGTTGGCGGTGATTTTTCTGAACAAGCATTTCGGGCAATTGCTTGGAATGGTCGCTTCTTGGTGATTGGTTTTGCCTCTGGTCCTATTCCTAAAATGCCACTTAATCTAGCTCTTTTGAAAGGCGCCTCAATGGTTGGCGTCTTTTGGGGTGCTTGGTCGGCCAGAGATCCTAAAAGTTCTCAGCAAAACTTCAAAGAGCTTGTACAGATGGTGGATCGCGGTGAATTTACGCCTCTGGTAACAGAAGTATATTCACTTGATGATCATAGCACTGCTTTTGGATCTATTGCTGAACGACGGGCAAAAGGTAAAGTAATACTGTCTATGCATTAGAGGTATATCAGAGATCGGTAATATCGACAAAGGTTCCTTTAAAGGGGCCTTTACCGTAAACCTCGTGTTGCTATTTTGACAGGACAACGCAACCCTCGATGCTTGTTTTCAGCTTTAATGAGGGGTACTAAGAAGAGGGTCAAATTATAAAAGCCAGTACAGTGCAACCAGAATACCGGTTAGCTAAAGACGTTATCCAAACCTACCACCAGCAACCCCAAACCCGCAGTCCAGATAACGCAAGCTGCTATATCGGCTAGGGTGAATATAATACGATCTGTTCCGCTTGCGCCCACAGTCATAGGGATCAAGCTTCGGATTGCTGTCATCAGGCGCCCAAATATCACTGAGAGAGCACCGTACTTTAAAATAAAGGCTTCGCTTTTATCAAATTTTGACTGATGCCTCATAGCAATCTTTGTTTTACGCAGCGCACCGCCGAACCAGCGTCCGGCATAAAAACCTAAATGATCTGATATGAAGGCTCCAAAAAATGCCAGCGAGAGGATTTGCGGTAATGTCAATATCTGCTCTGTATACAGAAACGTGCTTACTGAGAGTAAAATGACTCCAGATACAAACAACCCCACACCAGGACAAGCTTCTAAAAATGCCAGGGCAGGAACGATCATCCAAGCATCTTGTTTGTGTGCGTTCAACCAGTTGACTATGGACTCGTCTATGGGCGCTGCTTCCTGTAATGGTTGTAGCTAATACTTAGCAAAATAAGTTGACTTGCCCAAAAGGAACAAGGTGGATATTAAACTGCTCTAGGACGCATAATTATCTGGGATGAGACCTTTCTTCGTGTCGTAAAATTCCTTTAATTTGGACATGTCTGCATCAATATCGCTTGTTGGTTCAAACAACCCATGCACTCCTATGGTACGTTCGCTGCTATCAACATAGACCAGTAATATCGGCACTTTTGCTGATTTAGCAATGTGGTGAAATCCGCGCTTCCATTGAGGATTGGCGCTTCTAGTCCCCTCAGGTGTAATAACTAAAACAAATTTTTCGCGTTGTTGATAGATGCTGGTGATGTAACTGACCAGTGAACTTGCTTGTTTGCGATTAACAGGGATAGCACCACAAAAGCGTAAAAACCAACCTAAAGGACCTATAAATAGTGAATCCTTGATAAGAACGTTTGGTCTCAAATTAAGCACCGATACCGCAAAAATAAATAGCATAAAGTCCCAGTTCGATGTGTGTGGTGCAACAATGAGAACGTATTTGTGCTGGTCTTTTGGTAACTCCCCAATTACTTTCCAACGAATTATTTTTAACATGATTCTGGAGAGAACACGCAGCAGTGGCGTCAGCAGCGGCGTTGAAAAAAGTGTGTAGCGCATTAATTACTCCTGTTTAGACTTTATAATAGTAATGTGATTAACCGTAAAGCGGTAGGTTTATGATTGTTCTTTTTATTTTTAAATACCTCTGTTTTTCACTTCTATTGAAACTGACTTTGTTCTTTTCTGTAAACAAAAAACTGGCGAGGAACTAACTTACCACGTGTTTATAGGGTCAAAATGAAACCATTTAGAAGCATAAGACAAATGGGAAGAAGGCTTTTTAAAGAAAGTACAGTAGACAAAAAGGCAATAGAAATTGACGTTGATAAATGTCTGATTACCGGAGTTTCTCTCTGTAATAATGAAAACGAAGATAAGTTTAAAGTAATATTAGAAGATGCGCTGAATGAAACCAACGCTTTAAGCCATACATATTTGCACTTCACTGAAGTCAAAACATAAGCCAACAACTGTAAAGGAGCATGTGTCTGCAAACGCTTAAAACCAAACTAAATGGATAATAATCAGCGTATGACACCGTATATGAACAAGTGCTTTAAGCGCTTAATCGATAGGAAATGAATAAATAAAGGTCATTTAAAAACTTAAAATTAGTGAGTAAACACTGTGCCTTTTCATATACAAAATTGTTTGGGGTTATTCTTAGAATAACTAAAATCGAATGAATTAAAAAAATGATCCATTTTAAATTCTATACCCAACAGCACTATTGTTATTAACAAAGTTGGGAATTTGTTCAAAAAGTGCTTCTTGGATTTTTACTTTTGCGTTTTACTATTCTTTTATTTTTGTTAGTCATGACAAAGAAGCTTAGCGTTTCCTTTATAGCGTTATGTAAGCATAAGTTCACGCCATTACCAAAACTTATACTGTCAATTTTTGGCATCTTATTGTCTGCTTTACTAGAATAGGGAGCTTTTATTCGAGATGCTGATCAAGTAAATTCTATCTTCTTTATTTTTAGCTTGATTTTTTCAATAATCAATACATCTAACAAAGAAGTTTTTTAGCATGGTTTACTGTGTAAAATTTTCCGCTCAACCAATGGTGAGTAATTCGTAACTAATCTACCTTATTCGGGTTTTCGCATTATTTTCTATTGGATTACAGACTCAAAAAATTTATGGTAATAGTTTAAATAATAATGTCGATAGCAATGATGGGAGTTTTATGGATGCTGTTTCTTAAGGAAGATAGGCGTATCAAAATTCCATTTGTACCCATGTTATAGATATTTAAAATTCATCTATTCCTATTTTTAGTGGAATAATAAGCTTTAACTTTTAAAGTAGGAAAAAGTGCACACTGGTCCTTCTTTTACGCATTTCGTTTATCTACCAGTTAAAAGCACAACAGATCTGATAAACTGATACGTTGGGCCTATTGAGTAATAGGCTTATTGGTGTTCGAAAAGTTTGGTCCTCTCATAGAGGCGTATGTGGCGATCAGCGGTTATGATACGGTTTTTAAATTGTCCATCTTTATTTTTTTGTCTCATTTTTTTTGGGTGAATGAGCGCTCAAATAGAAGCAAAGAAAAGTAAGAAAAGTAAGGAAAGTAAGATGAGTGAGTTGTTACAGACAGATTATCTAGTTATCGGTAGTGGACTTGTGGGTATGGCCTTTGTGGACACCTTGCTGACTGAGACCGATGCACACATAATTATTGTCGATCGTTATGCAAAACCTGGTGGACACTGGAATGTAGCTTATCCTTTTGTAACCTTACACCAGCCATCATCTTATTTCGGTGTAAGTTCTAAAGAACTGAGTCAAGGAGAAATTGATCAGATCGGGCTGAACAAAGGTATGGGCGATTTAGCCAGTGGTGCTGAGGTCTGCGCCTATTTTGATGATGTTATGCGTCAAAGGTTTCTGGCCAGTGGGCGTGTACAGTATTTTCCTATGTGTGATTATGTGGGTGACGGTGAATTTAAGTCTAAATTAACAGATAAAACTTATACTGTGCGTTATAGAAAATTGGTTGATGCAACTTTTTTAGCTATTGATGTACCGTCTACACACACACCTAACTTTAGGGTAGTTTCTGCTGCTCAATTTATGCCGTTAAATAATTTACCTAAGATTTCAAAAAAACCGGCGGGCTATGTGGTTATCGGTGGAGGTAAAACTGGTATAGATGCCTGCTTATGGCTGCTTGAAATTGGGGTTGATCCGCAGGATATTACTTGGATTCGGTCTCGAGATGCCTGGTTGTTAGATCGTGCTAATACCCAGCCTACAGCGGGGTTTTTTAGCTCGTCAGTAGGTTCAATAGCTGCTCAATACGAATCTATTGGTAGCGCAGAGTCTATTGAAAATATGTTTGATCGCCTTGAAGAAAGCGGGTATTTTTTGCGCCTAGACAAGACCGTAAGACCTACTATGTTTCATGCGGCCACTATTAGTAAAGCAGAAGTTGTTCAATTACAACGGATCAAAAACGTTGTTCGAATGGGGCATGTCAAAGCGATAGAGGCTAATCGAATAGTATTAACTGAGGGTATTATTGCAACGACTGTCGATCATATTCATGTAGATTGTTCAGCTAGTTTAGAGCGCTCTTTTGGGCACAAAGAGCCGTCACCGATATTTGAAAAGGACCGTATAATGCCTCAAATGGTTCGTGCGTATCAACCAGCGTTTAGTGCGTCTATGGTGGCTTATGTTGAAGCTAATTATGACACTGAGGCGGAAAAAAATCGGCTCTGTGGGTTGGTTCCTACACCCAATCAAGATGTGGACTTTATTCCTATGACTTTAGCAATGATGATGAATCAATTTAATTGGTCTCAAGACAACGCGCTTCGTAAATGGATAAAAAATAATAGATTAGATGGTTTTACAAAATTAATTGCTAATGTTGATAAAGCTGACCACGAAAAAATGGCTGTATTGAGCCGTATTCAACAAAATGCTTCGTCCACGATGGGTAGACTACAGCAGTTTAATGTGGAGCTTGCTGAAAGGAGTAAAAAATGAGTGAATTTCAAACATTTAAGAAAGATCTTACAAAATCACGCATAGTAGAGACCGATGAGAATCAAGCTATTGAGGCGCTTCAGGATGGAGAGGTGTTGGTAAGTATAGAGCGCTTTGCTTTTACTGCGAATAACGTGACCTATGGCGCGGCAGGTGACACTATAGGTTATTGGAAGTTTTTCCCCGCTTCGGCTGATGCTAATGAAGAGTG
>JAQWYJ010000123.1 GCA_029254005.1 Porticoccaceae bacterium | reverse complement strand
CAGGACTTACTCTGTATGTGTTTGACAGCGACCTAGGAACTTCTGGAAGCACTTGTAATGATGAGTGCGCAACTACTTGGCCTCCAGTCGTCGTAGACGATGCGGAAGTTGACAACATTCCAGGTCTAAGCCTAATTACGCGAGATGACGGCTCTTCACAGGCAGCCTTTAAGGGACGACCATTGTATTTTTATGCTAACGATACAGCAGCTGGCGATACCAACGGTCAAGCAGTTAATTATGCTTGGTGGCAAGTTGACCAAGAGCAAATAGAACTGCAAGTCCAAGGATCAGGAGTATCTACCTTTGATCTCTACGGAACCAACGGTGTAATCCACGTTATTGACACCGTCATTACCGCCGCGGAAAAAGTTACATCCACAGAAACTATCGCAGTGTCCGTGGCAGCAAACAACAATGGCGCAGGCAATGTTTATGTTATCGATGGTGTGCAGAAAAAGTCGCTGAATCTCGAAGCCGGCACCACCTATACCATTACTCACCCTTCTGGGCATCCATTGCTATTTTCTGAAACAGAAGATGGATCACACAGCGGCGGATCGGAGTATACCGAGGGAGTCAACTCCTCAGCATCTGGTACCACCATCATTGAGGTGACCGATGCTACTCCAACCACACTTTACTATTACTGTAGCCTTCACGCAGGAATGGGTGGTCAAGCGCGATAGTCGTCTGCAAACGATCGATCCACCTTTTAAGGCCCCTGACTTCAGGGGCCTTTTTTATTTTTAGATTTATCTGCCCCTTTCTACACTGAGCAGAAGAGCCTCATTAATCTGATCTTGGTGACTATCTGCTGAGAGTAGTAGCAGGGATCTGTTATCTCCGTTACTACCGAGAAGAACCAATGATTATTTCTGTGCCTCTAAAGAGATAGCGGGCACCTAATCGGAAAACTTGACGTTGGGTTTTTTGCAGAATCTAGGCGTGATTAATAATTATCAACAAAGCCCATAATTCCAGATGCCCCTATCTCTTAAAAGTTTAAATAGCCCGTTTATTTAGGTTCCGTCCGGTTCACTCAGAAAAGACCAATTGCCTTGCTCCATTGCTGTCTCCAGGTTATCTGCTTGCTCTAATAGCAATGAAACCTCATGCGGTAACAAAATATCACTAAGTTGTTCATACACCACTAACCTAGCGTCACTCTGTTCCATGCCTGATTCAACAATGAGTGCTTGTGCAGCCGCTAATATCGCAATAACTTTATATGTATCTCTTATTTTGTTCGTCTGAGGACGCAAAATACGTAATAAAGTGCCTAGAATCTGACGTCTGTACTCGGAATTATCGGACCAATAGTGATAGGCATTAGCATAGATTGCATGTGCCTCATCGAGACCGATTTCACCAGCGTTAGCCCGCAGTATAGGCATTGACTCTACTAGGGCCATTGGATGGTTACTCTCTTGTGCGGCTTCAAAATATACTAAAAAACTCTCAGAGAGATCAGTGCCTTCAAGATATTTAGTTAACGCAGCACACTCGGCAACGCGCCTGAGCAAAATTTGTATTTACGCCTCAAAATCAAATTTTTGATCGCATTCGGCAATAAACACGTCTAAGTCTTGTTGGTTCTGTATGCTCGGTAGGTCGCATCATCTCTAGGGTAAGGTCAATGCATACTGAGCCTCAGAGTCTGTCTTTGCGTTTAACTCATTGGCTTTGTATGCATCAAGTATCTCGATTGATCGACTTTCAAAATGCGACATTAACTTCTCATAAGAGAAATAATCTATTTCGCTTTCTCGCTCATCCCCTAGCACTAGCCCTGGTGAGAACATTAACGAGGTTACTGGATGTTTTTCAGCAGGAATGCCTGGAAAAAATCGCCCGATGCACTTACGCTGGTTACTGACAAGCCCTTTCCTCTGGCTGCATTTTCAACGCTTGCTTCCTTTAGAAAGAAAATACTCACCGTGAAAACAACGGTGAATAAGATTACTAAAGCTGACTTTGTCATGTCGTAGACCCACTTCACATCTGTTTAGACCTTACTGGCAATTAAACCTAAGGCTGGCAGACAAGGGGGAATCCTCCGTTGTGATCCTGACATGTCCCAAATTATTCAATACTTTAGGCTTCTAGATTCAGGGGCCTTTTTTCATTTAAAAGCGTAGGCCATGACCAAAGCTAAATACTGGTGCAAGAGAATCATCTGGTAGATCTTCTTTTTGCTCTATTACTGCCTCCATAGAAGAAGGTATCTCAAATGGCAACTTACCCTGAGGGCTGAACTGTCCAAATAGCATGTCAAATAAAACTGCGTCGTAGACACCAAAAGTGCCCACCAGACTATGGCTGATCTGATTTAACTCAGTCAAGATGGCTGGACGATTGAGATCTACCACCACCACAAGCTTAGCCACTTTACTGTAGGCCGACGCCTTCTCTAAAACTGCCGCATCAAATGCAAGATTACTGTCCGGTAAAATACCACTGAGCATTTGGTCAATTAGCTCGTCCGATCCCGGCGCCTGATTGCCATTAAATATGGTCGGCAAATACATAATGACCACGTCTGCCTGCTCTGCGCGCTCTACCAGTTCTGCCTGAGGCGGCGCCTGTTGATTGTCAATGCCATCAACAAATATCTTTGTCCCTGCTTTCAGCGGCAATACAGGATTAACTTCTCCCTTGTTGCTCAGCAGAACCAACGACTTTCTCTGTGCCTCTAGTCCTGCAGCCACATACTCTGGGGTTTTCACTCGCGATAGCACTTTCTGTTCGTCAACCAAAGACTGTTCAAACAAACCCAAGTCAAACTTATTTTTCAAAATACGGCGCACAGATTCATCAATCCGCGCGCGGTCAATCTCTCCATCTCGCACAAGGGCAATCAGATGCTCCGGATCACTCTCGCCACCGTATTGATCAACACCGGCTTCGATGGTCTTTTTGTAGCGCTCGGGCACTGATAAATCTTCCACACCCCAGGCGCGGCTGGCAACAATACCCCAGTCCGTGCAGACCACCCCGGTAAAACCCAGTTGATCACGCAAAAGATCGGTGAGAATCATCTTGTTGTAGCCCATGGCCACGTCTTCATCGGTCTGACCCACAGGTATGCCGTAATAGGGCATGATCACACGGAGACCATTAGAGATAGCTTTTTTAAAGGGCTCTACATGGTAATCAAAGTTATCACCGGGATAGACTTGCCGTGCACCGCTGGGCAGGTGAGCATCCAAGCCAAACTCCTGGGGCCCACCCCCAGGAAAATGTTTCACCATGGTCATAACACTATTGTCTGTCAGCTCAGCACCCTGAAAACCTAACATATAGGCATTCGTCATCTCAGAGGACAACTGCGCATTGGACCCGAAGGTGCCAAAATTTCTCGCCCAGCGGGGCTCTGTGGCCAAATCTGCCATAGGATGAAGCGCAGTGTGCAACCCCACTGCCCTGTATTCAGCAGAGGCAATCTCTCCAAATCGACGCACTAATTCAATATCTCGGGCGGCGGCAAAACCGAGTTGCGACGGCCAACCCGAAAACCCCTCCACAGAAAAAGCAGCAATGCCACCACTGGCCGCCTCGTGAAGTGGGTCTGAACTAAAGGTAAGAGGGATACCGAGCCGAGTTCTGGCAGCGACTTTTTGCAACCGATTGAGTTTTGTCGCGATTTGGCTCGGCGTTGGCGCACCATAAAAGTTAAAATGGGAGATATGCTTATCGACAATATCAACTTCTTCCAACCCCGAACGACCCATGGCTGCATGAAATACCAGTAAATCGGCATTGGGCTCTATGGTGATGGCCGGATGCATCATCTGCCCGACTTTTTCTTCCAGAGTCATTTGACTGAGTAAATCTTCCACTCTATCCGCTGTCGATGCTTGGGAGTTTTCGTATACATCTAAGCGTTGGTTTTTATTCAAATCATGATAAGTAGAACCTTGACTTGCTAATTGAGCCGGTTCAGGACCAAGACTCAAAGAAATACGCAAAGTGTTATATGGCTGAAAAAACAGATTAGCAATGAAAAGTGCAACAATAAATATCACTGTCAACACGCCGTAACCACCATATTTTACGATCTTTCCCATACTCACCTCCCTTTAGAAGCCGTAAAGTGTAATCCTAATAATTTTAGTTTGCACTATGGTCCTATAAATAGTGTCTGTGCAAGCCTATTAGCACTAACTTCTATGCTGCAATTAGACGCTCTGCAGTATTTAATATCTTATGGAATGAGGATCAACGATGTCGTTATTGTCACTAATCAGCGTAGAGAAACTGACCTTACCGGTCGAAAATTGTGGCCTTATACAAGTTTTATTTGACGTTTGATGAAAATATACATGTGCCAAGTGGCATCATCGTTACTTAAACAAAAAAGGCTCCATTGGAGCCTTTTGTCGCAACATACTTAGTTTACTAATTACTTTTACGCCCACTGTAAACTTTATCCTTGTGATTAATTTAGCTTCACCAGAAAAATTAGAAGTTAATATCAAGAGTAAGACTTATAGATCGCGGTGGTCCAACTGACCATTGACTACCGGCCCAGTGATCCGAAGTTGCATACAGTGTATCGGTCACATTTTTTGCGTTCAGGGTTAAGCGCATATTGTCCTTAACTAGCCATGCTAAGGACAGATCAACGATGGTGTAGGCGTCCAAAGGGGTATCTCTGAAAGGCCGTTCATCAACATAACGGAGGTCAGCAACCACTTGAAGATAATTCACCGGCCTAAACAATACACCTGTATTAAATGTAACATCAGCAACGTACGGTGTTGCTTCAGATCGGCCATCTGTAGTGTCTCTCTCTGCATCAATTACAGCAATATTTGCGTAACCTGTTAACCTACTGTCGAGCAAATACTCAAGACTCGCTTCAATTCCCTGAGCGCGCTGTTCGGGAATACTTATGCGGTCAGTGGGGTCAGAGCTATCTGGATCATCAATTAGTAAGTTTGTTTTTGTTACCTCAAATAAGGCTAGACTCCAGTTGAGTTTGTTGTCCTGAATTGATTGTTTTATTCCAAACTCATACTGTTCGACACCAACAGTGTCAGATTCACGGTAGTTGGCTCTTACTCGGACAATGTCTCCACCATTGGGATGAGTTTCACCGGTTGAAAACTGACCATAAAGCGCAGTATTTTCGTTGAAGTCGTAAACTGCGCCAAGTCTAAACATCAATGGATCAATTTCTTGTGATAGGGGATTAGGCAGGGCGTCACCATATGCTAGACGTTCATAGTCGGTTTCAATATTGTCGAATCGGAGCCCAGCTACAAGTGCTAATTTTTTGGTTAGGGCCAACTGGCTTTCGGCGAAAAAAGCCAACTGATTAACATCTGATTGTTGATCTAATGCAGCTTGACTGTCGGTGACAGTTGCCCAGGAACCTGCAACAAAGTTGTCTGGATCCACCTGGTCGACATCGCCACCCCAGTCCACTCGATTAGGATTACTAGGATTAAAGTTAGAGGTATACTTCATCGCCACATCGGTGACCTCAAATCCAATTGAGGACCTCCATGGCATAGTGCCCAAACTAGAGTCACTAACAAAATTAGCACGTAGGCCTTGCTGATCTAACTGATGACGAATAATCAGTGGATCACCTCGCTGAATCGTATCGCTTTGAGGATCATAAGCATAGGTTTCGAGAGTCTTCCAATACCTGTCTGTATCAAGAGAAAAAACCTCAGCATTAAAACTAAGGGTACCCGTGATATCCCAATCCATGATGATCCGCGTGATGTCATCTTGGTAACGAATGCGACTATCTTCGACATTTAAATTTAACTCAAGCCAGTTCCTATTAAATTTTCCATCAACAAGAGGAACGCCAAAATATCGCATCGGTGACTGATCACCTGAATCATGCCTTAATGTCAGTGCTAAGTTTTCATTGGCTTGCCATTGTAATTCTACTGCTAACATATCTGATTCGGACGACCCATTTTCAATAAAATTGTCTGATTCTCGTTGGCTGATGTCTACTCTACCAATGACGTTATCGGCGATTGTGCCCGTAATACCAGTACCTATAAATCGCTGATTGTTTTCGCCAGCTGTTAGACGTAGATCGATGCCAAATTCATCGCTCGCTGACTTAGGTATTATATTGATCGCGCCCGCCACACCACCCTGACCATAAAGAACAGATGCAGGTCCCTTTAAAACATCAATTCGTTCTACTGCCCAAGTGTCAAAGGGGAACGTGATGGTGCCAGCCAGCGTAAAATATTGATTGCCATCGTATAATTTGGCCACCGCATCCTGCCCCGTAAATCCGCGTGCGGTAATTCTAGTACCACCATTTCCTGGATTACCACTACCAACAAATCCAGCGCTTCTGGTGACTGCATCCAATACCGTCAGATCTCCTCGATATCGAATAGCATCCCCATTGATGACGTCTATCGTTGCTGGCATTTCACTAACGCTCAAACCTAAGCGACTGCCGGCATCGCTGGTTTGTGAATATTTTTGACCAAAAACATACACTTCCTCAAGTAATTTCTGGTTTTCCTCCGCCAGTAGTGTTGGTGATAAAGCACTTAACACAAGCGCAAGTGTGATTTTTAACTTCATATAAACTGTCCTCAGTTTGATAATGCTCACAGTAAAGTGAGACTGTTAATGTAAAAAATTAATTGAACTCTAATGTTGAAGGGGACTACCAGCGCGGTTTTGAATGACTAGCGTGATTTTTCACTAAAAGATTTTGCCAGTATCGAAACGCTAACCAGCAAGCAATACCCACCGCAGAGGTCATTAGTAATAACAACCCACCCCAAGACAAATACCAAACCAATCCTCCATTTAGTGTGGGGAAAAAATCTCCTCGATGAAGTCCTTTGTAAAGCCAGCGCGCTGTTTTTCTTCCATTGTCAAAGACCGCCGCAATATCAAATGAAAGGCCATCAAGATAAATATGCTCACCATCATCGTATATGATCCGATATACTGGGAAATCGCGTTTGTTATGATGATCGTAGTAGTAACTATCGCCACTGGTAAGAAAATCTATCGAAGCAATTGTCTCCCCCGGACGCATTTTTTCCGCAAGATCATCAGGGCTAGGAAATTGATTATCGGTATAATCATCTATGGCAATTTGTCTTATTAGAGTGCTTTTCCCAAGAGAATCCGTCGCAGTGACATTTAAAAACCCCGCTACCATGACGCCTTTAATCTCAACAGTTTTATTCGGCAGGTCAAACTCGTGTAGATTTTCAAAAGTCCCTTGCAATTTCGGTGTTACTGATAAGCCTGACCCTTTTAGATTGATTTCTTCCGCAGCAAAACTTCTCCCTTCCATCAAACCCCATGGATACATACTCATCAATCCACTAAATAGCCATGTCAACATCAGTACTCCAGTAAAAAGACTGCTGTAGTGATGCCAAAGAAATCGTCCTTGATACGGACTCTTGCGCCATCCACTCTTGTCTCTCAATCGCGTAATACCGATAAAAGCGCCTACTAATACCATAAAAAGGGAGATAACCGAAAGCCAGATAACAAGCTGCACCCAAAGCTCGGTGTTGGCGCGAATAACCGTGGGATAAATCCAGTGGATCACTGAGCCTACCCAACCCCAAGTTCGCTCAACAAAGGTAACTTGCTGAACCAGTTCTCCAGTAACTTGGGAAAAGTACAAACGACTTTTTTGAGAATCGTCTAACTGGAATATTTCAAAAGGCGCATGCTTTGCAACACTTGGAATAATAGACCATTGGTCAATGTCTACCAGACCCAATGATTGAACTCCGCCTACCCCTAAATTTGATGCAATTTGCTTGGCACTATTAAGTCGAGTAAATGAACTAGCTGACTTTTTTAAGGTTCCAGACATTGCATCAAAGAAATACGTTTTATCATCGGATATCAGTTTTAATAGCGGCCCCGACGGTATTTGTTGCAATATAAATGAATCAAATTTGTATGAGGTAAGCCTTGAAGTGTCCAATGCTTGGCAGCACGAATCTATAGAAAGAGGAGACATATAGCTGTATCTCTCTTGGCTTGTGAGAGACGGGTATTGTACAAACATCATTACAAAGCCACTCAGACACCAGAGCAAGATGACTACACCAAATATAATGCCCAGATAACGGTGGATCATCACCCCCCAATTAAGCGCCTTTCGCAAGATCTTCCTTGAATTCATTACCTTGTACTTACCTGAATTACGATATGATATATCATATCTTTAATTATCGGCAATTTCAATGATCGCTAAATAGTTTGTGAAGAAAATCCAGGTGAAACAGTCAAAAAGCCAAAACAGCAGAAGAACTTAAGCTTATCTTAGTCTGATAGTTTAAGTGTTATCTTTGCCATTCGATCCTTTAACTGCAACTGAATATTTTTTCTGTTAGACGACTTCATTGACTTCCATTTCTGACTTTCTTGACGGCTGCGACCGCACCCTACGCACCAACTTTTAGGGCCAGAGAATCTACAGATATCTACGCAAGGGCTCTGATACTTTTTCAGAATTTTATCCTTAAAAGAATAATTTAAAATCTATTAACGGCGCAATTACAGCATTGCCAGAGCTTTATCCACACTGGGTTCGAGCTGCCTTAAGCGGATTAACTCTTCATAAAGTCGTTGTTCAAGATTCTTAAAGTTGAGCGGCACTGTGCGCTGAAATACAACATAACCCCTACCGACAATTTGATATCGTTTCCAACTTTCTATGCGAACTCTCTCAATTTCCAGAAAATTTTCCATAAAACGAGTCTGAGATGGACAATCCTCTTCCACATGCATACAAATTGGAAACATTTTTTTCTTGATCTGTGCTGATTCAATAAAGGTTTCAAAGTGTATCCCACCCTGATTTTGGTTGTGCCAGTTGGTTTTATAGAGTTGAAAATAAGTGCCGCGATTATATATTTCCCACTCGTTCTCATACCAAGTCGACTGTTTCAATTGTTTCTCAAGGTTGCGGAAAATATTTTTAATATCTTTCATGTAAATGCATTCTCAAGTACGTTTTAACCTAATTTAACCTCTAATCTAAACAGCGTTGTAACGAACGGCGAATATAATTTTCATCTAAGTCTTTTCCAATAAATACTATTCGATTTACAGGCACCTCATCGCCCCAAGGTTCTCCTGGTTCGCTGCCGAACATCATATGAACACCTTGAAATACAAATTTACGACTTTCACCTGTTAAACCTACAACACCTTTCATTCGGTAGAGATCAACACCCTTAATCTGCAAAAAAACGTCCATCCAGGCATTAATTTTTGCCAAGTCAAATAATCCTGGTAGTTCGATAGCAACAGATGATACTTGGTCATCATGCTCATGCTCAGCGTTGAAATAGTGCTCGCTGACAGGAGTGTATTCGGTGTCCTCCTGATTAAGCAGTCTAAGCTGAAATTCTTCGGGGGTATGTTGAGAGAAAATCGCTATGTCTGATGATTCCTTAAGACTAAACCCAAACTCATAAATATCCTGTCCTTCTAACTTTAGACTGTAACATGTTCCTAGATCTGCGATCTCTTGCTTGTGATAAAGAGAAGTAGGACTTTTAGAAAATTCAACAAACACAGATTCAGCCAAATCTATTACCGCTGACTCACTAGCATCACTAGCCTTAGCCATCAAGAAGCTCATATCTGGATCTGGGCCATTTTCCATCAAAAACCAATAATTTCCTGCAGGTAACTGCCAAATACCTCCCCATTCAAACGGATATTCCGGCTCCAAAAAATTTGGCTTCATCTGCATGGCGCGCTGCAGATTAAAACCACCAATATCAAGTAATTCAGCAATTGGCGCGTCTGCCATAGTGGCTGTATAAAATCCAGCCATGAGATTTACTTCTTGTATTCTTCTCTGTAAATCCGTTAATTGTTTTTCGTCACATAAGTCTGCTTTATTCAGTATGATACGATCGGCAAAGGCCAGCTGCGCCATAACTTCATCAGTATGATTATCCAGATGACTTTGCACATGTTTTGTGTCAACTAGAGTGATAATCCCGTCAAGTTCATATTGATCGCTAACATCTTGGTCGACAAAAAAAGTTTGTGCCACAGGGCCTGGGTCTGCCATACCTGTGGTTTCTAGAATGACCCGGTCAAATTTATCTTTGCGCTCTGCTAGCTCCCCCAATATTCGAATCAAATCTCCGCGCACAGTGCAACAAATACAGCCATTGTTCATCTCAAAGACTTCTTCATCTGCGTTGATAACCAAGTCTTGGTCAATACCTATTTCGCCGAATTCGTTCTCTATGACCGCAATTCGCATGCCATGGTCTTCTGACAAAATACGATTAAGTAAGGTAGTCTTACCGCTGCCAAGAAAACCCGTAAGTACTGTGACAGGAATTTTTTTAGACATTTCATAATCCTCAAGGTTGCTGTGTGTTAGGCTAGTTAATAAATCTAAATTGATTCAAATGCGTTAATTAGAGACTCAATATTGTGTCTCATCATGTTCAAATAGGTACTTGCTGGGCCATTTTCTTCGCTCAATGCATCTGAGTAGAGACTACCTCCTATGGCGATATCCGTTTCATCAGCAATGCGCTGTAGTAATCTTGGATTAGAAATATTTTCCATAAAAATTGCACCCACCTGTTGTGCGCGTATCTTGTCAATTACTGCAGCAACATCCTCTGCAGATGCCTCGATCTCGATGTTTAGACCAACAGGTGATAAAAAACGAATATTAAATTCACGACCAAGATAACCGAAAGCATCATGACTAGTAACTACAATGCGATTGTCTTGAGGGGTTTTCTCTATCTGCTCTAAAAGCTGACTTTCTAAAAAAGTTAAAGAATTCATATAGCGCTGTTTGTTCTGTATAAAGCTATGAGCACGTTCTGGTCGAAGAAGGATCAAACTCTGAGTAATGTTTTCAATATAAATACGAATATTGTGAAAACTCTGCCAGGCATGGGGGTCGACCTCCTCACCAAAGGTAATAGCATCCACACCGACGCTGGCGACAAGTTGTTTATTCTTGTAATCAGCATTTTCTATCAACCGTGATATCCAACCTTCAAATTCTAAGCCATTGAAAACGACCAGTTCGGCATTAGCAATGGCCACTGCATCGGAAGGTTTTGGTTGATATATATGCGCATCGCTATTGCGACCAACAAGGTTCAAGACGTTGACGTACTCACCGCCCAACTCATTAACTAAATCTTCCAAGATGGAAAAGCTAGTCACAACCCTGATGCTTGAGGCGCCAGCCATGACTGTGGTGGAAAAAAAGACAAAGCAGAGGAGAGCTAAATTATAAATACTTTTGTTCAATGTCATAACATCACCCGACAAGATGTCGTTTTTCACGGTTTTTTACTACAAATCCACCGTTATATCCAAACATCAAGGATGCTATATAGACCACACCCAACGACAGCACTATGGCGGGCCCCGCCGGGACATCAAAGTAAAACGACAGTATTAAGCCACTATAGCAACCGAAAAAACTGATCAATATGGAAGTAATCAAAATTACATCCAATGTTTTCGCCCAAAACCGCGCTGCAGCGGCAGGTAAAATCATAATCCCGATCGCCATTAGGGTACCTAATGCGTGAAATCCGGCCACTAAATTTATCACCAACAAAAAAAGAAATCCGTAATGCGCAATTAAACTTGCTCTTCCAGAAACCAGTAGAAATGATGAGTCGACACACTCAATAACCAATGGGCGATACAACCATGCCATTACAAACACACTAATAGTCGCTATGCCTGCCAGCAACCACAGAGCAGTATTATCTAAAGCCAAAATATTGCCGAAAAGAACATGAAATAAATCAACATTACTGTGCTCTAGTGAGATCACTAACACACCAAGTGCAAGGGAGATTAAGTAAAAGGAGGCAAGACTTGTGTCTTCATGAAGTTGAGTGGTTCGTGCGACCCAACCAGCTAGCGCAGCGACCACAAGACCGGCGATCAACCCACCCACGGTAAGGCCTATTAACGACAAACCAGACAATAAATAGGCAAAGGCTGCACCAGGTAGTATTGCATGGGCCATAGCATCTCCAGTCAGGCTCATCCTCCGTAAGGTCATAAATATTCCTACCGGAACAGCACCTAGACAGACAGCAAGGCTACCGATTAATGCCCGTTGCATAAAAACATAGTCAGTAAATGGACTTACGAAAATGGAATCCATACTAAGCCGCACCCTGCTGGCACCAAGGTGCATGTTCATCAAAGGATTCAGAGAGTTGCCGTGCTCGTTTAAGGTTATCAACAGTGAGTATGTTTTTGGTTGAGCCATAGCCAATGCATTCGCGGGCGAGCAGTAACGTCTTTGGACAATGCGCTTGAACGTAATCCAAATCATGAGTGACCATAATGATGGTCCGTTGTCCTCTGTGCCACTGATTGATCAATTCTGTCAGATCAATCAGCGTTTTTCGATCAATTGCATTAAATGGTTCATCCAACAAAATAACAGGTTGATCTTGCAGTAAAACGCGGGCAAATAAACTGCGTTGTAATTGTCCGCCGGAGAGAGTGTTAATCATGCGGCTTTCAAAACCATGCAAACCAACAGCGGCAATTGCAGCGGTGCATTTCTTATAATCCTCTGCATCAAGAGACTTGGTGTAACCAAGTTTCGCCCACAAGCCAGTGAATACTAGCTCAAAAACAGTAATAGGAAAGCTTTTATCAAGCTGTGCTTGCTGCGGTAAATAAGCAATGGTGTCTGAACATAGACCCTCAATACTGCCTTCATGCACAGTTGTCAGTCCAGCCATCGCATTTAGCAAGGTTGATTTACCCGCGCCGTTAGGGCCTACTATTGCAAGCCAGTCTCCTTTATTAATGGTCGCGTTTAAATGATGTACCGCAGGGTGCTTCTCGTAGGCAAGTGTGACATTATTGAGGTAAATCGTCATGATGGATTTGTCACTCCAATAACAAAAAACCACATCACCGCGCTCAACACCAACGCTAGACTAGTTCGGCTGCGTAAACTCCAGAACAATAGCGACTTTAGCCGTATTGCGTTAAAAATCTTCATTCTTTCTATGATCCATTTTATAAACTAAACCGGTGTAGGGCAGTGTTAAACTGTCCTTGCTGAGCACTCTCTGCATATACATTGCAACTCCAACTTTGAGTTGGCAAGGGTGTAACCCGCCTTATCAACTAATTTACCCAGCGCCTCAAAAATGGCTGTTGAAACAGCAATTTCTTTCGCACTTTGGCATTCGCTACAGATCAAAAATTGTGGAGTTTGGTGAGCATGTCCGCAATCAATCTGAGAACAGGCGACGTATTTGTTAGTTGAATTCAACTTATGAGCCAAATTTTCAGATTCGAGAAAATCCAAAATGCGGTAAACCGACATGGTAGGCATCGCCTTTTCAGCGGTATTATTGTAGCTATCCGCAATTTCATACGCCGACAGTGGTTTGTTAGAAATCAGTAGTATTTCTAAAATATCGCAGCGCTTATCGGTTAATCGAGTACCTGAGCTTTTACATACGTGTTTAACTTTTTCAATAATCGGATCACACTGTTGTTTATTCATTAGTAGCCTCCTACTGACCTCTGGTTTTTGACGACGAATTATCCGTTACACAAAGACCACCCTGTGGCGGTATACGACCCATAACACTCGCACCAAGTGACGCTGGTCGGCGGTCTCTGGGCATAAAACCTTCCTTTGTATTGAGATAAATAGAAATACACTTGACTATGTCATCTGGGCTCTGTTCTGGATCCTGATCGGCAAAAAGGTAACTCCAAGCGCCTGGAGAGGACAGTGCAATACCGCAGGGGCGTGGACATAAACTAAGACATTCCGCTGGCTTAACCATCACGTAAGACGCCAAAGGACTTTCCTCTAGAATCCTACGAAGATTTTGATAAAGTTTAAAACCTGCTCGATTTTCTTTAGGCTCGCGCTGTGCGCCACGAGCTCTGCAAGAAGTGCAAACATGAAGCACTGATGGTTGGGAATGTGCAATGTGCCCTTTTGATCCCTCCAGTGGACTCAAGCTATCTTGATCCATCAACCTGGCTGCCGATATGTGGTAGTGCACCACTTAAAATTATCAAGGTCATTTTTTTTGCAGCCCAAGTGATGTAAAACAAGCCTGTTAGACAGCTGCAAGAAGCGTGACAGGTAGCTATATCGTGCGGCGCATAATCTCATTTCAATGGGACGAATCTTTTGTTTCATTAATACCTCTTGGCGGATTTAAAAGCATGGGGTTTTAAAATCCTGGTGAATTTAGACTTAGCATGAAAATACTTACTGGCATCTACATGACATTGAGATACGATACATCATATCATGATATTGCCAAGCAATTAATATGTCAATTTTCCTTCTTTAGTTAAACTGGCAAACTGACTCAGACCACCATAGAAGGACTGTAATTGAAACTTATAGCTACTCAGAGCTGTTGTACAACACCGCACAAAGAGACTAAAAGTATATTCGGTTTAATTTAGTAGTGAGAAAAATATGAGCATAGCCTGACACTAGGGCTTTATCGCAACTGAGAATAGCTGGTTTTTTAGGCTCGCTCCACTTCGCTTAGGAAAGACCAGTCGCCCTACTCCATTGGTGTTTCCGGGCTGTCGCCCTACTCCAATAGCACAGAGACCTCGTTTTTGTTTTACTACAATAAAATATTCAAGAACAACACGAGGCAATGCATGTGCTAAGACCACTATGATAATTCAAAACAATATTGCAGTTATTTAAATTGCCTTTTAACTAATCAATATAAATAAAAATATGTTTAGCTTTAGGTGCGCACAAAATTTTTCAATGCGCAGCTATTACGCGTCTTATTAGTTCCGGCCAATACCTTGGCAGTGTTGCGTACTGTATAGTGTGGGGATTTTAATTACGTCTTACAAGCGACCAACCATGGCACTCAATGCAACCATTTATAAAGCAGAGCTTAATGTTGTCGATATGGACCGCCATTATTATGAGCAACACAACCTAACCCTTGCACAACACCCCTCAGAAACGGCAGAACGGTTGATGTTGCGGCTGCTAGTGTTTGCTCTGCACGCCAGCGAGTCCATGGCATTCACCAAGGGTTTGAGCACCGATGATGAGCCAGACCTGTGGCAGAAAAGTCTCAGCGGTGACATCGAGCTGTGGATAGAACTGGGTCTGCCCAGTGAAAGACGTTTAAAAAAAGCCTGTGGTCGATCACAGCAGGTGATTGTGTATGCCTATGGTACTGGCGCTGCCCACCTGTGGTGGCAAAAGATTCAGCCGCAGCTGTCGCGCTTTAAAAATCTTACGGTTGTACGCATTGATGCGGCACCTTTGGAACAGCTAGCAATGTTTTTAACCCGCACTATGGAGTTGCAGGTGAGCATTCAAGATGCTGAGATCACCTGCCGCTGTGACGATAATGAATTGTCAATCACTCCAGAAAATCTTTTGGCGAGCGGTTAGTTTGAGCCGACCAAGATTACACCGACAACCGTGAGCAGTTTAGCTTTTCTTAAACAGATGGCCATAGGGCTGGGTGGCTCTGAGGGTTTTATGGTGATTGCGCAAACGAATGTCATAGCGGCCGCGATAGTCCCGCTTGGCCTGGGCAATCTGGTCCACACAAACAATGCAGCCTCGGCTTATTCGCCAAAACACGTCGGGATCAAGCTTGGCCTCCAAATCGGTGAGTGACTGTCTAATAACATAGGTTTTGTGTGACGTGACAACATCGACATACTTGAGATCTGCTTGAAAATAAATCACATCTTGCACGGCAACAAGTTCCGTCACATCATCGGTGCCAACTCGCAACCAGTGTAAAAAACTGTCCTTGGCCGGCGATAGAGTGTCAATCAGCGCAGCGAGGTCACCCTGAACCACAGGTTGGCGTTGTTTTAAACGGTCTATAGTTTCACGCAATCGATCCTCAGCGATAGGCTTGAGCAGGTAGTCCACTGCCGACTGTTTGAATGCATCCACGGCGTATTGATCAAAGGCAGTGACAAAAACCACCTTGCAATCCACAGGAAGTTTTTCCGCCACCGCCAGGCCATTTAATCCAGGCATTTTAATATCTAAAAAGACAACATCTGGCTTCGCATCATGTGCCAGAGTCACAGCCTCTAAACCGTTGTATGCCGTGCCAACCACCTCAAGTTCTGGCCACAGTTTTTCTAACTTAGCGATTAAATAGTCAACCAGATGAGGTTCATCATCGACAATGAGGGCCCTGGTCATGGTTGCTCCTCCTTGGGAATGGTGAGAATAGCTGTGACACCAGAGTCGCGATTTTCTCTTATATCCAAACCACCTCTGCCTCCATAGATGGACGCCAATCGCTGTCGTATATTTGCTATTCCCACACCGGCGCCTGAAGAGGTTTCGGGTTGTCTATTTGGATCAATACCAACCCCAGTATCAACCACCTTTACCACAATGTTGTCATCCTCTGCATCGAGTGAAATGCGGACGGACCCACCGGATATTGAGGGTTCAATACCATGCTTAATGGCGTTTTCAACCAGGGGTTGAATGAGCAGTGATGGCACGGTGACCTGCTCCAGATC
>JAQWYJ010000106.1 GCA_029254005.1 Porticoccaceae bacterium | reverse complement strand
CTCAGCAGGGCAATACTGCACAAAAACAGACATCATATGCTTGCCAGGCGGTGCCATGGTGGGGTCATACTGAGTTGGTATAACCATATCCACATAGGGATCTTGCGACCATCGATCATCTTTCCAGTCATCAAAGGCCCTCTCAAGGCGCTCCAATGTGTCGGTAAAATGCATATGACCCAACGTCAGTGGAGAGCCACTGGGTAATGCCGGAAATTCTGGCATACCATCTAATGCAATATTTACCTTGCCCGATGATCCTCTTATCTTAAAATTTTCTGCCCGTTTAACGACGTTAGACGGAAGATCTTTAGCATCCATCAACTTCAAAAAGGTACGCTTTGCATCTAGGTTTGAAATAACAGTTCGAGCCATTATTTCTTCGCCATTAGCTAAAACCACACCAATTGCTTTTTTTCCTCGAACCAGTATATTTGAAACTTCAGCCTCTGTTCGAATGGCTCCGCCATGAGATTTGAAGGAGGATGCTATCGCAGCCGCAACCGAGCCCATACCTCCCCGTGCAAATCCCCAAGAACCAACGTTGCCATCGACATCACCCATGGCATGGTGAAGTAACACATAGGCAGTCCCCGGAGAATAGACGCCAAGACCAGTTCCAATGATACTTCCACCTGAAAAGTGCGCTAAAATCACATCACTCTCAAAGTATTGCTCCAAATACTCAGCGATTGACATGGTAAAAAATCGAATAAACTCGTAGATCTGACTCTCACTCAAGCTATAAAACTGTTTCAGCAAGTAGGCAAACTCCATCGCATCGCGCATTTTAAAGGAGGCAGGATCAGGTGGCGTTCGTAATAAAAAGCCACGGATCAAACGACACCATTTCATCAAATCTGCATCAAACCGTATTGCAGCATCTGCGTCGCGTTTAGAATGCCGAGCAACTTCCCGACGACGCACGTCACCCTGATGAAAGCTACCAAAGTAATCGCCGTTTTGCTTGAACGTGACGCTGCCCTGCAGCGGCACCACCTCTAGTCCATGGCGACCCAACTCTAATGCTTGATATATCTCCGGCCGAAAAAGACTACAAACATAAGAGCAGTTGGAATATTTCCAGTCCTTGTGAAGTTCCAGACTTGCAGTGGCACCTCCAACATAATCATTTTTTTCCAGCACTAATACGTCCAGCCCAGCCTTTGCCAAAAAAGCACCATTGGTCAGCCCGTTGTGTCCTGCGCCGATAATAATTGCGTCGTAAGTTTTCATACTATGATTCGATTCCCTCGTAATATTCAGAGTATAACTACACCGTGGTATTCTGCATTCGCCGCCTATAGGTTGAAAGTCTGCCATAGAAACAGTACAAATGGCAGGGTCACAATACTATTGAAACGCTATTTTTAATCTCAGCGCTTAACGCTCTGGAAAAATTTCAAAAATAGTGCCGAACCAAAAAAAAAGAGCAAAAAGGACAACCTAGACAGCGCAGCTAAAAATAACTAGGTATCTGACACTGGAGCTTTTGAGATGATCACAGAGACACGAATCGAGGAAGTAGATGTATTGGTTGTGGGTGGCGGAACTGCGGGATTTGGAGCCGCGGTTTCCGCTGGCCGCAAGGGCGTTAAGGTTATGATGATCGAAGCCACCAGTAAAGTGGGTGGCGTCATGGCATTTTGTCCGGGCATGCCTTGGGGCGGTGGGTATCCTGTAGATCAAATCATCGGTGGCCTCATGGAAGAATTAATGGTGCGTCTTGAGGCGATGACCCCACCAGCTGCTGAGAAACGCCCCTGCACGTTAGAAAATTTCGGCCCCGAGATTATCTATGATCATGACATTGCAATTCTGACCATGTTCGAGATGCTAGAGGAGGCAG
>JAQWYJ010000103.1 GCA_029254005.1 Porticoccaceae bacterium | reverse complement strand
GGGGTGTTGATGCTCGGCCTGTGGCAAGTTTGGCCGCTACCTTAGGTTGGGAGACAACTCTTTGTGATCCGCGGCCGGCCAATGCACGCCGAGAACATTTTATGCGAGTGCACACTATCTTGCGTTGCTCGCCACTCAAGTTGACTGATGAACCTTTGTTTAAGGATTTTGATGCGGCTATCGTCATGACACATAATCTGCAACTTGATGCTAATGCGGTGGCTGCATTACAAATGTCAGCTATTAAATACCTTGCTTTATTGGGTCCCGCAGTGCGCAGAGATAAGGTGTTAGAGTTAGCCAGCCTAGACAAGAATAAGCTGATGGTTCCTATCGCTGGGCCGGCAGGGTTGCGTCTGGGCGGTGAGTTACCCGAGGATATTGCTCTGTCTATTTTGGCAGAATGTCAGGCAGTAATTAACCACGCAGATGCTAATTCCATAAGCAACCTGTTATGAAAACGGCTGTTTTAATTCTTGCTGCAGGATCAGCGTCACGGTTTGGTTCGCTCAAACAGCTCGCGCTCATCGATGATAAACCAATGTTGCAGCACTGTATTGACACCGCCAATAGTCTTTTTCCTGATGCCGTTTACACTGTGCTGGGCAACCAGTCTCAGACAATAATCGATAGTATTACCACTACTCACATTATCATCAACCCTCAATGGCAGTGCGGACTGGGCAGTTCAATTGCTGTGGGTACCTCGTATTTGCAAGATCACTTCGATGCGATCCTCATTTTACTGGCAGATCAGCCGCGTATAAAAAGCCATCACTTAAAAAAACTAATAGATCTGTTTGAGGGTCAGCAAGTGGCGTGCAGTCGATACAATAACCGTCTTGGCGTTCCCGCAATCTTTGCTAAACCGTATTTTACTGATCTAAATCAGCTAACCGGTGATAGTGGAGGTAAAGTACTTTTAGAAAGTATTAGCCCAGTACCGAAAAGTCTGGCGATGGTAAATGCCGCAAGCGACATAGATTACCCTGAAGACTTGGCGAATTTGGTTTAGCATACCTTGAGTTTGCGAACCGATGAGTCCTAGATATTCCAGTATTGAGTAAAACCAATTTGACAAACGACCACAGGCCAATTAGGTTAGGGTTTAATAAAGATCAAAAACCAAACTACGTTGAGAGAGTCAAAAATGACCGCAATAACTGTTAATGGTATCGAACGAAAACTACAGGTAGACCCTGCAACCCCATTACTTTGGGTTCTGCGCGAACAACTTGAACTTACTGGAACAAAATTTGGCTGTGGCATGGCGCAATGCGGCGCGTGTACTGTGCATGTTAATGGAGCGGCAATTCGCTCTTGTGTGACGCCTCTTGCTGCTGTGGCCGGACAACAGATTACCACTATTGAAGGACTGGCCCCAAGTGCTGACAAGCCACATCCATTACAAAAAGCATGGATTGATGAGCAGGTACCCCAGTGCGGATACTGCCAATCAGGACAGTTAATGTCTGCCGCAGCATTACTAGCCACTAATGCGTCGCCCTCTGATGGTGACATTAATGATGCAATGTCAGGTAATATTTGTCGCTGTGGCATGTATGGTCGAATACGCAAAGCGATTAAATCTGCAGCAGGAGTTCAACAATTTGATCCAGCATTAGCCGCCTTGGCAAAGGAAATTAATCATGGGTAAGTGGACTAGAAGAGCATTTATTAGTGCAGGTGTTATTGCTGGTGGCGGCTTAATTGTGGGTGTTGCCATTCGTCCCGGAAAACGTACTGCAGAGCTGTCTAAACACGTCGCTGGTGATGGCGAAACGCTACTTCATACGTGGCTGAAGCTGGATACTAACAATGTGGTTACAGCCATTATTCCCCACGCTGAAATGGGACAAGGAGCCGGGACTGCCTTGGCTCAGATGCTAGCTGATGAACTAGATGCTGACTGGGATCTTGTCAAATTTGAAGAAGCACCTGCACTGGGAGGTTTTGCTAATTACCCCATGGGTGAGGCCATATTATTAGCTGGTGCAGAATTCCCTAATTTTGTTCTTCCCACTGTGGAGGGTGCCCTTATACGTACTGCACAGGCGCTTGATTTACAAATTACCGGCGGTAGTTTGAGTGTTCGAACTACCGGTGCTTACGGTATGCGTGTGGCCGGTGCAGCAGTAAAAGAAATGTTAAAAGCGGCTGCGGCGGCAGCTTGGAAAGTCCCTATTGATCAGATTTCAGCAAAGGATAGTCAACTGTTCCATGAGGCCAGTGGCCGTATCCAGCCCTTTTCATTCTTTGCAGAGGCCGCTGGGCAAATGACGCCGCCTGTGTCACCAACATTAAAGGCTGTGGATGAGTTTAAAATAATGGGTCGTCATGTAGAGAGACATGACCTGCCCAGCAAAGTAGACGGTACTGCCCTTTTTGCCCTTGATGTGCGGTTACCCGATATGCTTTATGCCACCGTAAACAGAGCACCCACATTTGGTGGAGGCATCGCCAATATCGATGAAGCGCGCACCCGAACGATTGAGGGAGTCATAGATGTGGTTAAGCTGCCTTCAGTAGAGGTAAGTTCAATGTTTGGTGGATTTACCTACGCAGAATCTGTTGCAGTGGTAGCTAAAGGATATTGGTCGGCAAAACAAGGTATGGATGCCCTTAGTATTGAGTGGCGCAATACAGCTAACGACGGTATATCTAGTGACACTATTTTTGCGCAGTTTGATCAAGATATAAGTTCCGCTTTCGAGCGCGAAGCCGATGTTGTTCGGGGTGATGTCGCAACTGCTATGGTTAATGCCGATAAGGTAATCGAGGCCGACTACCGTGTTCCTTTTCTAGCGCACACCTGTATGGAGCCGCTCAATGCAACGGCTATGGTTACCAATGGACACTGTGAAGTGTGGGTAGGCTGCCAGAGCCCCTTGAGTTTTCGACGCTCTGTTGCAGATGCACTGGGCTTTGATATTGAGAATGTTACTCTGCACAATTGCTTTATGGGGGGTGGTTTTGGTCGAAAATCGCGACCTGATTATGCGATTCAGGCAGCTCAGTTAGCGGCAAGTCTTGGGCGTCCAGTCCAGCTAATTTGGACACGAGAAGAAGATGTAAGGCAAGATTTTTACCGTCCCGCTGTTCAGAGTCGCTTTCGTGCCGCACTTTCTAGCAATGGCGATATAACCGCATGGGAAAACACTTATGTCGACAAACACGAGCCCTATGAGGCGCCTTTGATTCCTTATTCTATTGGTGCTCAAGACATTGGCCACGTGCGCAGCCCAACGCATATTCCCTTTGGGGCATGGCGAAGTGTATCTCATTCTCAACAGGGATTCTTTACTGAGTCTTTTATTGATGAAGTAGCTGTAGCGGCTGGGCAAGACCCATATCAGTACCGGGTCGAACGTTTGCAACATCTTCCTAGGGAGCTTGCGGTCCTAAAAAAAGCGGCGAAAGAAGCTCAGTGGCATATTCCTTTAGCCGCAGGTCGTGGACGAGGTATTTCACTTCAGTCATCCTTTGGTTCTGTGGTGGCAGAAGTGGTCGAGGTGACTGTGAATAATGGCAATTTATCGGTTGATCGAGTTGTTGCAGTTATTGATGCCGGCTTTGCTATTTCGCCTGATGGAATGAGGGCACAGATTGAGTCAGGTATTATTTATGGCTTAAGTGCAGCAGTTCATGGTGAGATTACGATTAAAAATGGTGCTGTTGCCGAGAGCAATTTCCATGATTATCCTTCGGTGAGAATGTCTGAAGCTCCTCTTATAGAAACTCACATTATTAATAGTGGGGAACCCATGGGTGGCGCAGGCGAACCTGGCACCCCACCAATAGCGTCTGCTCTCACTAATGCCATATACAATGCCACTGGTGAGCGTATTCGGCAGTTACCTATAAAAAACGCTGGGTTTAATGTTTAGCGTTTATTTTACAGTAGAGGTTTGATGAGCCACCTGGTGGCTCGTTTTCTGTAGTTATCCACCTCAGCAGGAGAGCCCAATTGTAGGTCCATCAGCAGGATGGCTTGATGGTGGTCTTCCTGCGATATGTCTAAATAATACCTAAATGGTACTTTTTAAAAGCAGTCAGAATTGTTGTCTGCTGATCTATGTCATTTTTTCTACTTGACTGTCATTTTAAGCCTATTTCATCAGTATGATTCTGGTGCTAATGAACAATCTTTAGTTCAAATTCTCCTGTTGTCTATGATGTTTACATTAATGTTAATCGCCGATTGATACGGTTACCTGTGCTCGTCAGCTCCCTAATGCTGATAAAGATGTTTCGGTATCCGTTGACATCTGATCGGAAATTTTTAGTCTAAACTTTAGGTATAGGAAAAATGTAAAAATCATATTTAAAAACCCAATATAGACCTCATTACAAGGATGTGATGTGCCATGAATTCTAATATTTTTAGAATAAAAAGTATTGGCGCTGTTTTTTTTAAAGAATCTTCTTTAAAAAAGTGGTGCTCAAATCTTCAATGCTTACAACTACAAAGAGTAAAGCTTTTCCATCTGAGACTTTCTTCTCTTGAAGCGGCTAACCTTAACCTAAACATAAAAAAATGCTTGGTATCCTGTTTGCTAGCTGGTTCTGTCAGTGCCGGTGGTGAAGAAAGTCAAACAACAACAGTAACTGCGACGTCATTTGTTATGTTTAAGACTATAGATGAAGCCGCTGTTCATTTACTGCACCGGGCCGCACTATCAACCATAAGAGATCCTCTCAAGAAAGAACGTGGTGGTGATGTCAAGCAGCATAAAAATGGGTTTTATTACGTTGATAGTATTGAAGTAGGTACAAATGATAGTGTCAGTGTTTCCATCGGATCAGAGACGGTTGCTATAGCGCACACTCATCCCCCTAAACATTATTCAAGTGGGGGTGGTCTTCTAGTAGCTCGTATAAATGATCGGCATAACAACCAGAAAATTTCATCTGCTGATCGGAATATGGTGTATGTGGCAAATCGATTTACGGGACGAAAACTCCCTACTTATGTTGGGAGTTCTGATGGTACGGTAACAAAATTTACGGCAAGCACAGGTTATCGCTCTGCAATCTTGGTAGCTCCTGTGGGAACATTGTTATTCAAAAATACCATTTTTGTGGATCAAGAAAACACTTTATCTTCTGCAAAGTAAAGCTTAGCGACACGACCAATAGGTTCTACTCAAGATATTAAGCATTCAAGCTGTGCCTGAACGTCTTTCGTGCCTGAACATTATCCAGCTAGCAATGACAATGCCGATGCTCACGCTACCAATAATGAGCGTTGCCAATGCGTTGATGTCGGGAGTCACACCGAGCTTGATTTTAGAAAAAATTACCATAGGCAGGGTGCTAGCACCTGCACCTGAGGTAAAGCTGGCGATGACTAAATCATCTAGTGACAGGGTGAATGCCAGCAACCACCCAGATAGCATTGAGGGAGCAATCAAAGGTAAGGTTATATCGAAAGCGACTTGCGCAGGTCTGCCACCGAGATCCATAGCGGCCTCTTGCAGAGACTGATCCATGCTAGACAGACGAGATTGAACAATTACCGCCACATAGGCCATTGAAAAAGTGATATGGGCAATGGTTATGGTACTAGCGCCCCGCGATACTGGCCAGCCAATCAGCTCTTGTAGGCTGACAAACATTAATAATAGTGACAATCCAGTAATTACCTCAGGCATAACCAATGGCGCAGCTATAATGCCGGTAAAAACAAGCCGACCAGAGTAGCGCCCCATTTGTGTTAAAGCCAGTCCTGCCATCGTGCCTAAAATAGTGGCAAAGGTAGCGCTGGTAGCGGCAATTTTTAAACTCAGTAGTGCGGCATCAATAATTTGTTGATTGTTAAATAGTGCAGTGTACCAGCGCAGTGAAAATCCGCCCCAGACTGAGGCAATAGCCGATTGGTTAAAGGAAAATACAATTAGTACAAGTATCGGTATGTATAAAAAGGCGAAACCAAAACACAGGGCTGAGAATACGAGGCGTGAGGACTTTTGCATAATTACTCCTACTCCTGCTGACTGCGCTGGAACAGCATGATGGGTATTACCACAATAACCAGCAAAAGTGTTGCAACTGCAGCGGCCAATGGCCAGTCGCGATTAACAAAGAATTCATCGTACAAGGTTCTGCCAATCATCAATGAGTCTATACCACCGAGCAGCGCCGGTATGACATATTCGCCAATGGCTGGAATAAACACCAAAAGCGACCCGGCTATAATGCCTGGTTTAGATAGTGGCAGTGTCACATCAATAAAGGTTTGCCAGGGTTTTGCACCCAAGTCTGCGGCGGCATCATGCAGGCTAGTATCCATTTTTTCCAGAGTGGCATAAAGCGGTAAAATCATAAAAGGTATGTAGGTATAAACAATACCCAAATACACGGCAATGTCTGTGTATAGCATTTGTAGAGGTGCGTTTATAAGGCCTAAGTTAAATAGTAGTGAATTAACAATGCCATTTTTACCTAGAAGCCCCATCCAAGCGTAAACGCGCAATAAAAATGAGGTCCAGAAAGGCAGTATCACCAGCATTAGCAAAATATTGCGAGTAGTGGCTGTGGCTCGTGCAATACCATAGGCCATGGGGTAGCCAATGAGTAGACAAATAAAGGTAGAGATGGCAGCAATTTTGATCGATTTAAAGTAGCTAATCCAATAAAGATTATCTTCAGTTAAAAATCGGTAATTGTCCCAGGTGGCTAGTAACCAATGATCAGCATTGGCGCTTAAGTCTAACAGTGGCGTAAATGGAGGGAGAGCGACAATGGGCGTGGCAAAACTAATTTTCAGAACAATGGCAAAGGGTGCAAGAAAAAACAAAAGAAGCCAAAAATAAGGCACGCCAATCACAAAATTACGCCATATTTTATCGGCCAATGGCTGTTGATATAGCTTTTTTATCGTCTGCTTGGCTTTATTCATTCAGAGAGCACCACATTGCAGCTAGAGTCCCAAGACAAAAAGACCTCGTCATCCCACTCTAAAGTTAGAGCCTCAGAACGTTGATAATTTTGCGCACTTACTTGAATAATACGCCCAGATTGACTGCGTATTCGATAAAGGCTGCGATTGCCGTAATAGGCGAGATCTTCTACCGTTCCCTTGGTAATCGTTATATGATCGCCGTCAGGACGTTTCTGACTGATGATGATTTTTTCAGGTCGGACAGCAATAGTTACTTCAGCGCCTTCAGCAAATGCAGTTTCACTGTTAGCGTCTAGTTTAGTGCCAGTTTTTTCAAGTTTGGCGCTAAGCTTCTTGGCTGCTGGATCTGAGCTGATAACGGTAGCGTTAAAAAAATTAATAGTACCGAAAAAGTCAGCCACAAAACGGTTGATAGGCGATTCATATACCTGGGTTGGGGTACCAGTTTGTATAAATTTACCGGTGTTCATAACAGCTAGACGGTCGGACAATGTCATGGCTTCTTCTTGGTCATGGGTCACTACTACGAAGGTAATACCCAACTCGTATTGTAAATTGATTAGCTCAAATTGCGTTTGCTCACGCAGCTTTTTATCTAGCGCCGCCAAGGGTTCATCCAATAATAGTACTTTGGGTTGTTTAATTAGCGCACGGGCCAATGCAACGCGTTGGCGTTGACCTCCAGACAGATGGTGAGGTTTGCGGGCGGCCAGATCACCCAACTGGACAAGGTCGAGCATCTCTTTTACTCGCGTTGCGATCTCGGCTTTAGGCAGGTTATCTTTTTTCAGCCCATAACCTATATTCTGTTCAACGGTCATGTGTGGGAACACCGCATAGGACTGAAACATCATGTTAATCGGCCGGTCATAAGCGGGAATATTGGCCATATCCACGCCATCAATAATTATTTGTCCGGCACTGGGTTCTTCAAAGCCAGCAAGCATCCTCAGTAGTGTTGATTTACCGCAACCAGAGCCACCAAGAATGGTAAATAGCTCACCTTGGTAGATATCTAAATTGACTTTATCAACAGCTGTAAACTTATCAAACTGCTTGCTTAAGTTTTTTATTTGAATAAAAGGTACCGCCTTCGGATCAAGCCATGGTGTTGCTGCAACGTAGGGCTTTGTCGATCTCTGGGTTGTCATTCTGTCATCTCTATTCATGAGTATTAAAGTCCGGTTTTAATTTTAGTCCAGGTACGTGATCGTTTACGTTCTTCTTTTGGCGCTAGAACTTCCGTGGTTTGTAATCGACGCAAGGTCTCAGCATCAGGATACACAGCAACGTTTAATCTCAGACTAGGCTCAATTAGTGGCGTTGCAGATTTGTTGGCATTGGCATAACCAATATAATCTGTCGAGGCAGCAATGACCTCTGGACGCAGCATATAGTTTAAAAAAAGGTAGGCGTTCTCTCGATGTGGCGCGTCTTCTGGAACATACATATTATCAAACCACATGCCAGCACCTTCTTTTGGAATAATATAGTCTAAATTAATGTCTATGCCGGCCTCCTTGGCTCTGTTAGACGCTACCGAATAGTCGCCAGACCAACTCATCGCAATGCATACTTCTTCACTGGGTAAATCTAAAAGCATTTTAGTAGAGCTGAAATAAGTAATGTACGGACGCACTGCTTTAACAAGTGCCTCTACTTCTTTTAGCTGTTCTAAATCTACAGAGTTGGCTGGGTAACCCAGGTACATCATAGCCATTGGTATTACCGATGTTGGGTCATCTAAAAATGAAATGCCACAGTCACTAAACTGGGAAATGATTGCCGGATCAAATATTAGTGCGGAGCTGTCCAAAGGTGCATTAGGCATACGCTCTTTAATCATATCAACATTGTAGGTAATACCTGTAGTACCCCAGAAAAATGGGACCCCCTGCAGGCCGTTAGAATACTTTTTATCTGCCTTGCTTACTAAGATGGGATCTAAATGATGCCAGTTAGGGAGCTTTTTAAAATCCACTGGATGAAATATACCAGCGTTTGCTAGTCTGGCGGTAAAGGATGCAGCATGAATAACGACGTCATAGCCACTGCGACCAGTCATGAGTTTAGTGTCGACAATTTCACTAGAATCATAGATATCATAGGTAACATCAATTCCGTACTCTTTTTCGAAGCCGATAATAGCGTCGGGGTTGATATAATCAGCCCAGTTATAAATGTTGAGTTTTTTGGGTGTGCCTAGTGCTGCATTGATAAGCTCTTGTTCGGAGGCGATGGTTATGGACGGAATGGCGATAAGACTTAGCACCAGCCAAGTCCATACGGTTAGGTGTCGAGACAAACGATGAGATCGTTGTTGTATTAGCACATTACATTCCTTTTAAACCTCGTTTTTGCAGGGCACGAGCAATCACCATTCGCTGTATTTCACTACTACCTTCCCAGATACGATCAACTCGAACTTCGCGGTAAAACCGTTCCACAGCGTTATCTCTGCGGTAACCACGACCACCCCATATTTGTAGGCACCGATCGGCCACCCGATTGGCCATCTCGGTGGAATAGAGCTTAACCATAGAACACCGTGCATGCAGAGACTTTACGTCATCGCCACGATCATGAGCCTCAGCAGCTTCATAAACCATCAGTGTTGCGGCCCAAAGTTCTGTGGCACTGTCAGCAAGACTAAATTGAATGGCTTGTTTTTCAATAAGTTTTTCGCCTTGAATGTCGCGTTCTACCGCCCACGCTGTTGCTTCTTCAATCATTCTTCTGGCCGCGCCTAGCATGCGTGCAGAAATAGTAAGGCGCTCATGGCGAAACCAACTGCGGCTGTAATCCATGCCCGATCCCTTACCGCCAATACGATCTTTTTCGGCAACAAAGACGTTGTCGAATTTATAAGTAGGGTGGTGGGATGGAAACGTATGGGAGAACGCTGGATTTTCAGTCATGGTTACGCCAGGTGCAGCAATATCAACAAAGAATAGCGCCTCTTCTCCATTATCGGTTTTTGCCTGAACAAAAAAGAAGTCGGCCATGTTAGCTGTAGTCACAAACCACTTTTCACCGTTGAGCAAATAGCCACCTTGGTGACTTTGGGCTGTGGCATTAGTGATTTCATAAGAGCCAGACTCGGCCTCTGTTATCGCATAACATTCGCGCAAACTGCCATCCATGAGTCCATTTAGATAGGTTTCTATTTGATATTGACTGTCAGCACAGGCCTCAAACATCCAGTGTTGAGCTTCTGGGAAACACCAGCACAGCGCATTAGTGACACGCCCCAACTCTTCCCAGGCGGCAACCTGATCAACCATACTCATATTGAGACCACCATACTGAGTAGGCGCATCCATTTTTGAGAGACCCAGTGCAATGGCTTTGTCTTGCATGCTCTTGCTGACCGATTCTGGGATCACGCCTTGATTCATCTCAGCTTCTATTTCCCATGGAATCAACTCCGCATTTACAAACTGACGAACTTTTTTCTGCCAGTCAAAAGTACTTTTTTTATGCTGAATTTCCATGGTATATATCCTTTATTGGGCAGCCTATCTAAGGTGTAAAATGATCTGGGAATTGGGTTGCAAGGTAATGCATTGCAACACTCTGTGCTTGAGCTGGTTTTAATCCTTTGGGTGTTACCAAGAGATCTAACCAGAGACCGTCAGAGAGAGCGGTATAGCAGGTGCATACCAGTTCCGGATTAACCTGCTTATAGCCTCCCTGTAGTTTGAGAAGCACAAATAGTTCAGTCAGATTGTTGGCAATCTCGTTTATATAGTTTGCACAGATGGAAAAGTAAGTAGGTCGTGATTTGGTTTCTCCCCAAAAGGCGAACCACACTGCCAATTTATTACGATCGATTATGTTATGGCTAAAGTCAAAGTTAATATGGGCGAGGATTTTCTGTTCAGTGTTCAAGCTTTGATCGTTAAATATTTTCGTTAGTCCATTGGTATATTCATTAGAGATATAGCGCATGGTTTCAATCAATAATTTTTCTTTGCTTTGAAAATGGAGGTTAACAATACCTAGACTCAGTCCCGCTTGCTGGGTCACATCGGCCATAGTAGTTCCAGACAGGCCTTTATCAGCAATGCATTTTATAGTTGCCTCAATGAGTTGTTTTCGCCGCGCCTGCTTGGAAAGCGATCTTGGCGTGTTCACAAGTGGTGTTTTTAACGCTTCCATTTACTCTCCCATCAAGAATTCTCAGCGGCCTATGTCTCAAAAAAGCTTAAAAATTATTGGACACAACGAAACCTTAAACCATTGGTTAACTGCGTGCAACTGAATGAATAACCATTCATTTTTTGTAGACAGGCGTTTTGTTTTTTGGCATTCTCAAAGGATTAATATAGCTAATAACGCCTTTCTGGCAACGGTTGATGGTTTGGAGTAGTCTCACACTATGAAAAAATATGATGCGATCATTATTGGAGCAGGGCATAACGGGCTGACTAATGCGGCCTATTTAGCCAAGGCTGGGCTAAAGGTTTTAGTATTAGAAAAAAATGCTTACATCGGCGGGGCTACGGTGAGCCGTGAGTTATACCCCAATTGGAAATACTCTAATTGTTCCTATGTTTGTAGTCTACTTCGTCCTGAAATAATCCGAGATTTAGAATTACCTCGCCATGGTTTGCAAGTAGTGCCCTATGGCGGTGGTGTCACCTTCAAAGAAAATGGTGATTACTTTGGTAATCATGCTGATCATGAGAGACTGTTGCGTGAAGTCGCAAGACATTCAAAAAGAGATGCCAGTGCCTATGAGCGCTATGAGGCGGACGTCATGAAGCAAACACGCTTGATACGTCCTTTCTTGATGCGAACTCCTCCAGATCCTACGTCATTGAAGCCTCGAGATCTAAAGGAGCTAGCTCTTTTGGCAAAATCTTTCGGTAGTATGGGCGAAGAGGGCCTTGCCGACACTATGCGATTTTGGACAATGAGTATTGGAGATTTTCTAGATGAATACTTTGAGTCTGATGTCATTAAAGCGCATTTAGCGGGTAGCGGTATCATTGGTACTGCCTTGGGAGTTTATTCACCAGGAACAGCTTATGTCCTACTGCATCATTATATGGGCGATGTGGATGGATCTGTCGGTGCGTGGGGTTTTGCTCGCGGTGGCATGGGATCAGTAGCAGCGGCCTTGTCAAAGTCTTTTTTGTCGTTTGGCGGGACCATTAAGTGCGACGCCGAAGCGGCACAAATAATTGTCAAAAATGGTAAGGCAAAAGGCGTTGCTCTGGCTAATGGTGACGAACTTTATGCAGATATTGTGGTGTCAAATCTTGACCCCAAACGGACATTTCTGAAAATTATGGATGAGAGCGATCTTCCAGCTGATGTAGTTACCAAGGCTAAAAACTTTAAAATTCGTGGGTCTTCAGGAAAACTAAATATCGCACTGGATGGCCTGCCTACATTCACAGGTTTGCCAAAGGAAAGTCCCCTCTGTTTGGGTGAGAAGCACTTTAGCGATTCTTTACCAAAAATGGAACGTGCCTATGATGATTGGAAGGCTGAGACCTGGTCTAAAGACCCTTATGTAGATATGTTGATTCCCACCCAAATCGATCCAACCATGGCACCTCCCGGTAAGCACATGATGTCGGTTTTCGTGCAATATGCACCACCAAAAATTAACGGTGGTGACTGGACCGCTGAGGACAAAGCTGGGTTTGAAAAGACCGTTATTGATCAAATAAGTAACTATAGCCCTGACTTTAAAGATTTAATTTTGCATTGTGAGACCAGAACGCCACAAGATATTGAAAATGAGGTGGGCCTGACAGAGGGAAATATCTTCATGGGTGAGTTAACGTTCGACCAGTTGTTGTTCAATCGACCATTCCCGGGTTATGCCCAGTATCGTGGACCGGTAAAAGGAATGTATATGTGCAGTTCTGGAACGCATCCAGGGGGTGGTGTAATGGCTGCACCAGGGGCCAATGCGGCGCGAGAAATACTTATGGATCTCAAGTTAACCAACACTGTGCCTGGAGGCTATGACGATGATTAATGTTGATAAACACTATGATGTTATCGTTGTTGGCGGCGGTCATAATGGACTTGTTTGCGCGACGTATCTGGCAAAAGATGGCCGAAACGTTCTAGTCCTAGAAGCCAATGATGCGCTGGGTGGCGCTTCTGCCACTGCTGAGTTTAGTGATCAATTTTCAGTGTCATCTTGCGCACATTGGCTATTTCAATTAAACCCCAAGGTAGCCTCTGAGTTGGACCTTACTAAACACGGATTGGCACTTGCGGCGGAAAATCTCTGTACCATTGCATTGGCTGAAGACGGTAATCACCTTACCATTGATGGCGACAAGCTTGAGGGAGAAAATATATCGGAAGAGGATCGTAAGGCTTTTGTGGCGTTTAATCATCAAATTTCTAAGTTTTGTAAGGTCCTAGCTGCGGCGTTCAACCGCCGTGCACCAAAATTAGTTGAAGGTAATTTCACAGATCGTATTACGCTGGCAAAGCTTGGTTTTGGTATGAAAATGCTCGGCAAAGAAGATATGAGTGATCTTATGCGTTTGGCGTTGATCAACATTTACGATGTTATGGAAGAAAACTTTGAAAATGATTTATTGAAGGGAGCTATTAGTCTAGATTCTTTGCTAGGGTCACACATGGGGCCGCGCTCTCCTAACACTGTTTATGGTTATATTTATCGTCGCATGGGTGCCATTTTTGGCTTCCAAGGTCCTGCGGTCGTTCAAGGTGGCATGGGTGCTGTGGGTAAAGCTATGGCCGCGGCGGCAGCAGCAAGTGGTGTTGATATTGAAGTAGATGCTGCGGTTAGTAAGATTAATATAGATGTAGATCGTGCCACCGGTGTTACCTTGAGAGATGGCCGAGTGGTCAACGCATCCTTAGTGGTGTCAAATGCAGATCCCAAAACAACTTTTAATAACCTGGTGGGGTTGTCAAACATTGAGACTGGTGTTGCGCGTCGGGTAAAAACCATGCGCATGAAAGGTGATACAGCTAAATTACATATCGCGTTAGATGGTTTACCTAACTTTACCGGGTTAACTGAACAACAGATGGGACAGCGATTGGTTATTGCTCCGACTATGAACTATGTTGAGAACGCGTTTAACCCCTCAAAGTACGGTGAATATTCCACAGAACCTGCGATGGACATCAGTATTCCATCTATCCACGACACGAATCTGGCGCCAAGTGGAAAGCATGTCATGTCGGTGATTGTACAGTATGCCCCCTATGATTTAACTGGGGGTTGGACAGAGGAGAATAAAGGCGCGTTCACAGAATTAGTTATTGATCGACTTGCTGACTTTGCGCCTGACCTAAAAGATAAAATTGTTGCGAGTGAGTTATTAACACCGGTTGATATAGAGCAGCGTTTCCATATTCATGGTGGTCATTGGCATCATGGTGAGATTAGTCTTGATCAAATCCTGATGATGCGTCCTTTCCCTGGAGCCTCTCAATATGGTACTGCGGTAGGTGGATTATATCTCTGTGGTGCTGGTAATCATCCTGGCGGCGGTGTAATGGGACTGGCAGGGCACAACGCAGCGAAAGAAATTATTAAGCGAGGTACATCAGCATGATGCCACATGATGAAACAATGATTTTAGAGACGCCTTTTCATTCACGATGTTTGGCATTATGTGAGATTAACTTGTGGGAAGACTGGAAGGGTTACCGGAGTGCGGCGGCTTATACCAGTGTTGAACAAGAGTATTTTGCTGTGCGCAGTAATACTGGAGTTTTTGATATATCACCGATGATAAAGTATCGATTTACAGGTCCAGATGCTGGTGCTTACCTCAACCGGTTAGTGACCAGAGATATTAGTAAGATCGCTGTGGATCGCGTTGCCTATACTGTGTGGTGTGATGACAATGGTCAAGTGATGGATGACGGTACTATTTTTCATTTAGCTGAAAATGATTATCGACTCTGTGCCTATGCGCGTTGTCTTGATTGGCTGATGTGGTCGGCAGAGGGCTTTGATGTCACTATTGTTGATGAGACTGCTGACGTCGCTGCCCTAGCCGTGCAGGGCCCAACATCCTGTGCTGTGTTTAAAGATATGGGTTTTGATGGTATTGAACATCTCAAGCCTTTTGGTATTGCGCGTTATCCCTTCAAAGGGGCTGAAGTCATGATTAGCCGTACAGGTTTTACCGGTGATCTTGGGTATGAAATTTGGATTGATCCGACTTTTGCTGAACCATTCTGGGATGACCTGTTTGCAGCGGGAAAGTTACGAGGTATCCGCGCTATTGGAAGTGCGGCATTAGATATGTTGCGTACCGAGACAGGTTTTCTGCAGGCTGGGATTGATTTTATTCCTGCTGAAGAAGCGATTCGTACTGGGCGTTCGAGGTCTCCCTTTGAGTTAGGTCTCGGTTGGTTGGTTTCATTTGATAAGCCTGTCTTTAACGGCCGAAAAGCCTTACTTAAAGAAAAGCAAGAAGGATCTCGTTATGCTTTTGTGTATCTTGATGTCGAAGGTAACAAGCCCGCAGAGCATGCTTTTATTTATTCTGGCAGTAAGGAAGTTGGCACTGTTACAACCGCTGCATGGTGCCCAACGGCAAAAACCAACGTAGCCTTTGCTCAGGTTGATGCTCAATATGGCAAGGTTGGGCAAAAATTAGTGGCTGAAATTTATTATGAGCGAGAGTTAAAGTGGACCCGTGTTATGGCTAAGTGCACTGTCATAGAGGGTGCTGTGTTTAACCCACCACGAAAAAGGCAAACACCAGCACCGGACTTCTAATGATTGATCACCGGCTACAACCACTTTTAAAACCTGCATCAATTGCAGTCCTTGGTGCTTCGCAAAGAAGTGGTGCCGTCGGCAATGAAGCTATTGTCAATCTGTTTCGCGGTGGTTTTAAGGGAGCCATTTACCCTGTCAATCCGGCTTATCAGGAAGTTTTAGGTCTCACTTGTTATCCATCATTGGCAGCTTTGTCCGAACGTCCTGAGATGGTGATTTTTGCCATTGGAGATCCTCGTGTAGAGGCGGCTATTGATGAAATCATTTCTTTAGGTATACCCGCTTGCACTATATTTTCATCGCTTCTTTTAGATAATGACGGTACGCCAAATTTAAAACAACGAATTGCTGATAAAGCTTTGGCCGCTGGGCTTCTCATTGCTGGTGCTAATGGTATGGGTTTTTATAATGTGCGAGATAGGGTCCTAGCAGGTGGTTTTGATACTCGAGATCACCCTTATCCTGGCAATGTATGTTTGATTAGTCAGTCAGGTGCTGGCATGTCGGGCATTGTCGACTGTGAGCAGCGGCTGCAATTTAATTTTGCGGTGTCCAGTGGTTATGAGCTCACCGTGTCCATGGAAGATTACTTGGATTATGCGCTTGATTTAGAAGAGACCAGAGTGGTAGGGCTATTTCTGGAAACTAGTCGTTATCCAGACAAGCTAGTCCAAGCATTTAAAAAAGCTAATCAGCGAAATATTCCGATTATTGTACTTAAGGTGGGGCGTACTGATTTAGCAGCAGAGCTAGCAGTGTCCCATTCGGGGGCCTTGGCTGGCAGTGATCAATGTTATAGCGCACTGTTTGATCGTTATGGTGTGCAGCGAGTTGATGATATGGACCAATTGGCCACAACGCTTGTGATGTTTGCACAACCTCATCCGGTAGCTCAAGGAGGAGTTGTTTCGTTGCATGACTCAGGGGGCGAGAGACAGCTGATGATCGATCTTGCAGATTCATTGAAGGTTCCCCTCACAGATCTTGAGTCATCGACAGTTTCTACGTTAAAAGATTTACTTGATGTTGGGTTGCCTGCTGTTAATCCACTGGACGGCTGGGGAGCGGGCGGCCCTAATGCCAATGCTATTATGGCTGACTGCTTTACTGCTTTGCTGACCGACACCGGTGCGGCATTTGGGGCGGTGATTCATGATCGCGGTCCTAAGAGTGAAGTCTATTCAGCTTACCTAGGGTATCTTTATCAGGCGCATAGGGCATCTGGAAAACCAGTGTTTCTCGTTGCCAATAGGCAGGGTAGTGGTAGTGATGAATTGGCGATAACGTCGACTCATGAGGGTTTTGCAGTAATCGACGGTGTGAGTCAGTTCTTAGTAGGCGCGCGCTGTCTGTTAAGCTACCGAGATTTTCAGTCGCAAAAAACGACGCCCACTGTGGGACCAGATCAGACTCGTTATGATCTCTGGCGTCAACGGTTGCAGGCTGAAACTAGGGTAACAGAAACCTTGGCTAGCCAGTGCTTGATTGATCTGGGCATTCCAATGCTGCAGAGTGTTTTGGTGGGCAGCGAAGAAGAATTGATCTTGGCAGGGCGTAGTGTTGGGTTTCCATTAGTATTGAAAACAGCCGAATCTGAAATAAGTCACAAGACGGATGTCGGTGGTGTTGCACTAGATATTGTTAACCAGACAGGTCTGTTGAAGGCATATAGAGAGATGACTGATCGTCTCGGGCCTCTGGCAATGGTTGCACCAATGTTGCAGTCAAGTGGCATTGAAATGATTTTGGGTGTTAGTCAAGATAGCCAGTTTGGGCCAATAGTGGTAGTGGGATTTGGTGGCATTTTTGCTGAGGTATTGGGAGATGCTGCTGTGCTGATACCACCATTTGATGCAAATACAGTAAAGAGAGCCTTAAAAAAGCTGTCGATGGCAGCGCTTTTATCAGGTGTTCGCGGGGCATCGAAAGTTGATGTTGACGCCTATTGTGAGGCGGCTGCGAGATTATCTGAAATTGCAGTTGAAATGAAAGATATATTGGTTGAAGTGGATATTAACCCAATAATGCTAACAAGCGACGGATGTATAGGTTTAGATGCATTGATGATATTGGCGAAGTAAAATAAAACGGATATAAGCTAGAAATATGACAATTAATATTGCAACAGAGCCAGAACTACAAAGATTCATCAAACAGTATCCAGAGATAAAAATGCTGGAGATTCTAATGCCTGACATGAATGGCATTGTTCGCTGTAAACGCATTCCAGCTACTGAATTTACTACATTTTTTTGTGATGGCGTTAAGGGTCCTGCATCTACCGTATTGCTCAATGTGCGCGGTGAATTTTGCGATGAAGTAGATTTTGCTAATTTGGAGGGTGATCCTGATAAGTTGATTCATCCAATTGCCAACACGCTAGCGCCTATTACATGGTTAAAATCTGATACTGCTCAGGTGTTGGGCACCTTTACCGAATTGGACGGTAGTCCTGCTCTGTTTGATAGCCGCAATATTCTCATAAAAGCACTGCAACCGTTGCAGGCCATGGGTCTCAAGCCAGTTGTTGCAACCGAGCTAGAGTTTTATTTAATTAAAAATGGTGATTCTGCAGTACCGCAGCCGCAGCTAGCAAAAGTGCCGGGTACTAATGTAGAGCAGTCAGGTACTCAGTATGCAATGCCCGAGGATCTCTGGGATAACGATGATTTTCTCGAAGATGTACGGAAAGCTTGTGAACTGCAAAATGTGCCTATGACTACGGTGCATTCTGAGTTCTCACCAGGGCAATTTGAAATTAATTTACATCATGTAGACGATCCTATCACTGCATGCGATCATGCGGTACTTCTTAAACGGATTATTAAAGGCGTGGCGCGGTATCACGGAATGGCTGCAACATTTATGGCCAAACCCTTTATGGATGTGCCAGGTAGTGGATTACATATCCACTTCAGCTTGTATGATGACGATGGTGTCAATGTATTTGCTAACCCTGAGTCTGATGTTGTGCCCGCTATTTCTGATACTCTGCGTCATGCTATTGGAGGCTTGGCTGATACCATGGCGGACTCCATGGCTATATTTGCACCAAATGCAAATTCTTACCGTCGTTTGATTCCGGGTAATTTTGCGCCTCTAACACCAAATTGGGGTTATAACCATCGCGATGTAGCATTACGTATCCCAGTTTCTGGCGTTAATGATTGTCGAGTTGAACATCGAGTGTCTGGCGCTGATGCTAATCCTTATCTAGTCATGGCGGCGCTGGCAGCTGGTGTTCATCACGGTATAAGTCAGGGTTGTGATCCAGGTGAAATGATTCCTGAAGGGCTTGAGATCGAAGAAGAGATTACCTTGCCTCGAATCTGGTCGCTTGCCTTAGATGAGTTCGACAGTAGCGCGATCTTGCCGCAATATTTAGGCGAGGACTATTGCAGACTTTTTGGTACTGTACGTCGAGGCGAGTGCGAAGAGTTTGTCGCCCAAGTGTCAAATATAGATTATGACTGGTATCTTCGGGCAATGTAGTTAGGGTTAAAATAAGCGTATTAAATAATCATTTAACTGACTATATGCTCATTTAAAAAAATATTGTATAGTAAAGCCAAAGGGCACTTTTAGACCCTAAAATTGGGTAGTTACTATGAAATTTATTGCGACAGATGTCTCTGATACAAAGCGAAAAATGGTTGATATGGCCACTACCCAGCAGGGTAAGCCAGGATTTTCTATTGATCCTTATTTCTATCGTTCTCATGTTACCTATCAGGCTGAGCTTGAAAACATTATCTTTAAGAGCTGGTTATACGCAGGTCACATAAGTCAAATAGCTGCAAAAGGCGACTTCTTTTTATTTGATATAGGTGAAGATTCAATCATTATATGTCGAGACAACAAAGGTCAGGTTCGCGCCATGCACAATATTTGCCGCCATCGTGGTGCGCGCGTGTGTGAGGAGAGCCATGGTAATCGTCGATCCTTTGTGTGTCCTTATCATGGTTGGGGTTACGGTAACGATGGTTCGCTAAAAGCAGCCCGTGACATGCATAATGTGGATGGTTTTAACTTTGATGACTATGCGCTAAAGCCGGTTAAATTAATTGTTTTTCAGGGCATGATTTTCATTAATTGTGATCCTGATGCCCCCGATTTTGAGAAGCCATTATCGAATATTACCACTCAGTTAGGTGCTTATGATCTTGAAAACGCTAAGGTCGCGGAAGCTAAGACATACCGTATCAACGCTAATTGGAAACTTTGCCTAGAGAACTACCTTGAGTGTTATCACTGTGCAAGCTCTCATCAACATTACGCTAAATTGCATACCTTACAAGCATTAGCGCATAAGGTGAAACCGATTAACGAGGCAATGTGGGCCCGAGCTGATGAGGTAACTGGCGTTACAGGAATTGCGAAAGAGTACTACGGTTACTACAACGATTCAGCCGCCTTTGGTGCCTGTTCTTACCACAGTCGCTATGCGCTCTACGAGGGTTTTCAAAGTGGCAGTAAAGGTGGTAAACCTGTCGCACCTTTGATGGGCCATATAAAAGGCTACGATGGTGGAGCCGGTGATTTTCAGATGGGCCCTTTGACCTTCATGCTAAATTACCCTGACCACTGCGTTTTGTACCGGTTTATTCCTCGCAGTATTACTGAAACTGACATGGAGTTGGTCTGGTATGTTAATGGTGACGCTGTTGAGGGTATCGATTATATTAAAGATGATCTTACCTGGCTGTGGCATGAAACGAGCCTAGAAGATGAGTTTATTATCCTTCGAAATAGCGAAGGTGTGAACTCGCATTTTTTTGAACCAGGACCCTATCATCCAGAACACGAATCCACCTGTTATGAGTTTATAACTTGGTATTTAAAGGCGTTGTCTCAGGTGAAATTGAATTAGTAGATAAAAGGAATTGATTATGTTTTTAAAGGCAACAAAAGAGACTAAGGAGCACGCACCTTCATATTATGCGGCCTCTGCAAATTGGCAAACAGATTATCCTCAATTAGATGGTGACCTGGATGTAGAGGTAGTTATTGTTGGTGCTGGCTTTAGTGGTGTTGCAACTGCTGTTGAACTCTGCGAGCGTGGCTATAAGGTGGCTTTGGTAGAATCGAACCGTGTTGGCTGGGGCGCCACTGGTCGCAACGGCGGCCAAATAATTGGTGGCTATGGCAGTGATCCCAGTGCTTTTCGCTCAAGCATTGGTAGTGAAGGTGTCCGTATTGTTGAGAATATGGGAAGTGAATGTGTAGAAATTATCAAACAACGCATTGAAAAGTATAATATTGATTGTGATTTAAAATGGGGCTATTGCGAAGTTGGTCTAAAAAAGCGCCACCTAAAAGGTTATCGCGAATGGGCCAGAGAAGAACCCGCCATTGAGTTGCTCGACAAAAATGAAATAAAGCAGTATGTCAACTCTGATTTATACATTGGCGGCTACTACAGAGAAGATTGGGGACATATTCAACCGCTCAATTTATGTATTGGTGAAGCAAAAGTTGCGGAGTCAATGGGCGCAAAAATTTTTGAACAAACACAGATAACCAGCATTACCTATGGTGAAAGTCCGGCTGTACATACCGATAAAGGCACTATAAGGGCTAATCACGTCATTCTGTGCGGCAATGCCTACATGGGTAATTTGGTTCCTTACTTGGACGCACGTGTGTTACCTGCCACTAGCTGTATTATTGCTACTGAACCGCTCTCTGATGAACAATTGCGGCAGACTATGGTGCGCGATGTTGCTGTGTGTGATTCTAGAACTGCTCTAGATTATTACAGGCTCTCCGCTGACAAGCGCTTGCTTTTTGGGGGTTTATCTAATTACTCAGGACTAGAGCCTGCAAATGCACAAGCTATTATGCATGCCAAAATGGCTAAGGTCTTCCCTAGTTTAAAAAATGCTCATATTGATTATAGCTGGTCTGGAAGAATGGGCATTAGCGTTCGACGGATGCCTCAAATTGGTCGTATCAAAAACAGTAATGTACTCTATATCAGCGGTTATTCAGGGCATGGTGTGGCGCCTACTCATATGACTGGCCGTATTCTTGCTGAGGCCGTCGATGGAGATACTCATCGATTCGATATTATGAATAAAATGTTCCACTTACCTTGGCCCGGTGGAAAACTGTTGAGGCGACCTGCCATGGCAGTAGGTATGATGTGGTACAAAATGCTCGATGCAATTTAGGATAAGATATGAGCAAAGAGGTACTGATTTTCTTGCATATGGATGATAAGCATCCGGGTTATATTGCCGATTATCTTGAAAGAAATAATATCCCCTTCAGGGTTGTTCGTGGCTATGCCGG
>JAQWYJ010000074.1 GCA_029254005.1 Porticoccaceae bacterium | reverse complement strand
CGTACGCAACCATGTTTTGGCCGTCCAACCATCATTGGATGCATCGCCCTCCCACATCATGGCATCGCTTCCATTAATCTTCATTAAATGTTCAAATCGACGTTTATTCAATTCAGTCCCATAATATTTGAGCATGGCTGACGTAGCACCAACGCCATGTCCAGATTTAACTTCATCAGTCACACGTTCCACGGTGAATGCAAACGCCGCCCCATCGATCTCCCATTTGCCGATTTCAGCTCGCAGGTAGTGGTCGCTAAGCCGGCCCTGTTGAGTACCTACCTTTTTGGCGGCCAAACTACCCAAAGACTTTGATCCTGTATCGGCTAAGCCCATACCACCGATCATCTCACGCTCATGAGTAAGCAGGTACTTGGCGATTGTCCAGCCCTGGTTAATCTCACCGACAACTTGATCTTTTTCTACTCTAACATCATCAAGAAAGGTCTCACAAAAAGGTGAGCTTCCAGAAATCAATTTAATCGGTTTAGGCGTTACCCCTGGTGTTTCCATGTCGAAAAGAACGAGGCTAATCCCCATCTGTTTTTTGGCATCAGGATCAGTCCGAAGAAGGCAAAACATCCAGTCGGCCTTATCACCATAGGATGTCCAAACTTTCTGGCCGTTGGCAATAAGATGATCACCCATATCAACAGCCTTGCTTTGCAAACCAGCCAAGTCAGAGCCAGCATTAGGTTCACTGTAACCCTGACACCAGCGAATTTCGCCACGGACAATAGGCGGTAAATGTTGTTGTTTGAGTTCTTCTGAACCGAATTTAAGCAGCGCAGGGCCAATCATCCAAATGCCAAAGCTATCTAGTGGGGATCGGGCCTTTATACGCGCAATCTCTGACTTAAGAATTTTGTGTTGCGCCTTACTAAGGCCTCCACCACCATACTCAACTGGCCAATCTGGCGCGGTCCAACCTTTATCCGCCATACGATCTAACCAAAGTTTTTGGTCTTCATTGGCAAATACCCAGTTCCGACCACCCCAACAAGCACCCTCTCCAGCAATAATTGGCGAACGCATACTTTGCGGACAATTTTCTTCTAGCCATTCCCGGGTTTCTTGTCGAAAAACGTTTAAATCACTCACATACAACTCCTAGATAAAGACCAGTTATTGAGATAGGTTCGGTCGACTCCTCTCAATGATGATTATTTTTGAGAAATTGAAGTTACAGTATGCCGAAGCTCGTTTCAAGCACTTCGGTGACTGGTGGCCCACATAAAATTGTGTAAAATTCGCGATCTTATAGCTCTGCTGGCTAGCAAATAGTAAACTACTGGTTTTTTCGTCTACCCGGCTGCCACAGCCTATTGAATGGAGTTTCTATGCTTGCTATCGCCAACAAAAGTATCGTCCTAGCTAGTCGTCCCGTAGGGACGCCAAATGAAGATAATTTTCGTTTAGAGACTTCTATTTTAGATGATCTCAAAGAGGGTGAGATACTTATAAAAACACTATATTTATCACTAGACCCCTACATGAGAGGCCGGATGAGCGATGCCAAATCATACGCTGAGCCAGTACCTATTGGTGGTGTAATGGCAGCGGAGACAGCTGGGGTAGTAATTCAGTCCAATTCAGCACTCTATGCCGTGGGCGATCATGTATGCTGCCGTTCTGGCTGGCAAGAATATTTTATCTGTCATGAAAAAGATCCTATGACCTACTCTGTCGATCCAAATATTGCGCCTCTCTCCACCTATCTTGGAGTATGTGGAATGCCTGGAAGAACAGCTTATTTTGGACTGATAAAAGAAGGTAAGCCTGTGGCCGGCGAAACACTGGTTGTCTCTGCAGCATCAGGCGCAGTAGGCTCAGTAGTCGGTCAAATAGGCAAAAAGCTAGGTCTACGTGTTGTCGGCATTGCTGGCGGTCAGGAAAAATGCCGGTATGTCGTGGAAAAGCTAGGGTTCGATGCTTGCTTGGATTATAAGGCAGATGGTTTGGATGAAGCGATAAGAATAGCCTGCCCAAAAGGTATAGATATCTACTTCGAGTCTGTTGGTGGAGCCGTCACTGAAACAGTGGCAAAGCAACTAAATCCGGGAGCTCGCGCGCCAATATGTGGTTTTATTTCAAGCTACAATACGACAGATATGGAAAAAGAGCGAACCCCATTCCATATTTTTGGTGAATTGGAAAACCCACCAGAGCATAAGTTCTTTTTAGTGTTCGATTATTATGCAGAATTTAGCGAAGCAAATGCTGCTTTGACCAAATGGGTGTCTGATGGTGAATTAAACTATAAAGAAACGCTTGTCGATGGACTTGAAAATGCCCCGGAGTATTTTAGCTGGCTATTTAGCGGCAAAAACTTTGGCAAGTTAGTTGTTAAAATTGCCGATGCATAGTTACCCATCGACCACTATCATAGAGGAAGCCCAGCATGAATGATGCGTTGCAGCAACTGCTTGATATTTTGCAACTAGAAAAGATAGATACTAATATTTACAGGGGATCTACACCAGAGACCACTAATCAACGAGTATTTGGCGGTCAAGTTTTTGCACAGGCTATGCGAGCTGCTCAAGATACGGTGGATGAAGATCGACTAATACACTCCCAGCACGCCTACTTTTTACGTCCCGGGAACCCCCTTGTTCCCATACTTTATGAAGTAGACAACATTCGTGATGGCGGTTCTTTCAATACTCGACGAGTAGTCGCCTCTCAGCGAGGAAAAGCTATTTTTAATACCGAGATGTCTTTTCAAGTGTTCGAAGAGGGTTTAAATCACCAAGCGCAAATGCCTAACTGTCCGGGACCGGACGAGTTACAAGACGATAACCACCGATGGGCAAAAATACGAGAGCAACTTGATCCATCAACCGTCAAACGTTCGTCCAAAAACCGACCGTCACTTCGTCCTATTCAGATGCGCTCTGTAGAGCCGATCAATTATATTGACCCATTACCTAGAAAGCCTGAACAGCTAATTTGGATAAAGGCAGCTGGAGAATTACCCGCCGCTACCGACAGTCGTCTTCATCACGCTATACTAGCCTATGCCTCAGACTTTAGTTTAATGAGCACCGCGCTTATGCCGCATGCCATAAGCATCATGAATCCTAAACTTCAACCAGCATCGCTTGATCATTGCATTTGGTTTCACGACAGTTTCAAAGCCGATGAATGGCTGCTGTACCATATGGATAGTACTCGCTCTAGCCATGCTCGCGGATTAAGTCGCGGATCTTTTTATAGTCAAGACGGTCGCTTAGTCGCCAGCACAATTCAAGAGGGTTTGATGAGACTTCATGTTGATTAAAATTCCGAGCTAGGTAAATCTAGAAACAGAGTTTCTTACTTGGTCAAAGGTATACCCAGAACCATACTATAGTGAGGACAACCAGCCAATCGAACCGTGCTAAAAATACGCTTAAGGGCAAAATCTAGATTGTGCCGAATAATGTTTTGCCAATATACATCTAACCTAATGTCGTTGCAGGCTGTCCGCTTCTCTGATGCGCCGCTAATTGACGATCAAGGCCTGTCCCCACTGTCTGCTGCGCGAGGATAAATATATAAATGTTCGGTACAGACGCCAGCCATTCATGGCGATCAATATTTTTAAAAAACTGCTCAAAAATATTAATTTCAGTAAATTTTCCAATGACACTATCACTCCATTATTCGACGCTCAGTTGAGCTGCCTCTGTGTGAACCATACCAAAGCAATCTCTAACTAGGGGATCAAATAGACTATTTTTTAAACTACTCTTTTGGTTTTACTCATTCCAATCAAAGGCCTGTAACCTCATTAAAAATCACAGATGTCCTATACCTAAACTACTGTTACAGACTCAACTTGAAGTAATCACCAGACGTTCAGCATATGATGAATTTTTAATATAAGCAGGCTAAAAAGACAAATAAAACCAGAGTCTTTAGCTCTGCGCCATAAGATCATTCTATCAAAATTAGACGAATCTACAGTTGGGGCTATTGCCGGATCATCACCTATAGTTAATTCCGCATATCTCAATCTATGGTCAATTAAATGCAAACCGGAGTTAGCAGAAATATCACAATATCTGACTCCATCGCTGGCGATTGATAAAATATTCAAACGCTCTTAAGGGACCATCGCCGCATAAGTTCGTCGGTTGTCATTTGCATATCGCGCATTTATTTAAATTTACATTTTTACTCCCTCAGACACAGCAAAATATAGATGAATACCCAGCGCGAGAAGTATTTTAGTCTCGCAAAAACTGACGGAGTGATAATCACACATTAAACCCTACTAATCTAAACCAAAGGCTCCTTTAAACCAGGAATTAAAGGGAAATATTTGTTTTCTTACTGCACTAATCACGATTGTTAATTGACCCTCTCAGCAGCTCTACATACTATCTAGCCAGTCCTATTGCGAACAAAACCTAATGACCAAGTGAATTCAAGCGCTCATTATCCTTAAATCAATACTTGCTCCGGTGGTCGAACATGTGACAACAAACTGGGAATACCCTTATCACTAAAGTTACTCTTACGGTGATACCAAAAATTCTTCGCTTGTAAAAAAGACCGAGTACCGACGCGCGATAGGTGCCTATGCATGCATGGCAATGTCCATAGAAAATTATAATTTGCTCGCCATCATCTCCACGCTGATCAACCGTCAGCTTAGCTTGCCTGTGTTTTATTTAACGTTGGTGCCAACGGAGTGTTTAAAAAAGTTGCCACCCAATGGACAAGAATGACCAGGACAATATCCTCGGTGTTATTCAGTAGACGGCTAAGCGCCAAGCCACCTATAAACACACCGATACAGTTACTAAATTTCCAACGCAGAGTGATGTAATGAACACTGGCAAAGATAAGATTACTGAGTACCACCGCCATAATAATACCAACGGTATTAGCTAAAAGTACCGGCAATAAAGCCCTAAACGCTATTTCTTCTAGCAAGGAGATAAAAAATAGATAAGCCGCCCAAACTAACTGTTCAGTATTAATTTGACGGTCCTTTACAATCCAATATGATAGAAATACAGACAAAATAAGGAGTGTCGCCCAGAAGTAGTCACGAGGAGCCGACTGAAAAGGAGTAATCAGTTTGAGCAATGTATCAGTGCAGCCAGGAATCAGTAATAAAGTTACGGCTATGATACTCATCAAAGCACCATGGCGTTGCAAAACTTGAGAAAAACTAGTGACAAAATTTCCAGATGAAGCCGAAGAACGCTGAAGTCTTCCCTGTTTTTTGGCACTTACTGCATCGTGGCCATCAGTCATTTATATCCAACTCTATTTTAATAAGTCAACATCCAACTACAATATCCTCGTGGCGATGTATCCCCAAACTGAAATCAGCACTACAAATTGCTGTACTTGTACTTTTTACCCATAACTTTTTTTACATAATGTTGTGTTTCTTGACGAATATGTCTGTTGGTTAAAAACCAATAGAACTCTTTTTGCGACATCCTGTTAATACGTCTGATAGCTTGCTTTTTGTTGCCAGACTTATTCAGGCTACGCCATAAATTACCAGCGCCACCGTTGTAACTAGAAATAACAGCATACTCGAGCTTTTTTGGATCAGTTATACCCTTCAAATAACGATTTTGTAGAATACTCAAATACCCGGCAGCCACCTCTATATTATTTTTAGGATTATAAAGAAAAGCCGAAGAAGGTGTGTGTTGGTAACCCTTAATAATCTCAAAGTAGTCACGACCAGCGGTATCAGCTTTGATCTGCATTAATCCTAAAGCATTGGACTGAGAGCGTGCAAAGGGGTTAAATGAGCTCTCTGTCTCCATAATAGCCATGACCAGTGATATAGGTATATTGTACTGTTGGCCAGCAGACTTGACATATTGAACGTATTTGCCACCAGCTATGTCTTTATGGGTAGCTACCATATCAATAGAAATAGTATAGCGACCAAGTTTACTGGTCTTGCGCCGTAACAGAAATTTGGCGAAGGCTATAGCAGCCTTCTCGTCACCTATAGGCTTTTGATGATGATCAAGTACCTGCCCCCAAAAAAAAGGGCGATTGGTACGTTGATTGACAAGGCCAAAGTCTTGAGCGGTTTTTGCATCGATAACAGTCGGGTCGATTTGCGTGAGGAGCACATCCATTATTGACTGTTGCAGCATCTTTTCAGATTCCGCTGTTACCACAATCAAACCATTTTCAAAATCAACCAGAGTGTTTTGATCAAAGGACTCATTGAACATCAATACCGATGGATTATAGGAGCCCTGTTTGTCTGATTGGACCTGATACTCTCTTAGTAACGCGGCCACATCTTCATCATAATCACTAAAATCAATGTTTGCGAACGTACCGACCGATGCCAACACTGACAACAGCATTAACAAGACCAGAAATAGTGTTTGAATCTGCACTGGACTTTTCACTTTTACTTATCGTTGATAATCATAATCGGGATTTTTTTCAATAAAGTCCCGACGCATTCGGCGCATTCCACCAAGCCATCGATCGTAATCAGCACCTTTGCGCTTTGCATACATATCTAATTCTTCATGAGGCATAATTAAGAATTGTTGTTTGGCCATACCCACTAAAACAGCCTTAGCAGCATCATCAGCACTCATTATTGCATCCATACCACTGACGCCTCGACCACCCTCTGTCATCCGTGTCGCCACATAGAGAGGGCAAACAACAGATACTGAGATATTGTCATCACCATGGGTAATAGACAGAGACTCGGCAAATCCTAAGGCTGCAGTCTTCGTCGTAGAGTAAGCTGCATCACCCATTTGACAGAGTAAAGATGCTCCAGATGCGACATTGACTAAATAACCGCCTCCACGTTTAATCATTCCCGGCACAACTGCTCGTGCCGCAAATACATGTGCCATCACATTAACATTCCAACTAATTTCCCAAGCCTTGTTTGATGCTGAGGCGGCCAACCAACCAGGGCCATCACCAAATGAAACTCCTGCATTGGATACGAAAATATCAATCGGGCCCAAGGTAGCTTCGGTTTTTACAATAACTCCCTGAATATCTGCTTCGCAACCAACATCAGCTTTTAAACCTAGACCACCAACGGATGCTGCTACAGTCTCAGCGGCCTGTTCTTCCAAATCCACTACAACTACTTTCGCACCAGCAGCAGAAAACTGTTCGCAAAGCGCCTTACCTATGCCATTAGCACCACCAGTGACAACCACAACTTTTTCTTCAAAATTCACAACAGACTCCTATTGAAGGCTTTTACATATTAACTAAAATAGCCTCAAGAGAGACTCTAATTTTGGAGGGTATTGGGGTTGATTTATCTGTCGAGCGGTCCACAAAGACATGGGTAAAAGTTCCGATCGCTGAAGGCTGTAACATCCCTTTTTTAAATATTCCAATGCCATACTCCACCGAACTATTGCCCAGCCGGTTGACTCGTAATCCCGCCTCAATCTCATCAGGGTAAGCAATTGGCGATAAGTACTGACAATTAGACGCAACCACAAAACCAATACTAGTCCCAGCGTGAATATCCAACTCACCTTCCTCAATGAGGTATTTATTAGCGACAGAATCAAAGTAACTATAATAAACAACATTATTGACGTGACCGTAAACATCGTTATCCATCCAACGTGTGGTTATATTCGAAAAATAACGGTAACCTGATCTCTGATCATTACTCACAAACGTACTCCAATAGTTAAGCTCAATAACTCAATAGGCTTGCTTGTAGACCCCAAGCGCATCAGCCATTGTTACCTCACGCGGGTTATTAATCAATAAACGTTGCTGTAACATGGCCTCTTCGGCTAATTTAGGCAAATCAGCCTCAGGAATATTCATTTCTCTCAATGATGTTTGCAACCCAAGGTCCGCTGCCAGACTTAAAAAATAATCTGCGAGAATCTCTGTTGTGGCAATGTTATCTGATGAAAACTCCTTGTTAGGCATAATAATCTGAGCAATATCAGCATACAGACCAGCTGCCTGTGGTGCATTGAATCGCAACACAAACGGCAGTACTAATGAATTGCTTAACCCATGAGGAATATGATAGTTTCCTCCCAAAGGATAAGCTAACGCATGCACAGCAGCAACCGGAGCATTGGCAAATGCTTGGCCTGCCAACATAGCGCCAAGTAACATTGCTTCGCGCGCTTCAAGATTATCTCCCTGCTTTACCGACGTCGCAATATTATCTGCCAAAAGACGAAGCGCCTCTCGTGCCAGCATGTCTGATAGAGGATTTTTTAGTCGTTTTGAAGTGTATGCTTCAATTGCATGAACCATAGCATCAATGCCTGTGGCCGCTGTGACATGGGCCGGAAGTCCTATAGTCAAACTAGCATCTAATAAAATTTTATCCGCTAGTAGTGCACGACTTACCACTCCAGCTTTAGTGTTTTCACCTGTGGTAATGATGGACACCATCGTAGCCTCCGAACCCGTTCCTGCAGTTGTGGGCACCTGTATCAAAGGCAACCGCGTGCCTGACACCTGATCAACACCGTAAAGCTCAGTTAGTGGCTGATGACCTTTTACCAATACTGCCAGAAGTTTGGCCACATCCATAGAACTACCACCGCCAAAACCAATCACTCCATCACAGTCAAATGCCTGAGCCTTTTTTACTGCATCCAACACTACAGATTCCGGAGGATCAGCAACCACATCGGCATAAATACTGTAATCTACCTGGTGGGCTTCAAGACTTTTAAGTGCATCATCCAAAAGGCCAAATTGGATAATTCCTCCATCGGTAACAATTAAGGCTCGTCTAACGCCCATTTCTGACAGAATATCACCCAAATTCGCCGAACAACCAGCCCCTACAACTACATCAGAAACCGTCCTAAAAAGAAAATTACCCATCTCTTAAAATCCTATTATTGACATTAATTTGATTATTTATATCATTGATAAATATCGCTATATTTAACACTATCTATCTTGATCTTTATCTTTATCTTCGAAAGAAAACTAACCTGAAAAATCTGCACTTATCTCAAGCGAGAAAATGCTACACAACACCCGTATTAATGAGCGGCGAAGTACCATCATTAAATTCTTGTCCGCTGAAGGCACCCAATCAAGCGTTATTTCTTTCCCCGTCTTTTAACACAATCTTCAGATAGTCCTCACTACAACACCGAGCCAATCGGCAACCAATAAACGGACGTTGATTGCTAGAGTGAACTCCCACAAATAGATTCCCCCCATCCTCTATTGTTATAACCCGCTATAACAAGTATTTTCCGCATACTTAACAAATGCATCTCAATCTCTAATGTATAAATAGCGCAGCCATAAAACATCTCTTTTTTACTTTTAATATGATAATAAAAGACGCCCTAAGTGACCACAAGAGTCTGGAGGATTTCATCTTAGAATGTCCCCTTGTGCTCCCTTGATTACGATATACTAAGCCAACGGGATAAAAAGCTGCACGCTTTGCCATATTCTGATGCTGTTTTTTTGGCTCTAAAAAATTCACTGTGCGGTTGCTGACAATACCCAACTGGGACTATTGACCGTGTTTAGATGAAACGCCCATTATTAATCAGATCAAGGACAATATCGTTGATATTTTTAAAATAATCAACATGAAATCGATTCAACCACAAGAGAAACCACTGTGGAATTGAACATATAGCCAAGATGGTGACTGCAGTATTTAACGTAGATGCAGCCACAAGTAAATATTTCGAAGAGTAGTAACATATTCTTTGCCAGAACCTTAAATGCCAAAGCGCTTCCCATCGTGGTGAGCTTGAATCTAGGTTGAGAAAGCGAATTTTTGAGAGATATCTAACTAGCCGAACAAAATAAATCAGCAGAATCAAAGTCCCAACACCACTATTTGCAAAAGTTTTTCACTGTTGCCAATCGCTGGCATAATTGACGGCTAAAAGGCGATTTTTAACTTAATGAGCATATTAGTAATAAATTGTAAATTCCGTACTGGACTCACTGCTATTTAGCAGTATGTTAAAACGAAAGGCGACAACTACATTTGGCTTTTTTTGACACGCATTAACCGCTTAGCCGCCGGTCATATTCATGAATCGTACGATATCAGTCCGATTAGGGTCAAAGTGATGACGCTCTGGCTTGTTCTGCAATGCTTCAAGGATTTTTGATTTAAGCAGGTCATAATCGCCAGGATTACGGCGTAAAATATCTCGTAAATCCATACTATGCTCATTACCTAAACATAACAATAATCTACCTTCTGCGGTTACTCTAACCCGATTACAGGATCCACAAAAATTATTCGTCATTGGTGAAATAAACCCAATTTTAGTAGGAGAATCTATGACCTGCATGTACCGTGATGGACCGCCGGTTGTTTCAAGGCTGTTGACTAAACTAAACTCATGCACAAGTTGCTGACGTATTTTTTCACTCGATATCTGTGTTTTAGCGCGCTCATGAGAAGAGATAGCTCCAAGAGGCATTTCTTCTATAAATGAAATATCTAGTTCGTTGTCCACGGCATAACGCGCCAAATCAAGCACTTCATGGTCATTGAATCCCGCCAAGATAACCGCATTTAGTTTGATTTTAACAAAACCCGCCTTTTTAGCAGCACTGATGCCCCTGTGCCATAATGCCAAATCACCGTTACGTGTTATTTCTTTGAATCGATCAGCATGCAAACTGTCAATGCTAATATTAAGCCTCGCAAGACCTGCATCTTTTAACGACTCAGCCATTTTTGGTAACAACATGCCGTTGGTTGTCATGGTCACCTCTTTAAGACCTGGCAAGCAAGAAATGGAGGAAACCAGTTTAATAATATCGCGACGAATTAACGGTTCGCCACCAGTGAGCCTAATCTTCTCTACGCCAAGCGCAACAAAGGCAGCAGCGACGTCTCTTAGTTCTTCTAAGGATAGTATCTGCTGTCTCGGCAGGAAAGTCATGTCCTCAGCCATACAGTAGGTACAACGAAGATTGCATCGGTCAGTTACCGACAGACGTAGGTAGTTAATTGATCGACCAAAGGGGTCAATTAATGAGACTGGTGTCGTTTTCTTTACAGTATCCACTTACCCCTCTCCAGCTATTCTTGCGAGTCCTAAAACAAACGTCATCATACTAATACAGTAACACATCAACCAGGTCATTCACCTGAATGTCTACGTCACTTTTTTGCCTGACCAAGACATTTCCCCAGGCTGACGAGGACAAAACACCGCTGCTCTGGTTAGGATGAAGCTCAACACCAGCAATACCATCGTTATTAATTAAACGACAACGTAAATATACTTCTCTTGTTTCACTTGCTTTGCTAAACATTGATCTTGATTGAGTAACCAAATGTGCCACTGCTGAGCAGCCCTGAGATGCAAGCAAAAACGGTCTAACTAGCACCATAAAGGTTACAAATACTGACGCAGGGTTACCCGGCAGTCCCATAAAGGGACACTGATTGACAGACCCAAAAGCAATTGGCTTTCCGGGTTTGATCGCGACTCGCCAGAAATCGACACTCCCAATGTCAGTAACTGCTTGCTTGACGTAGTCTTCCTCACCCACAGACACACCGCCCGCACTGATAATAATGTCAGCATGCTCAGATGCACCTAAAAAAGCGTTTTTAGTAGCATCGAGATCATCATTAATAACACCCAAGTCAATAGCCTGCATACCAATACTTTTAATCAAGCCGATCAATAGTGCACGGTTTGAGTTATAGATCTGGCCAGGCTGGAGCGCCACACCCGGCTCCACAAGTTCATCACCGGTAGAGAATATAGCTACTCGCAGTGGCTTATAAACAGCCACATCGACAATCCCTTGCGAGGCAAGTAATCCCATCTTAGTTGCGCCTAAAGCGCTTCCAGCGGACAGCAACAAAGAACCAGCCTGCGTATCTTGACCCTGGTTTCTAATATGGCAATTAGGTGTTAAGTCAGAGGCTAAAAAAACGATCCCATTTTCCTCTAAACAGATTTCTTGAGGAGCCACACTATCGGCGCCTAAGGGAATTTCAGCGCCGGTAAATACCCTTGCAGCACTTCCTGCCTGCAAGGGCTCAGGCGGTGTACCTGCGGGCACTTTTTGACTGACGGGTAACTTAAAACCAGCATTGATGGCCTGTTTGAAATTAAACGCATAGCCATCCATAGCACTATTATCGGCCGGGGGAACATTCACATAAGCATTAATATCATCAGCCAAAATACGCCCAAGAGCCTTGACCACCGGTATAGACTCTACCTCTGCTCTGACGTCAGCGACAGCAAGAAGCTGTGTGATCGCCTCATTGACAGTAAGCATCATTTGGCTGTTTTGCCTACATGCTGGACAAAATTACAGGGTTCAAAAGTACTATCAAGTTGCTCAGAGATAATATGATTCCAACCGGTTTTGCAGGCACCTGTAGATCCCGGAAGACAAAATATTGCAGTATTATTAGCCAACCCAGCTAAGCACCGAGATTGAATTGTAGACGTGCCAATTTCATCATAAGACAGTTGTCTAAATAGCTCTCCAAAGCCCTCTATGTGTTTATCAAATATGGGCGCTAGCGCCTCTGGTGTACTATCGCGACCAGTAAAGCCGGTACCTCCGGTGGTTACAATTACCTGAACCTGCTCATCGGCTATCCATTGACTGACCACTGAGCGCATTTGATATATATCATCAATAACAATTTTTCGATCGGCCAACTCATGTCCAGCAGATTCGATAGCGCCTTGCAACCAACCCCCAGAGGTATCTGTAGCAAAGGTTCGGGTGTCTGAAACAGTCAATATAGCGATTCGCACAAAATGCCGCGTCCTATTAATTAATGTCATCATATGCTCCTAAATGTATTTAGCCCACAAACAGGGCAATTGCTATCAGCAACACCTTTAGTTGCGAGCCATTGACCACGCTTACCATCATAGCGATGAATATCACCATGCTGTTGGAAGAAGCCTAATAAAATTCGTATAGCGGTTGCTGCCTGCATACTACCCATCACTCCTAAAATAGGTCCTAAAACACCAGAATTACTGCAATTTTTCACCGGGTCAATAGCATCTTGACCCACAATACAACTAAAACATAGCTGTTTGTGCTGACGGTAGTCAAAAGCTACTAACTGCCCTTCCCAACCAATTGCAGCAGCAGTCACAAGAGGAATACCCAACTCATAGCAATGCTGATTAATAAACTGTCGAGCCTTAATATTATCAGTACAGTCAACCACCAAAGAATAATTTCCCCTCAAAATAGTACTATCAACATTGGTGGCATAGATATTTATCTCCACCCCTGAATTGAGTGCCTCTAAATGATGCTTGGCGCAGATAACCTTTAGCTCGCCACAATCCTTTTCCCTGAAGAGAACTTGCCTCTGCAGATTAGTTTTATCAACATGATCGGCATCACATAAATCAACCAAACCAACACCAGCGGCTACAAGATAGGTTGCTACGGGACACCCAAGTCCACCGAGGCCTACGACTAGAATACGCGCGCCCTTCAATCGTTGTTGTCCATCCTCACCTATATCATCCATTAGTAGGTGTCGACTATAACGCATAAATTCATCATCACTTAGAGACATAAAAAACCTTCGGCTAGTTGCATGTCATCTGGTGTGTTGATATTTAAAAACGGATTAACCGATGATTCCCCCCAGTCGACATAAACAGTATCAAGCTCGGCCATTAATGGTTTAAAACCGCCATCCCCTCTGCTTAATAACGCTTTTGTGATCAGGTCTGTTTGACGTCTATGCCAAAGAGAAAAGGTTGGCTGAGGGATCCCCTTGTAGCGCGCACAGGCAATGTCAGCATCACCCATTGCAGTTAAAAGGCTATGAACTAAATCAATAGGTACAAACGGACTATCACAGGGCACCACCAGTATGTAGTCAGATTCTAGCGCTAGAGGATCCACAAGAGCACTGTAAAGTCCTGCCAAAGGCCCAGAAAATGGGTCTGTTCTATCCTCAATAACCGGGTATTGAGAATTTACTAAAAATCTTGGGTCACCATTAATAAGCAAACGATCTGCTTGCGGCGCAATCCGATGAGAAATCCTTGATAGCAGTGTTTCGCCGCCAAACATTAGCATAGCTTTCGTCGAAACGCCCATTCGATGTGATCTACCACCGGCGAGGATTACTGCGGTAACATTATTCATCTGAGTCTTCTGTCCATTTAGCCGCAGCCTTAGTGTCAGAATGCTTGGCCATGATCCATTGTTGTTGACCATTTAGATCAACTTTTTTCCAAAAGGTGGCTTTGGTCTTAAGGTAGTCCATAACAAACTCTGCAATTTTGAACGCATTTTCTCGGTGTTCACTGGTTACTCCGACAAACACAATTTGCTCATTAGGTCGCAGACACCCGACACGATGAATTACCGTAACACCAAAGGCTGACCAGCGCTGCAGTGCCTCATCAACAATCTCAGCAATTAACCTCTCTGTCATCCCAGGATAGTGCTCCAGCGTTAACGTGTGTAAGTTCTGCCCGGAGGTAGGGTCATCATGCAATCTCTCAAAGTCACGCACAAGCCCAGTGAAAGTAACAACCGCACCAATTTTTGAAGTTCGAGATCTCAGTGATGTGTATTCGCTAGCAAGATCAAAATCCTCATGTTGAACGTGAATGTTAATACTCATAGACGACTAGCCGCCTGTTACTGGCGGTAAAAATGCTATCTCATCACCATCAAATAAAGGGTGATCCCACTTTACAACCATTTTGTTCACAGACACCAAAACTTGCGGCTCTCGAAGCGCTGCAACTAACCGCGGATGCGCCACCTCAAGTTCATGAACAAGCTCTTTAGGTGTGCGAAGCTGGCCATCATAGACAATTGAATGATCGACATTCTGTGCTAGGTCACCAAGACGGCCAAAAAATAAAAGATTAATCATACTAACCCAACCCAGTCCCTTTAGCCTGCCAATGGCCAGACTTCCCACCGGATTTTTCTAGCAAGCATGTTTGTTCTATCACAAGGCCCTTATCAAGACCTTTGCACATATCATACACAGTTAAGGCCGCCACGGACGCTGCAGTCAAAGCCTCCATCTCTACGCCGGTCTTACCTGTTGTTTTACACAAGGCCCGAATCACTACACGAGTACCTTGTAATTGCAAATCGATAGTCACCTTGGTCAGCGGCAGCGGATGGCAGAGGGGAATCAAATCACTACACTTTTTAGCGGCCTGAATGCCAGCTATACGGACCGTAGCAAACAAATCACCCTTCGGTAGATTGTCATTATTAATGGCGTTTATGACGTGATCAGATAATACCACCTGAGATTGCGCCAGAGCAGCTCTCTGAGAATCGACCTTGGTAGAAATATCAACCATATGTGCTTCGCCTTGGTCATTCAAATGGGTCATTTTTGTCATAGTTAATACTCAAAAAAAGTTGTTGTACTGGGCATGCATTAACATCATTAGCTTAAACCACCAGCTTTTTGAGGCTAGAATATCAGACTTAAAAACGAAAGGTATAATTTAGCTTTAGAGTTGTATCCCCATTGAGCCTCTCAAAACCATTTCCTTCTAGTTCATTATAATTTTGATTGTACACCAGATAGACATTCTGCCCGGCGCTAGTTGTCCAATGCAGACGAGCATTGAGACCTAAATCCCCAGATATGTTGTCATACTGCAACACGTTAACCAACGACAATTCTGGGGTTATCGACCACTCTATTTTGGCATCCACCTGACGAAGAACAAAATCGCCCTCTGGCATTTTTACATCCCAATAATTATACCCTGCTGTTAGGCTAATTTTTCGTGTTGGGCGCCAGCCAAACTCGGCTGATGCTGACACACGATCACCAGTATAAAACTCACCATCGTAGTAGCTTAGCTTAGTATTGAATAGCCGCGATTTTGATGAGCGGAAAAAGGCCCCATAGCGCTGCCATTTATGTTCTTGAAGAGGCAGGCTAATATTTAGGTTGCCAAATGGCTGCTCATTATCATTGTAAATACCTTCACCAAAACGTACCAGGGCAATATTGAATCTATCTCCGGAGTGTGTTTCAACATCAACTAGCCGATAAAATTCTGTGGACGATTGAAGCTTTCCAGTGCTTAAATATGACCAATTTGCAATATCGGCACCTGTATATATTTTTCTTATCCAGGGATGATCTTCCAGCTGATAAATATAACCTGCTACACCCCTATACAGCTCAACATCTCTACGACTAATAAATCCCAACGCAGGATTAAAGTTTTTTTGAACTTGCTGATACTGAAGTAAGCCTCTCCAGGCTCTGGGATTGGGCATTTCAAGCATCGCACCGAAAGCCCGCTGGTGATTTTGCGTGCCCTCGGTAGAGCTCTGCTGGTACCAAAAATTGCCATTTAACAGTCTACTCGTTCCAAAGGTTGAATTTCGGTACCGAAAATCGATGCCTGACACGCTATTGGACAAATCAGACCGAGGATCTCCTTCGGTAATCATAACGCCAATACTAGACTCTGCCAGCACATCTACCGACGCTCGAGCTATCATCAACATATCTTGCTCCACATCGTCATATCGCTGCTGTTGGACAATTAAAGCGCCCACATTAGCATCACCCAACTTGCCGCTTACTTTGACTCCACCAATAATATCCACTGGCGCCCCTGAAGCACTTAAGCCAATTTTCCGTGAAAAAAACGGCCGAGCATTCTGACCCTGAGAACCGCCAAAGCGACTATATAAAAAACTTGAACCAATGCCACCAAAATCAAAAATATCGAAATCTCTGAGAAAAAAAGACCTTTTTTCTGGAAAAAATAAGCCAAACTGAGTCAAATCAACTTGACGATCATCAACTTCAGTTGCAGAAAAATCCGTGTTAAAGGTCAAGGCGCCATTTAAAGATGGCGTTATTTTGTAAAATACATCCATTGCGGGTTCGTAGCTAAAGGAAGTACTCGATGGATCAATGGTATGTGACTGTTTAAAACTTAAACTTGGCACCACATCTAATCCAACACCCTGATTGACCTCTTTTATTCCTCCAACTTCACCAGAAACACTCGCATCATCAGACTGATTCTTGGATACCCAGCCAATAAGTTCATTTTTACGGGCAATATACCGATAGGCATTGAAACCCCAACGCTGATTTTCAGTATCAAACGAGAGGCTCTTAAATGGAATTGCTATCTCAGCTGACCATCCGTAGTCTGTTAGCAAAGCCTTGCTGTCCCATATGGCGCTCCAATCGTTGGAAAGCGTTGTGACGTTTAAAAAAATCCCCTCGTTACGAACCTCATTCAAATTAACCGAAAACCGATAACCTGCACGTTTTGAATTGTAAGGGTCAATTAATACTCGAAACGAGTCATCATCTTGGATATTAGCTCCTTGTCGAGAAACCTGGGCGGTAATTTTTTCCGGATTCGCATCATAAAACTTACCGGCAACATACAAATAGTTCTCATCAAACTTTACATAAAATTCGGTTTTTTCAGAGGGCGGAGAAAACTCGTGCGGTTTAATCTGATACACACTGTCTAATGGGGTCGCATCTGCCCATTCATTGGCATCTAACTGTCCATCGATAGTTGGAGTAGATGCACAAGTAGAAACCTCACATGGAGTCAACACGATAAATTTTTCAGCCTCGGAGGCGTAAACATTTACCAGCGTAGAGGTCAAAATAACTAATAGTGGAATAGATTTTGGCATAGTGCGTCAGGACTCAGGAGAAGCATTAAAAATGAATATCAGGATACCCTTCAACACAAACATTGCGTGGACGATAGTAGAGTCAAATAAAAAAAATAACAACACCTGTCTTGATATATCGCCGAGTACAGTAACTCGCTATTTAAAATCTAAAATCAAGTAAACAAGTTATAATTTAAATTCTTCGTTTTACGTGTAAAGTAGTAGTAACCGATTGCATTTTTCGGATATAAAAACACAAGGGTTTGCGAATATGTTACATCTGATTAGGGTTTTAGCGCTGTTATTGTCAGTTAGCCTGACTGCTAATAGTGCGGTTCTGTCAACTACAAATACTTCGAACAATCACGCTGATGACCTGCCTCCACCTAATTTTATCATTATCTATACTGATGATATGGGTTATGCAGATGCAGGACCATTTACTCAAACCACGATAGATACGCCATGGATCGATTCTCTTGCTGAAAATGGTCAAGTTTGGAGCGACTTCTATGCTGCCGCATCAGTCTGCACACCAAGCAGAGGAGCACTACTCACCGGTAATCTTCCTGTACGAACCGGACTTTATGGGGACAATATTGCGGTCTTCTTTCCCGGCGCTAAGGCTGGCTTACCAGCCATGGAAACAACAATCGCAGAGATGTTCAAACAATACCAATATGCAACTGGTTTGTTTGGCAAGTGGCATCTTGGTGATTCCAAGGAGTACTATCCTACGCGACATGGTTTTGATGAATGGGTGGGGATCCCCTACTCAAATGATATGGACTGGGAGGTTGAAGGAATAACATCATCGAACATTTTTAACCCGCCGCAAGAAGCTGCTGCAAAATATCAAATAGTTGCTGGTCAAATATGGAAAGATATATTTGACCCTGACATCACTGATTGGCAGGTTCCTCTAATTCGCAGTCTAAAGAGTACAAGCGGGGTTTTTGTCGACCAAATACTCGAAAAACCTGCCAACCAGTCTCTAATTACACAGCGTTATACAGACGAATCAATACGATTCATAACCTCCGCTGCTGCCAAACAACAACCTTTTTTCATTATGCTATCGCATAGTATGCCTCATGTGCCCCTATTTAGGTCCCCAGCATTTATTAATAAAAGCCAGCAAGGTATCTACGGGGATGTCATCGAAGAAATAGATTGGAGTGTCGGACAAATACTAACCACCTTGGAGACACTTAATATACATGAACAAACCTATGTTGTGTTTACTAACGATAATGGTCCCTGGTTGATCTATGGTGATCATGCGGGAACAGCTAAACCGCTAAAAAATGGCAAAGGCACGACATTTGAAGGTGGCATGCGAGTTATGACACTTTTTAATGGACCAAATATTAAAACTGGTGTTGTCAAAGGTTTGGGTATGCAAACTGATTTTTTCTCCACTTTTGCAGCACTCGCAGGTTTTGATAAACCGTTGACTGCAAAAGATAGCGTAGATCTTAGTGACACCTTACTGCAGAAAAAACCCAGTCAAAGAACCTTTGTGCCCTTCTACAAAGGCTCTGAACTACGAGCTTTTCGCCTAAATGATCACAAACTGCATTTTATAACTGCAGGTGCCTATGGCCAAATGCCCCCGAGGGAAGTGCACACAACACCTGTACTGATTAATCTGACTAATGATCTTGGCGAGTCTACAAATATCGCTGCTGAATACCCTAAGACCGTCAAAAAAATAACGTCTTTCGCTGACAAATTTCAGCAATCTGTTCCTTTAAAAACGTCCATTATCGACCGGCAGTTTATGCCCTGAGACCAACAAAAATGTACTTCTCTTTTCCGATATTACTACCAGAACATTACTACACTGTTAGCGCAGATGTTATTTCTCAAACCATCGTTCGGTGAGTGAGAATACCAAAACTAGGTGTTTATAACTCAAGGCAACTATGAGAAAGACCCAAATCGCTAAATTTTTCACACAGTGTTTTTATCATTATTTTGTTTGAGGCGTTCTAAGATATGCGACGGCTTTCACCGAAATCGGCGCAAGCATTTGTTCATCAGCCTCTGAACAAAGGGTGGTGATCATTGGAGGCGACCAAAACTTCTCTAGATGAGAGGCTACAAGTAAAGCCACTTCACCCTCTGACCCATTTGATGCCATATTAAGAGATATCTGATTGATCATCTTGACCAGCCGATCCAGTTTTTCAGTATTCATAGGGGCTCACTCACAAATCGTTTTTTATTGCAGTAGATCACATGCCTATTAGGACGAGAAAATCCTACTAATGTTAAACCACACTGCGTAGCGAGCGTCACAGCCAAAGACGTTGGCGCAGACACTGCCGCTAACAAACCTATATTAGCGCTAGCAACCTTAGCAACCATTTCATAGCTTGCTCGACTGGTAACTAAAACAAAACCTTCCTCACCATGCGCATTGCGCGAGAGTAGGCCAATTAATTTATCCAGCGCATTATGTCTACCAACATCTTCACGCAGAGCCATTATTTCACCCTGCGTGTCACACCAGGCCGCACCATGAACTGCACCTGTCTGCTGCTGTAATTCTTGGTGCCTACTAAAATTAACAATTGCACGTTGCAATGCAGAGTGTGGCACGCTCAAGTCACTTGTCACAGGTGATGGTAACGTAATAGCTTGCGACAAAGACTCTGCGCCACAGAGACCACAACCAGTCCTGCCGACTAAATTACGACGACGTTGCTTAAGCCCAGCAAAGGCTTCAGCAACAAGGGTCACCTGAAGCTCAACGCCTAAATCAGTGTGCACTTCCTCAACATCGAGAATTTGACTGGACGTTTTAACGATCCCTTCGGTCAAACTAAAACCTAAGGCGAAATCTTCTAAGTAAGAAGGCGATGCCATCATCACCACATGAGAGATACCATTGTAAACTAATGCCACTGGGATCTCTGTTGCCACAACATCATCAGCTGATGACACCTGCCCATCCATCCATATATGTCGCTCAACCCGACGAGCAGGGCCTATCAGTTTTGCCATTACTGTTGTGCTTTCGCTAATAACTGCTGTTGGCGAGTACTGAACGCTTTTTGTCTTGCCTGCCAACTTGAAGGCCCATTTACTTTACTTATTTGCACCGCAGTGACCTTATATTCCGGACAGTTAGTAGCCCAATCAGTATTATCAGTAGTTATAACATTAGCGCCGGATACAGGATGATGAAAGGTAGTGTAGACTACACCCGGTTTAACCCGACTAGTTACATTAGCATGCAATACGGTTTCGCCAACCCGACTTTGAATGCCCACCCAATCGCCATGATTGATACCACGCTCCTCTGCATCATGAGGGTGAATCTCAAGAGTATCCTCTGCATGCCATTGGCTATTATTGGTCCTTCGCGTCTGAGCACCAACATTGTACTGAGAAAGAATTCGACCTGTAGTGAGTAACAATGGGAACTTACGATTAGCCCTCTCTTCAGTAGGAATGTACTCAGTGATGGCAAATGAACCCTTACCTTTGACGAACTCATTTACATGCATGACTGGAGTTCCAGCTGGCGTATGGTCATTACAAGGCCACTGGATACTGCCTAGCTCATCTAGCTTTTTATAGGAAACGCCCTTAAAGGTCGGAGTTAAGCGCGCAATTTCATCCATAATCTCCGATGGGTGATTGTAGTTCATATCGCAACCCAGGGCATTTGCCAGGGCAATAGTCCCCTCCCAGTCAGCTTTACCACTTAGTGGGGGCATGGTTTTCCTAACTCGAGAAATACGCCGTTCAGCGTTAGTAAACGTGCCATCTTTCTCTAAGAACGAGGCACCAGGCAAAAATACGTGGGCAAATTTTGCCGTTTCATTAAGAAAAATATCTTGAACAACAATACACTCCATTGCCGTCAATGCCGATTCCACATGTTGTGTGTTAGGATCAGACTGAGCAATGTCCTCTCCTTGACAGTACAGGCCCTTAAATTCGCCATCAATTGCCGCATCAAACATGTTAGGGATCCGCAAGCCCGGCTCTGAGTCAAGCGTTACGCCCCACTCCCTCTCAAAAAGATGTCGTGTAGGCGTATGCGAAATATGCCTATACCCTGGCAATTCATGAGGAAAGGAGCCCATATCACAGGACCCTTGAACATTATTTTGACCACGCAATGGATTTACTCCAACACCTTCACGGCCAATATTGCCTGTCAGCATTGCCAAATTCGCTATACCCATGACCGCAGTAGACCCTTGGCTATGTTCAGTAACACCTAGACCATAGAAGATAGCACCATTATCACCATTAGCATAAAGTCTTGCTGCCGCACGCAAATCCGCCGATGGAACGCCACTGTAATCTTCAGTGTTTTCTGGCGAATGACGATCATCGCTTATAAAGGCTACCCATTTATCGAATTCTAAAGTGTCGCAACGTTCAGCTATGTATTTCTTTGCATGCAAACCCTCACTAACGATTACATGCGCAAGCGAATTTAGAACAGTCACATTAGTCCCAGGGCGCACGGGAAGATGGTAATCAGCACTAATATGCGGTGAATTAACTAACTCAATCTGACGTGGGTCAATAACGATCAATTTCGCTCCCTCCCGCAACCGACGCTTAAGTCGTGATCCAAATACTGGATGTGCCTCAGTGGGATTAGCGCCCATCACAATAATGACATCAGCTTTGGCCACCGACGCAAACGTCTGAGTACCAGCTGACTCTCCCAAAGTAGTTTTCAAACCAAAACCAGTAGGAGAATGACAAACTCGTGCGCAGGTATCAACGTTATTATTACCAAAGCCTGTGCGAACCATTTTCTGCACTAAATAGACCTCTTCATTGGTGCATCGCGACGAAGAAATAGCACCAATACTGGTACGACCATATTTTTCTTGAATATCTTTGAACCGTTCGGCAGTGTAGGTAACAGCCTCTTCCCAGGAAACTTCCCGCCAGGGGTCTTGAATACTCTCTCGAATCATAGGCTTGGTAATTCTGTCCCTGTGTGTTGTATAGCCAAAGGCGAATCTACCTTTAACACAAGCATGTCCTTCATTAGCCTTACCGTCTTTGTAAGGAGTCATTCGGACAACCTCATTACCCTTCATTTCGGCCTTAAAAGAACAGCCAACACCACAATAGGCGCATGTAGTGATGACAGCATGCTCTGGCTTGCCAGCATCAATAATCGTTTTTTCAGTCAAAGTTGCCGTTGGGCAAGCAGCAACACAGGCACCGCATGACACACAATCAGATGCCATAAAATCATCAGCCAAACCGACACTAACCTTTGATTCAAAACCTCTGCCATCTATTGTCAAAGCAAAGGTCCCTTGGGTTTCCTCACATGCTCTTACACACCGAGAGCAGACAATACATTTAGACGCATCAAAGGTAAAATAAGGATTAGATTCGTCTTTGTCCGCATCCAAATGGTTCTCTCCATCAAAACCATAGCGTACAGAGCGAAGACCAACTTCACCCGCCGTATCTTGCAATTCGCAGTCGCCATTTGTTGGGCATGTCAGGCAGTCTAGAGGATGATCGGATATGTATAATTCCATAACATTGCGGCGCAACGTAGCAATCTCAGATGACTGAGTTGTAACCTCCATGCCTTCCTCGACCGTTGTCGTACATGAAGCGGGATAGCCGCGTCGACCCTCAATTTCAACCAGGCATATTCGGCAAGAACCAAAAGGTTTTAGGGAATCTGTAGCACATAACTTTGGAATTTTAACACCACTATGCGCCGCGGCACGCATTACTGATGAGCCCTCTGGGACGCTAACTTCAACCCCATCAACGGTCAATGTTATCAGAGTTTCACTGGTGGTTTGCGGTGTACCAAAGTCTGCTTGAGGCTCGTAAAATTCCAACATATTAATGATCTCCTCGACTACTAAGGCCGAAGTCTTCTTCAAAATAAGTAAGCGCACTACGCACAGGAAAGGGAGTCATACCGCCCATAGCGCACAATGAACCCAGTTCCATGGTATCGCACAGTTCATGCAACAAAATGAGATTGTTATCTCTCTCCTGGTTGCTAACAATACGGTCTATGACCTCTACACCACGAGTCGAACCAATTCGACATGGTGTGCATTTACCGCAGGACTCAACAACACAAAATTCCATAGCAAACCGTGCCTGGGCAGCCATGTCAGCGGTATCATCAAACACCACTATACCGCCATGACCAATCATAGCCTTGATCGCTGCAAATGCTTCGTAGTCAAGCGGCGTGTCCCACTGAGACTCTGGAAGAAACGCGCCAAGCGGCCCACCCATTTGAATAGCTTTAATAGGCCTGCCACTGAAAGTCCCAGCACCAAAGTCATCTACTATTTGGCGCAGCGTTACACCAAAGGCAAGCTCAATTAAACCGCCTCTTTTTATATTTCCCGCAAGCTGGACGGCCAAAGTGCCCCTAGATCGGCCCATACCAAAATCCTTATATTTGGTGGCTCCCTCTCCAAGAATACTGGCCACCGCACCGAGCGTTAGAACATTATTAACCACTGTAGGCATGCCAAACAGGCCTTCGATGGCCGGCAACGGCGGTTTAGCTCTTACCATACCCCTCTTGCCCTCTAAACTCTCTAATAAAGACGTTTCCTCACCACAGATATAAGCACCAGCACCCAATCTGACTTCAAGGAAAAAATCAGACCCAGAATCTCCTATATTTTTGCCTAGAAATCCGGCCTTCGTCGCGTTGTCTATAGCCTGATTCATTATATTATGCGCAACTGGGTACTCTGATCGTAAATAAATGTACCCCTGGTTAGCACCCACCGCCAACCCAGCAATAACCATACCCTCTATGAGTTGATACGGATCAGACTCCATAAGTAACCGATCAGCAAAGGTTCCTGAGTCACCTTCATCAGCATTACAAACAATATATTTTTGCTCGGCAGGGGCATTCAACACCGTCTGCCACTTAATTCCAGCAGGAAAAGCAGCACCGCCGCGACCTCTCAGACCGGATGTCTTCACTTCATCGACAATCTGCTGACCACTCATAGTCAAAGCCTTCTCAAGACCCTTAAAACCATGTAATTTTTGATAATTTTTCAGACACAAAGGATCTCCAATACCTGAACGTTTGAACGTTAAGCGTTGCTGTTTGGCCAAATAATCTATCGACTCAGATGCTCCCAAAAACAAAGGGCAATTAGCCTCTTCACCAGCAACGCATCTTTCAACAGCATCCAAGACAGATTCGACATCTGTAACATTGACCGAACCGAATGCAACACGACCAGCCGCTGTCTTCAGCTCCACCAGAGGCTCTAACCAAAACATACCTCGCGAGCCATTACGCACCACGTCAATATCTAAACCACGAGAAGTAATACCCTTTGCAATTGCCATGGCCACTGCGTCTGCACCAAGGGCAAGGGCTGTAGTATCTTGAGGAACAAACAGCTGCACTCTCACAAATCACCCTCCAACAATCTAGAGTCCTGTTTTTTTAGATCAACTATTAATTGATCAAAGCGTTCAGAGTCTACTCGAGCATGTATGTCATCATTAATTCTTACCGAGGGGGAGCACGCACAGTTACCAAGACAATAAACCGGCTCTAAGGTAAGTAACCCGTCATTGGTTACCTCACCATAATCAATGCCCAAGCTTTGTTTGGCGTGAGTTTCGATATGTCTGGAACCCATTGACTGACAAGCCTCTGCTCGACAGATTTGAACGATGTTTCTCCCTTTAGGCTGAGTATTAAAATCATGATAAAAGCTAATGACGCCATGAACCTCGGCTCTGGAAAGGTTCAGCCCTTTTGCAATAGGGTCTATAGCCGACTCTGGTATATGTCCGACTTTATGCTTGATTGCATGCAACAATGGCAACATACCACCTGGCAATGTTTTAAACTGCTCCACGAGATCATTAATATAGTTACTCTGATCCAATGTCCGAGCTCCTGTGTGTGACAAGCGATTACCCTAAGGTTAAACAAAACTTTAGGTTAGTTTTAAGTTTGTCCTTTTTCTGCCTCGCCTACAGGCTACAAACTTAGCATTGGCGGGCAGTTTATCATTATTAACTTTGTCAACTGAGCCACCTAAGCGACTCTTATTTATCTAATAAGGACCCCTAATTATGCAAATGCTTAGCATGAAACTTAATATGTTCGCCAATAAACGTGGCTATAAAAAAGTAACTGTGATCATAGCCGGCTTGAAACCTAACCTGCATAGGAAAGCCAACATCTTCAGCAGTATCAATAAGCAGTTGCGTATTTAATTGCTCTGCCAAAAAGTTATCTGCATCACCCTGATCCACCAAAACGGGCATGACATTCTCGAGACTTAAACCTACTCTTTGGACAAGCATGACTGTGTCATGATCAATCCAGCTTTCATTATTATCATTAGGCGTCCCACCCAAATAATGAGACAAAGCTTTCTGCCCCCAAGGACAATTAATCGGCGAACATATAGGTGCAAATGCCGAGACAGATTTGTATCGTTGAGCATTTTTTAAAGCAATAGTTAGGGCGCCATGTCCGCCCATTGAATGACCAGAAATGGACATTTGATCACTATTGATCGGAAATAGTTTATTGATCAACCCAGGTAATTCATCCACTACATAGTCATACATACGATAGTGCGTTGCCCAGGGGTTTTCTGTGGCATTTACGTAGAAGCCGGCACCAAGCCCAAAATCATAAGCACCATCTAGATCATCTGGAACACCAGTTCCCCGTGGGCTAGTATCCGGGCAGACAATGGCTATGCCATATTCAGCAGCAAATCGCTGGGCTCCGGCTTTGGTAACAAAGTTTTCATCATTACACGTCAATCCTGACAGCCAATAAAGTACAGGAACAGCAGTAATGGTAGCCTTGGCCGGCAGAAAAATAGAAAAATGCATCTCACAGCTGAGCACCTCTGATTGATGCTTATAACGCAATTGCTTGCCACCAAAACAGAGAACTTCATTAGTTTTCTCCAACATATGCTTAATCGACATTTAAAACTCCACTACAGATCTGATACTTTTCCCCGCATGCATAAGATCGAACGCTTTGTTAATGTCTTCTAAGGGCATTTTATGCGTAATTAAATCATCAATATTTATCTTTCCATCCATATACCAATCAACAATTTTGGGGACATCAGTTCTTCCTCTAGCGCCACCAAAAGCAGTGCCACGCCAAGAGCGCCCAGTCACCAGCTGAAATGGACGAGTTGCAATCTCTTGACCGGCACCAGCGACACCGACAATACAGCTCTCGCCCCACCCTTTATGGCAACATTCGAGAGCTTGACGCATGACATCAACATTACCAATACACTCAAAACTATAATCAACACCACCCCCTGTCATATCGATAATATGATCCACGACATTTTCAACCTCTGTTGGATTAATAAAATCGGTCATTCCAAACTGAGTTGCCATGGGTATGCGAGATGGATTTAAATCAACACCGATAATGCGCGTAGCGCCTACCATTCTAGCTCCCTGAATCACATTCAAGCCAATGCCGCCCAGCCCAAAAACAGCGACTGTGGAGCCTGCCTCAACCTTCATAGTAAATGCCACTGCACCTATACCTGTGGTGACCCCACACCCTATATAGCAAATCTTATCAAATGGAGCATCCTCTCTAACTTTAGCCAAGGAAATTTCAGGTAAAACAGTATAGTTTGAGAAGGTAGAACAACCCATATAATGCAATATAGGTTTGCCTTCGAAAGAAAAGCGACTGGTTCCATCAGGCATAACACCCTGTCCCTGGGTGGCTCGAACTGCCTGACAGAGATTAGTTTTCGGGTTAAGACAAAAATCGCACTCGCGGCATTCAGCTGTATAAAGAGGGATCACATGATCGCCAGGTTTGAGTGTTTTTACGCCGGGCCCAACATCTACAACAACACCGGCACCTTCATGCCCTAGAATCGCAGGAAAAGCACCTTCGGGATCATCACCTGAGAGAGTAAAAGCATCAGTATGACAAACACCTGTTGCCTTTATTTCTACAAGTACCTCTCCAGCTCTTGGACCTTCTAAATCAACCTCAACTACTTCTAAAGGTTTACCTGCACCAAAGGCAACTGCCGCTCGAGTTTTCATATTTAATCTCCGCTGTATTTGTGAATCATGCCGTTATTAATTAATCTGCTAACAACAACCTAATGTAATTTTTTAAACTATCATACTGCTAATTTGATAAATCAACCAATGACTGCTTATGACAGCACTTACTAAAGACACACATGGCGCTAAACGATGGTAATCAAATACATATCAAATCCCGCGGAGTACTGCGCAACAGCATCTTTAGCATACTGACAACATTCACCGAACGCGCCGGTATCACCAATCACACAAGCATTCAAAGAATACGCAGTGTGCAAATGCCAATAGCAAAAAAATGCTCACCTCTGCGTTGCCATGATCCAGTCGTATAACTAGTTTTCTCGAAGTGATACAGGAATTAATGCTAACAACGCATAAAGTCTGTCCGCCCCAGTAAGCTCACTAACTCCGCGGTTACGGCTAGCTAAGTCTCACCGCCGACCTATTGAGTATCGCCAGAATTAAACACAAGAATAAAAATAGTTAAAAAAATATATAAATCTATTATTTAGCAGCCTTAAGCATTTTTTAATTATTGTTATGGACTACACTCCTAAACTTTATATACAGTAGTACTTAAAATCAACGTACTCGGATAAAAAAATGGCTACCATTATTATTCTCGCTCTTGCACTGACCCTTGTTCAAATCTGGATCCTGCCGGCAATTAGCAATCTAAATAACATAGATTATCTTATTTCCAATAGACAAGGAGAGGTCGAAACTTCAGCAATATATAATAGGATCTCAAGAGCTGCGACCAACCTACTGGAAAGCTTACCTGCGTTTTTGGCTCTCTGCTTGCTGTCAATGCAGTTAGATATAGATATTACCGACAGTGCTCGTTACTGGCTGTGGCTACGAGTCAGCTTTTTAGTAAGTTATGCCGCTGGGATAATTTACTTACGCACAGCCCTTTGGCTAGGCTCCATTGGCTGTCTGATCGGAATGGCCTTGCAACTAATGTAAACAAATACCAAGCTTACAGGTGGTATAATAAGAGACTTAGGTAAAAAAACCACAAAACCTCACCACACAAAAAGGTCTGTTGATTAAATAAACGACTCAACACACCTGACAATGATTATTTACTCAATAATGGTTTCCAAAATAGAATGCCAAAAGCTAATACTGACAGGACATCTTTCAACTCGCCTCTGCCGATAGCATTGAGCTTGGCATAGACGAATACTAATTCGATGATATGTAATACGAACATGACC
>JAQWYJ010000069.1 GCA_029254005.1 Porticoccaceae bacterium | reverse complement strand
CTTTTATTCTTTTATTCTTTTATTCTTTTATTCTTTTATTCTTTTATTCTTTTATTCTTTTATTCTTTTATTCTTACAATTGTAGTTATTGAGAATAGCTGCGACCCTAATCACTGCAGGAAAAAAAGCATTCCAGAATCCCTCGTGAACTGTTGTTTTTGCAAGTGGGCCAGCATCAGTTACGGCAAAAAAGGTGGCCAGCTAATCTTTCAGACTAGCACTACCTCGAAACACAACGGCTACATGTTGCTGATCCGCCATTACCTAACATTGGGTATCAATACTCGATCCCTTTTGAACATTTAAAAAATGTTGCTTTGTCATAGCCTCACAATAACGTTTGAGACACTATGTCAGACTAAAAGTGGTATGCAAGAGTACAAACTAATGACAAAGAGAGTGAATTCTGAGTCTGATGGTTGTTACCCATTTTTAATTTTTTGAAGTATTTTAATTATAGTATCAAAGGATCTCTCCGTGGTGGATGATGAGTTTGTTAGAACACCCACCAATCTCAGAAACTACTGAGGTCTATATTGATGTCATTGATACAGTCTAGTTCTGCTCCAAAATTCAAAATAACAACACATACCCAGAGAATCTCTGTAACCATCTAACGGCAATACTTTTGTATGACAATGAAACCGTGATTTCTCTGAGTTTTTCCAGATTTACATTGGTTTTTTTGATAATTTTGGTCTAAGTTTTAGTTGAAGAAATGGACTTCACACCCTTAAAGGACTGACATAGCTATGCTGATAAAACTGATGCAAGAGAAACAAATCAATCAATCCGAACTTGAGAGAGAAACTGGGATTCCACAGCCCACACTTAGTCGCTACCTTACCGGAGCAACTAAGTCGCTGAAATTCGATACACTTAAAGTTCTGGCAGATTATTTCAATGTACCAATGGATGCCATTGTGAGAGCAGAGACACCGCCAAACCATCCCTGTGATTAAAACCGTTGTCATGCCAATAAAGTGTCTATGATTTAGATGGCGCGATCATTAACGATGTTTTGAATCAGAGGTGGTCCTTGGTAAATAAAACCGGTATACACTTGCACTAAGGTTGCTCCCGCCTCAAACTTTACCTTTGCATCTGCTGAACTGTTGATCCCGCCGACGCCAATTATCGGCACTTTTGTTCCCAGATTTTGGCTCAGTCTTGCAATGACCGCGGTTGAAAACGCCATAACCGGACAACCACTAAGGCCACCTGCCTCATCAGCGTGGAGTAAACCAGCGACTGATTCACGATTAAGAGTAGTGTTTGTCGCGATAACAGCATCAAAGTTATTTTTAAGTAATGATTTTGCGATAGCATCAATCTCTTTAATAGTAAGGTCAGGTGCTATTTTTAAAGCCAAAGGGACATACCTACCATGTTGTTGTCCGAGCTCCGCTTGCTTCTCTTTCAGTTCACTAAGTAGCTCATCAAGAAGCTCACCATATTGCAAAGATCTCAAATCCGGCGTGTTAGGTGAAGAAATGTTCACAGTGATATAAGCCGCATAGGGATACACTTTTTCCATGCAAATTAAGTAATCTTGCTTGCCTTCATCTATTGGCGTATTTTTATTTTTACCAATATTTACGCCAACTACAATGTCTGATTTACGCGCTTTAAGATTTTCTACTAAATTATCAACACCTTTGTTATTAAATCCCATTCTATTAATAATTGCATGCTTGTCTTTTATCCGGAACATCCTAGGTTTTGGATTGCCCGGTTGCGGTCGAGGAGTTACGGTTCCCACTTCAACGTGACCAAAACCCATTTTATGAAACGCATCTATTGCTTCGCCATCTTTGTCTAAACCCGCTGCCAAACCGACAGGGTTAGGAAACATAATTCCCATAACTTCAACTGGATCAGATTTTACTACTTGAGCATATAATTTGTTAAAGGGACTATTTCCAGTTTTATGTAAAAAGCTCAGCACCCAATCATGAATTTTTTCTGGGTCAATTTGCATCATTATTTTTTGCGCAATAGGGTAAAGCATTTAACGTTATTTCCTTAGGGAAACCATTATGTGATGGATTACTAAATTCGCCTTTATAATACCACTTGCGAGGTTACAGGCAATCAGCTTTCAAGGATAAAAAATATTTCGTGGCAATTAAAAATACGCTTTGGTCGATCATTGGGATAAACGTAAATAATACACGTAATCATATGACTGGCGACCTGGCTTTTAAAGTGTCTATACTCATTGTAACTGGCAAGTTGTTTGGGAGCACTATAGCTGTCCAACTGGGTAAGTAAATACATTAACTTAAAAAGGAAAAAGTTAACTAATCCAAAAAAAAATGTTGACCACATTACTGTACTTTGCTAAATTTCAATAATTACTGAAATTAAGGAAAAAATGGAATGTCGGATTCGTTAGATGTCGAAATATCACCGCACTCAGAATCTTTTATTCAGCATTTCGGAGAAATGGGTAGTCGCTGGGGAATTAACCGGACAGTCGGTCAAATGTGTGCCCTTTTGGTGGTTACGGAAAAACCACTAAATGCTGATCAAATTGGTGCGGCACTGCACATTTCTAGATCCAATGTCAGTATGGGACTGAAGGAACTCCAATCGTGGAACCTACTTCGTGCTGTTACTGTCGCCGGAGACAGAAAAGACTACTTCACTACCCCTGATGATGTATGGGAAATGGCTAGGACACTTATTGAGGAACGTAGAAAACGAGAGATCGATCCAACGCTTTCCATGCTGAGAAGCGTTCTTTTACAAGAGCAAGCGACAGGCGAAGACAGTTATGCATTGAACAAAATGAACGATATGCATGATTTAATTGAGTTACTGGTCAGCTGGCTCAATGAGATGCAAACGCTAAAGTCACAGAGACTTATGAAACTTTTGAAACTTGGCTCTGGCGTTAACAAAATATTGGATCTAACCGACAGAGTCTCTGGCAGGTCTTAGTATCTAGGAGAACTTAGTAAATCCTTAGAGGGGGGCCTCAATCGAGACTAGGATTTTACTACCGCAGAGTTCTCCAGACCCTAGCAATCGCGCTAGCGCATAAATAAAAGCGGATAACCAAGTTGATTGCTGCGGTGTAACCATCGAATTGCAGCAATATTTATGTGTACCCTAAACGAGATCGAACTTAAGTGTTATTTAGATATAAAAACTGGCTACGATTACCACTACTCTTGGTGTCGCTTTTACTATTAAGTGGTTGCGAGGAATTCGCTCTTTTTGACCCAAAAGGCCCAGTGGCAGAAGAGCAGCAGTGGTTAATTATTGTGTCTTTCGCCATAATGTTGATTGTCGTGATCCCTGTTCTAATTATGAGCCTCTGGTTCCCGTATAAGTATCGAAGCGACAACACCAGCGAAGAATATCTACCAAACTGGGAACATTCAAACAAGATAGAATTTATTGTTTGGACAGTGCCCATCTTAATTATTGTAGCTCTGGGAATCTTAACCTATATCACTTCTCATTCTTTGGATCCACGTAAGCCCATCGAATCTGACAAGCCTACGATGGTGATTCAAGTAGTGGCAATGGACTGGAAATGGTTATTTATCTACCCAGAACACGGTATTGCAACGGTTAATGAAATGGCAATGGTTGTGGATCAACCCGTAGAATTTTTGATTACCTCTGATGCCACCATGAATTCTTTTTTTATCCCCAACCTTGGCAGCATGATATATGCGATGTCTGGAATGGAAAACCGCTTGCACTTGATGGCATCAGAACCGGGAACTTACAAAGGAATGTCAACCAATTACAGCGGCTTCGGTTTTTCTGGCATGAAATTTAATGCAATAGCATCTAGTCAGGCGGAATTTAATAGCTGGGTGAAAGAAGCTCGAAACTCAAAAAATCTGCTCACCAAAGAGGCATTTAAGTCACTTCAAGTTAAAAGCCGTGATGTAAAACCAATGTATTTTAATAATCCCAATCCACTTTTATTCAGCGACATCATTGAACACTACACCGGAGGTTTAAATGTCGAGTAATCGCACTATTGTTACCGAACCAGATCCTATTTTTGGGCGACTGACCTTAGACTCCATTCCCTATGAAGACCCCATCATTATGACCACATTCACTGTGGTCGCAATCGGTGGACTAGGTTTAATCGGTTCAATACTATACTTTGGTAAACTAAAATACCTTTGGGATGAATGGCTGACCTCTGTAGATCACAAAAAAATTGGCATCATGTACGTGATTGTAGCCATGATCATGCTTTTTCGAGGCTTCAGTGATGCACTACTGATGCGCTCACAGCAAGCGGTTGCCGTTGCTAGTGAATCTGGTGCCGGCTATCTACCACCGGAGCACTACGACCAAATATTTACTGCTCATGGCGTCATTATGATCTTTTTCGTCGCTATGCCACTCATAGTAGGTTTAATGAATATTGTCGTGCCGCTGCAAATAGGTGCTCGCGATGTCGCCTTCCCTTTTTTAAACTCTCTAAGCTTCTGGCTATTTGTGTCCGGCGCTCTCCTAATGAACATTTCCCTTTTTGTAGGAGAGTTTGCTGCCACCGGCTGGCTTGCATATCCACCTCTCTCTGGTATCGAATATAGCCCTTGGGTTGGCGTCGACTACTGGCTTTGGGCCCTACAAATATCGGGCATCGGTACGCTTCTCACTGGTATCAATTTTGTTGTGACCATACTTCGTATGCGTGCACCGGGCATGACTTTAATGAAAATGCCCGTATTCACTTGGACCTCATTTTGTGCCAATGTGCTCATCGTTGTTGCATTCCCTATTTTGACTGTGAGCATCACCCTGCTAACCCTTGATCGTTATATAGGAACACACTTCTTCACCGGAGACATGGGTGGCAATCAGATGATGTATGTAAATTTAATATGGGCTTGGGGTCACCCAGAGGTCTACATCCTTATACTGCCGGCCTTTGGTGTTTTTTCTGAAGTTACAGCGACATTTTCTCGCAAACGCCTATTTGGTTATGATTCCTTGGTATGGGCAACGGTATGCATTATGCTCATGTCATTCCTAGTATGGTTACACCACTTCTTTACTATGGGAGCTGGGGCAAATGTGAATGCCTTCTTTGGTATCGCTACCATGATTATATCAATTCCAACTGGCGTCAAAATATTCAACTGGCTGTTTACAATGTACAAAGGTAGGGTCGAATATAGTGCATCTATGTGGTGGACTATCTCCTTTCTCTTGACCTTTACTATCGGCGGTATGACTGGCGTTATGCTAGCAATTCCTGCCGCTGATTTTGTCCTACACAACAGTTTATTCTTAGTCGCTCATTTTCATAATGTCATTATTGGCGGCTCACTGTTTGGCTATTTCGCGGGTATCACTTACTGGTGGCCAAAAGCGACAGGGTTTACACTCAATGAAAACTTAGGAAAATGGGCCTGTGGTTTATGGACAGTGGGGTTCTTTATGGCGTTTATGCCACTTTATGTCCTTGGCTTTATGGGCATGACCAGACGCTTAAATTATTATGATAATCCCGTTTGGAATAATTGGTTATTGGTTGCTGGAGCAGGCGCTATAATCGTTTTATGTGCCATAGGTGTTCAGTTCTATCAAATGTTTGCCAGTATTAGAGATCAAAAAAGTAACCGCGACTGGACTGGTGACCCATGGAATGCAAGAACATTAGAATGGTCAACATCTTCGCCGCCGCCATTTTATAACTTTGCCCTACTCCCCGAAGTCCGGGATAGAGATCACTGGACTGATATGAAGGAACTGGGGTTAGCCTATAAAAAACCCACTAAATACCAACGTGTACATATGCCAAAAAATACTTGGGCCGGTGTTGTTATCGGAGGCGCATCATTAGTGCTTGGGTTTGCAATGGTTTGGTGGATTTGGTGGCTAGCAATTCTCGGCAGTGCGGCAATGCTAGGTGCATGGGTTATTTATGCCTTTGAAGATAACAAAGATTACTATGTCGAAGTGGACGAGATTGAAGCAATCGAAGGCAAACGATATGCCGATTTAGATCGTGTCAACACAAAGGCGATCAACTACCAGGAATCTGACGCAACCACTATTAGCGTTTAATTACTGATAAAAATATAAGGAGGTTTTAAATGAAATATATAAAGAGGGATATTCTTAAAAATGGCTAATATGGTTTTAAAGGCACCGCGTCCTGGGTATACCGGCTATGTTGAGCAGGAACACCACCATGATTATGGCGGCGACACTGTGTTTGGCTTCTGGATTTACATCCTTAGCGACTGCGTTTTATTCGCTACCCTTTTCGCTGTTTTCGCTGTACTACAGTCAAATTTTGCTGGAACTATACAAGCCAAGGATCTTTTTGAACTGGATTATGTACTAGCAGAAACTGCTCTGTTGCTGGCCAGTAGCTTTACCTTCGGTCTTGCTGTTTTGTCCGCCAACAAAAAAAGTATGGCCGGTTTAGTTGTGTGGTTAGGTATAACATTCGCCCTTGGTGCTGGCTTCTTGTATATGGAGATAAATGAATTTATACATTTCACTCATGAGGGTGCTGCCGCTTGGAGTAGCGGTGCTTGGTCTGCCTTTTATGGCCTGATAGGAACTCATGGTCTTCATGTTTTTGCCGGGATGCTTTGGATGCTAGTACTGTTTGGCTTGCTATTTAAAGAGGGGCTTAGTGACAACAATATCGTCAGGTTAATGTGTTTGAGCCTATTTTGGCATTTCCTAGATATTATATGGATCTGTGTATTTAGTTTTGTTTATTTAATGGGAGTGCTTTAAGTGAATACAAACGACACTCACAGTCCTGGTGGCGCAGCCGCTGGCAGCTTATCAGAATACCTATTGGGACTCAGCTTATCAGTTATTTTGACGGCTGTTCCTTTCGCTGTTGTAATGAGCGGCACGCTGGGCGAGACCCTAAGTATTATACTTATTCTACTTTGTGCGATTGGACAAGTTATGGTTCAACTGGTTTTTTTCTTACACATGAACACCTCATCTCAGCAAATGTGGAATTCCGTATCAGGTATTTTCGTCGTGCTATTAGTTGTTATTTTAATTGTAGGGTCCCTATGGATCATGCAACATTTAAATCACAACATGCTCATGGGTCATTAAAAGAAGGAATAAACGTTAATGTCTGCAATCGTAAAAAAAGCCCTACCTTGGACGATATCGCTTGCTGTATTAGCAGCAGTATTGCTCGGAATTGTAATGAGTAGTGAACCCAGGGGTAAAATAGGTGTTGTGACCTCCTCGGAACTAGGAGGAGACTTTAGTCTACGCAATATCGATGGCAAAGTTACTCTTAGCGACTATCAAGGTAAGGTGGTAGTTGTTTACTTTGGTTTTTTAAGCTGTCCTGAAGTCTGTCCAACCTCTATGTCAGTGCTTAAACGCAGTCTTGAAATGTTGGCGCCCAGCGAGCTTGAAAAAACCCAAGTTATACTAGTTAGCATAGATCCGCAACGTGATGGTTTCCAAGATTTAGCGGATTTTACACGTTACTACCACGATAATATTATTGGCGTAACTGGCTCAGTCGATGAGATTCAGCAAATATCCGAACAATATGGTGCTTTTTTTGAGATAACTGAATCAGAGTCTGTTGAATCCGCCTATGCGTATCGACATAGCTCTCGTTACTATGTGATTAATCAGTCGGGTAAATTGATTCAAGCCATGCGTCATAGTACGACGCCCAACGAACTTGTGGCGCGTATCAAAACGATTTTTAACAATGCTGTTAACGATAGTCCTGCATAAATGAGAGGTTTTGACGTTGCTTAAACCAAATCGTATTTCAGTGCTTATTTCAGGCATCTGTGCGCTCGTTCTTAGTATGGGTATTGCGAGATATTCATTCACGCCCATGCTTCCTATAATGCAAGCTCAACTAGGTGTAAGTGAAAGCTTGGCTGGCTGGCTGGCTGGCTGGCACTACATTGGTTATATCGTTGGCTTGTTTATCGTCTGGTTAATTACGGATCTTCGAACTAAAGATTTTTTTTACCGTTACGGCTTGCTGGTATCGGTGATAGCTACTGCCTTCATGGCTGCCTTAGAACATAGTTTAATTTGGTATGTAAGTCGTTTTTTTGCGGGTATAACTTCAGCAACAAGTTTTATGTTAGGCACTGGTTTGATTTTGAATTGGCTAAACCATAATGGCTATAAAAGCGAACTTGGTCTTCACTTTACCGGAATAGGCATTGGGATCATGGTGAGTGCAGTTATCGTCGATATGTCAGGCTTAGATACTTGGTTTAATTTCAACTGGCGAATGCAGTGGGTAACGCTTGCACTTATTGGTGGCTCGCTAATGATTCCCGCAATGCTTTTGCTTCCCCGGCCTAAAGAACGTGAAATGGAAATGGCTCGGGACAAAGATATTGGTATGGGCAGCGTGATTAAGGTGCCTCCCGTACGCTGGCTTGTCTTAATGCAATGCGCCTATTTTTGTGCCGGTTTTAGTAACACTATTAATGTGACTTTCACGTCGTTAATCACCGAACTACAGCCACTGGATGGGTTAGGGGCTAAAATGTGGTTGTTGGTGGGCATTGCAGCTACCCCCGCGCCACTTATCTGGGACAGAGTTTCTCGACGTATTGGCAGACTGAATGCATTAAGCTGGGCCTATGTACTTAACATTGTGGGCAATATTTGTTTAGCCATGACAAATTCAGTAGAAACCACAGCAATAGCGGCAATTTTATTTGGCTTTACCTTTATGGGAATAGTCTCCTTAACACTGAGTACTGTTGGCCATCTGTATGGCTTTAAAGCTACACAGGTGATGGCAAGATTGACATTTTTCTATTGTATCGCACAAATACTCTCACCTATCCTAGCTGGCACCATTGCTGAACTCAGCGGAAGCTTCAAGACACCGTTGTTTGTTGTCAGTACAATTATGTTACTAGGATTGATCTTTTTATTGACCGCTCGACGTTACTCACCAGATCAGACGACCTCTGGGTCTATACGGCTTTAGCTGTGGGATATTACATTTCAAGAATGTTAAGCTTTGCACTGCTCTATGCTGGACTATTTTTAATACCTATTACAGTCGTAGCAGAGAGATATCAGATTACTGACACTTTCGGTAAACATCAGTTTGATCATCCTCCGAAAAATATAGTAGTCACTGACTGGACAGTTTTAGAAAATCTCTTGGAATTAGGCATTGTTCCTCTAGGCGGCCCCGAGCTAGATAAATATAGTCACTATGTTGTGCAACCAAAATTACCGGAAATGATCACCGACATAGGAAAAAGGATGACGCCAAACTTAACGAGGGTAAAGTCACTCAATCCAGACGTGGTCATTCTTGGGACTAAGCAACGAGAACTAGCGCGAGCTTTTTCACTATTCGCTCGAGTTAATTATTACAATAGTTTTAGCCCGAGATATCGCACCAATGGTACAAAGTCTCGGAAAAGATTTCTGCAAATTGCTCAGCTAGTACAAAAAGTGCCTCTGGCAGAAAAGAAGCTGGCCTATTTAGATACACGTATTGCTGAACTAAAAAAAAAATTATCAGATCACTTCGGACAACAACTTCCCCTCGTTACTACCTGCCGATTTAGCGCTAAACAAAAACTGTTGCTCTATGGTCGCAATAGTATGCCTGTGTATGCTCTAGGGCTCCTCGGAATTGAGAGTGAATACCAAACCGATGTATCGACGTGGGGTGAAACTGAAGTAAGTGTATCCGCACTTAAAGAAATAAAGACCGGTCATCTCATCTGTTTTAAACCTCACGATGATACTCGAATTTTTAATCAAAATGATTGGCAAAATTTACCATTGGTACAGCAGCATCGATTCCACTATGCAGATCCGGCGTGGTCCTATGGTGGTGCTATGTCCGTGCTTTACATCGCTGAGGCGGTCACTAAAACCTTACTCAATCTTTGATATCTAATGAGTATTTGAGTATTTGAGTATTTGAGTATTTGAGTATTTGAGTATTTGAGTATTTGAGTATTTGAGTATTTGAGTGTTTGAGTA
>JAQWYJ010000059.1 GCA_029254005.1 Porticoccaceae bacterium | reverse complement strand
CTTGGGGAGTATGCGCTGTGATTGTGGTGAGCAGTTGAATGAAGCTATGAAGCGTATTTCTGAATATGGACGAGGTGCGGTCCTCTATTTACGTCAGGAAGGACGTGGTATTGGTCTAGTGAATAAAATTCGAGCTTATAATCTTCAAGACGAAGGTGCTGATACGGTTGAGGCTAACGAACGATTGGGTTTTGGTGCGGATATGAGAGATTATTCAATCTGTGAACCTATGTTGGCGCACTTAGGCGCAACTAAGGTTCATCTAATGACCAACAACCCACGAAAGATAAAAGCACTGGAAGATTTAGGTATTGAAGTTGTTGAGCGTAAAGCTATACAGACTGAAAGTAACCCGCATAATTCACAGTATCTTGCTACCAAAGCCGGCAAGCTAGGGCATTTCCTTCGAAGTAAAAAAGAGTGATCAAAGGGCTGTGTAAGCGGTTGATTCCCTGCCTTGATGTCGACCGAGGTCGTGTCGTTAAGGGTGTTCAATTTGTGGATATTCGAGATGCCGGAGACCCTGTAGAGATTGCTCGTCGATACAATGAGCAGGGCGCCGATGAAATAACCTTTCTGGATATCACAGCCAGCCACGAAGGTCGTGATACTACCCTACATACGGTCGAGAGAATGGCAGGGGAGGTATTTATTCCCTTGACTGTAGGCGGTGGCATTAGGGAATTAAATGACATCCGGAATCTACTAAATGCTGGTGCAGACAAGGTGGCAATTAATTCTGCCGCAATTTTTAATCCAACTTTGATTAGTGAGGCTGCACAGAAATATGGCAGTCAGTGCATTGTTGTGGCTATTGATGCAAAACAGGTTGCTTGGGGGGATAATTTCCGATGGGAGATTTTTACCCATGGTGGTCGAAAGTCTACAGGTATTGATGCACTTGAGTGGGCAAAAAAAGTAACCGATCTAGGTGCTGGCGAAATACTTTTAACCAGTATGGATAGAGATGGCACTAAAAGCGGTTTTGATCTCCAATTAACGTCGATGGTAAGTAATGGCGTTTCTATCCCTGTAATAGCCTCTGGTGGTGTCGGAAACTTACAGCACCTGGCCAATGGTATTACTGAGGGACACGCCGATGCTGTTTTAGCGGCAAGTATATTTCACTTCGGAGAATATACCATTCCAATGGCTAAGCAATTTATGGCGCAACAAGGCATTAATATGCGCCTGTTGTGACTGTATTGTCTAATGTATTTAATGGGATACTGAATTTCGGGTGTCTATGGTGCCGGTCTGATCATTATTTGCTACCTATGCTTGCATTGGTAGTTGTTTACAATTGTTCTCTGCGATAACGGTTCTTTTTAACGTTTTACAAGCCGTAAGAGTCATAGCCAGTCAATAGCTGTTTGGCTCAAATTTCTTGATCCTAAACTTACTTGAGTAGAAAAATAAAGCTTTGTGCTACACTTATCCATATCAATCCAAGCGATAATTGCTGGTGGGTCTTTATTGTGCAACGACAGCTCAATTGATGTGTTAATTTTGGTGAAAAATTCACGATACAACCTTACATAAAACGAAACTTATGATTAATTTAATGGGGAAAACTATGAGTAACGTAAGACCAAGTCGAATGATTGCAGTTGCAGTTGCAGTTGCAGCTGTAGTCTCATCGATGGGACAAGTCGCCGTGGCACAGAACACGGATGAATTAAATATTGAAGAAGTAGTAACTGTTGGTAGTCGAAATGATGAACCACGTTCAGTGGTTGACTCTCCCGTTCCTGTTGATGTGTTCTCTGAAGCAGAGATAGCAGCATTTGGTAATCAGGCAGACATCACCGATACACTCAAGGCGTTAGTACCATCATATACGGCTACGCCGGCAACTGGCGATGGCAGTGCATTTATTCGACCGACATCTTTACGTGGCATGGCATCTGACCAGACCTTGATCTTGGTAAATGGTAAACGTCGTCATCGATCTGCTTTGGTGCAGTTTTTCGCGCCAGCAGCGGGTAACGGTGCGCACGGTGTAGATGTGGGTATGATTCCGAGTATTGCGTTGAAGAATATTCAGGTCCTTCGTGATGGTGCTGCAGCACAATATGGCTCTGATGCTATTGCTGGTGTGATGGATTTTCAATTAAAAGACGCATCAGAGGGTAGCCAGGTTCAGGTGCAATACGGCGAATTCTTTGAAGGTGAGCAGTCCGTCAAGGTATCATCTAATGGTGGTTTTGAACTGGGATCTGAAGGGTTTTTGAACCTTAGTTTTGAATCAACTGATAACGATGCATTATCCCGTGGTATTCAGAGATCTGTGGGTCAAGGGTTGATTGATGCCGGCGTTCCTAATGTTGGCGCTGACTCGCCATTTGGCGACGCTCCTTTTGTACAATCTTGGGGTCGGCCAGAGACTAGCGGAGAGCGTATTTTCTTTAATATGGCTACCTCTCAAGATAGCAGTGATACCAGTCTCTATGCACACGGTGGATATGCTGAGACTGACGGTCGATATCGGTTCTTTTATCGTGCCGGTTATGACACTGATTGTTCTACTGGACATTCAACTATTGCGGCTCTCTGCCAGGAAGAAAACTGGGTGCCTGACACTTTGCGTCAGGGCTACACACCGTTTTTAGATGGCGCGCAAAAGGACTTAACATTGGTCGCAGGTCTAAAGGGTGAAATGAGTAATGGAACCTCCTATGACGTCAGTTTGGCGTCAGGTTCTAACGAGCTGCGCTATTTCTTAAATAATACAACGGCTCCAAGTTTGGGTGTTGCATCAGATGGAACTTTCCAACGTGATTTTGATCTTGGAGGTTACGATCAGAATGAGATCAACATAAATGCTGATTTTGGTACTTCGTTAGGCTCAGACATGTTTTTAGCCTATGGAGCTGAGTGGCGCGAAGAAACCTTCACAACTGTCCCTGGGGAACAGGCTGCGATTGATGGAAACACTAGTGGTATGAGTAGTGTCAAGCCAGCAGATGCCGGTGAATTCTCTCGTGACAATCTTGCTTTTTATGCTGACCTTGAGCATGAAGTTAGCGATCAGCTGTTTATGCAGTATGCGATTCGCTACGAGGACTTTTCGGACTTTGGTAGCACTATAAATGGAAAAGTAGCTGGTCGTTATACTGTCAGTGATGCATTAACAATGCGTGGTTCTTTATCAACAGGTTTCCATGCCCCGACACCAGGTCAAGCCAATGTAAGTACCATTATTACTACTTTTGATGGCACCACTGGTTTGCAGGTTGAAGAAGGTTTGGTTCGTCCTACTAGTGCCGCCGCCTTGTCTGTTGGAGGCGCACCCCTGAAAGAGGAGGAGTCAGTTAACATGAGTCTAGGTTTGACAGCAGATCTTACTGACGACGCTACCTTGACCTTTGACCTTTACAAAGTGGCTGTGGATGATCGTATTTATCGTACTGGTGATATTGACAATGGTATGGGTGGGTCTATATCTTTTTATACCAACGCTTTACAGTTAGAACATCAAGGTTTTGATTTAGTATTGTCTTCATCCTTTGAACTGTTATCTGGTATGGAGACCAACGCTAGCTTGGCCTTTAATCACAATACTACTAAGATTACCGATCAAGATTTGATTAACGGTATTCAGCCAGTCTCTGATTCGTTGGTTGAGGACATTGAAAATAACTATCCAGAGAATCGATGGGTACTTAACACCTTTACTAATATCAACGACCAGTGGAGCTTAATGGCACGCCTTAATTTTTATGGGGAGCATTATGATGAGCGCGGTACCATAGGTGCCGAGTCTAGCCCTTCTGCAAAAATTGATAGCATTGTGTATATGGACGTTGAGCTTGGTTATGATGTAACAGATAACTTCCGTTTGACTGCCGGCGGTTCAAATATTTTTGATACCTATGTTGATGAGATTGACGCGCCTAATGCAAATCGCATGAGTGTTGGCTTACAATATCCTCGACGTACCGCAGCTAATTACGAAGGCGGTTCTTGGTATCTCCGAGCCCAGTACGATTTTTAAAAGTAGCTATTTTAGTAGTATTAAGGGCCTCTTAGGGGCCCTTTTTTATGCTCAAGTGATTATGCATGTAGGTTCAACCGTTTAACCAAAAAAA
>JAQWYJ010000057.1 GCA_029254005.1 Porticoccaceae bacterium | reverse complement strand
ATACGAGGTGCAGTATCTGCAACTTCGTCACGACCACTGTCGATGACTTTATTCATTTCATCAAGGATGTGTAGACGTGCGTCCATAGCTTGCTCTAGAGCAATTTCCATAATTTCTTCGGTAATACCTTCGATCTTGATGTCCATCTGCAATGCTGTGATGCCTGCTGCTGTTCCAGCAACTTTAAAGTCCATATCACCAAGATGGTCTTCATCACCTAAGATATCAGTTAGTACAGCAAAACCTTCATCTTCCTTGACCAACCCCATAGCAATGCCGGCAACCGGTGCTTTAAGCGGAACACCAGCATCCATTAATGCCAAACTTGAACCACATACAGAAGCCATTGAACTTGAACCATTGGACTCAGTGATTTCAGAAACTACTCGCATAGCATAGGGGAATTCTTCTGGATTAGGCAGAACAGCATTGATGCCTCTGCGCGCAAGACGCCCATGACCAACTTCACGACGACTGGTAAATCCGATACGGCCACACTCACCAACCGAATAAGGAGGGAAATTATAATGCAACATGAAAGGATCGTCTTTGCGCCCTTCGAGAGCATCAATCATCTGAGCATCTCGAGTAGAGCCTAAGGTAGCAGCAACTACTGCCTGAGTTTCACCACGAGTGAATAGCGAGGACCCATGTACCTTTGGCAAAATACCGACTTCAACATTGATACCACGAACAGTTTTAGTGTCGCGACCATCAATACGTGGCTCACCACGGATAATTCTGCCACGTACGACTTTCTTTTCAAGCTTTTTAAACGCATCTTTTACGTCTTCTGTAGAAGCTCCGTCATCTGAAACAAGCTCTGCATAAGCACGATCACGCAATGCATTAACACTAACTACTCGTTCTTGCTTGTCAACAACTTGGTAAGCTGTATCAACATCAGCGCCAACTAAATTGCCCAAAGCTTCTTTGAGCTCAGTATTCTCTGGCTCACCCTGCCAGTCCCATCGCGGCTTTCCAGCTTCTTCAGCTAACTGCTCAATCACCGTGATGACTGATTGCATTTCTTGGTGGGCAAACAACACACCACCTAACATAATGTCTTCTGATAATTCAGACGCTTCAGATTCAACCATCAATACAGCATCTTTGGTACCAGCAACAACCATATCTAGTGCTGAGCCTTCCAACTCGCTATAAGTTGGATTTAATAAATATCCCGCCTCTTCGGTGTAACCCACGCGAGCACCGCCGATGGGGCCATTAAAAGGGATACCAGAAATCGACAGCGCCGCAGAGGTCCCGATCATTGCAGCAATGTCAGGATCAATATTTTTCTCTGCAGACACCACAGTACACACAACTTGAACTTCGTTTTTAAATCCATCAGGAAACAATGGCCGAATAGGCCGATCGATTAATCGAGAGGTTAAGGTTTCTTTCTCATTGGGACGACCTTCACGCTTAAAGAATCCACCGGGAATCTTACCTGCAGCGTAAGCCTTTTCGATGTAATGAACGCCCAACGGGAAAAAATCCATTCCAGCTTTAGCTTCTCTAGCCCCAACTACAGTACAAAGTACTGCAGTGTCGTCGATTGAACACAACACAGCCCCCGTCGCCTGTCTAGCAATGCGACCTGTCTCTAATGTAACGGTATGATTACCGAATTGAAATTTCTTAATTAAAGGATTCATAATTTTACCTTTGTAATTTACCTTAAAACGCCTTACTTGGATTCTGAAAGTTCGCTGCTCGGGTTACTTATAACAACCAACTGAAAAGTGATTGTTATAAGTAACTCGATCAGCATAAGTATGAGAATCGTTGTCAGACGAACTTTTTTTTGACAGTTGAAAACAATGCGGCCCCTTCATAGGAGCCGCATCATGAACACTTATCTACGTAAACCAAGCTTTTTAATTAGCTGACTATAGCGCTCGACATTTTTACTCTTCAAATAGTCAAGCAATTTACGACGCTGATTAACCATACGGATGAGACCACGACGCGAATGGTGATCTTTCTTATGATCTCCAAAGTGGCCCTGTAGCTTGTTAATATTTACTGTTAGCAATGCAACCTGCACCTCCGGAGATCCTGTGTCGTTCTCACAGGTACCATATTCAGCGACGATTACTGCTTTCTCTTCTGCACTTAGTGCCATGATTACTTACTCCAATATGCGAGTTAAAAAAATTCAGGCTTGCCCGCGCATATTTACAGACAGCCTAAGTTGATTTCTGGCAATCGATCACCAGACCTTGTCGCATGGCCCCGTTTAAGGATTCCATGCAAAATACTATATCGCCCTAACAAGCCAGATAATTGCGGCTAGGGGGCCTCTACTACTAGCCTTTTCGGAGCTACTTGACCATCTTGGTTAATCTCACCGACACCTAAGAAGTCGCCACCCTCGCGAAACACGCGCACTATATCGCCTTCTTGTCCATTACGGAAGGCATGATTTGACATTACCGGCTGACCGAGTTGAAAGTAGCCCGAGACAACCTCTGATAATTCAACCGCCATCCTATCCGCTACGGCAATTTCCATTGGTTTTAAAAGCTCATCCAATCCTTGTAAATCTACTATTTGTCGATGTTTTTGTAGCTCATCCAAGGTCATTGTCTGCTCATCCGTAAAGGGACCGGCAATATTACGATGCAGAGCGCTTACGTGCGCACCACAACCAAGCATGGTCCCAAGATCCTCAGCCAAACTACGCACATAAGTGCCCTTACTGACATGAACTTGAACGTCTAACTCAGCAAGCATCCCTGGACGAAAGTCTAAAACATCATACTTAAAAACACTGATCAATCTCGCCTCACGCTCAACTTCAATACCCTGACGAGCAAGTTTATAAAGCGGCTGACCATTGTGCTTAAGCGCTGAATACATAGAGGGTACCTGTTTGATTGGGCCTCTAAAGGACTCTAACGCATAGTCAATATGCTCTCTAGTGATGCCCGAAGCATCTTGCGTTTGACGAATATCACCATCACAGTCACCTGTCTCAGTAGCAACTCCAAGGGTGAAAGTACTCTTATAATGCTTGTCTGAGTCCAACAAAAATTGACTGAACTTAGTTGCCTCACCCAAACAAATCGGCAGCACACCGGTAGCAAGAGGATCCAAACTACCTGTATGTCCAGCTTTGTTTGCATCGAACAAACGCTTGACGCTTTGCAATGCCTGATTTGAGGATAGGCCTAGGGGTTTGTCGAGCAAGAAAATTCCGTTTACAAGACGGCCTCTGTTACGTCTGCGTGCCAAACCTAGGAGCCTTTGGTGTCCATTGAAAGATCTTCTGAATCACTGTCATCATCACGCGACGTTGATATTGCATAATCTATCAGTGCAGAGATATGCTGACCTCGACGGCCACTTTCATCGAAAAGAAATACAAGCTTTGGGGTAATTCTCAACTTAATGCTAGCGGCAAGGCGTTTACGAAGATAACCAGAGGCACCGTTTAATGCTCCCATGGCTTTGTCTATCTCGTCCTGATCTTTATCACCGACAAATGTAACGTGTATTTTAGCATAAGCTAGGTCACGACTCACATCAACTCCAGTGACACTGACCATACCCACTCGAGGATCTCGCACCTCTTCACGAATAAGCACTGCCAGTTCTTGCTGAACAGCATCTGAAACCCGCTCTGCTCTGGTAAATTCTCTTGGCATATCAGTCTTTACTAAGCCTAATTAAAAATTAATTGTGAGCGAGATCAAAGTGAACGTTCCACCTGTGTAACATTGTATACTTCAATGAGATCACCTGATTTAACGTCGTTGTAGTCTTTAACACCGATACCACATTCCATACCATTTCTTACGTCGCTGGCCTCATCTTTGAAGCGGCGCAAAGATTCAAGTTCACCTTGATAAATCACTACATCATCACGTAGCACGCGAATCGGCTTGTTTCGGAACACTGAACCTTCAATAACCATACAGCCGGCAATAGCACCAAACTTTGGTGATCTAAACACATCTCGAACTTCAGCAATTCCAACAATTTCCTCTCGTGTTTCAGGCGCCAACATACCTGAAAGAGCAAGCTTAACTTCATCTAGCAGATTATAAATAATGCTGTAATACCGTAACTCAATACTCTCCTTCTCAGCCAACGCTTTAGCCGACCCTCCCGCTCTTACGTTAAATCCAAGAACGATAGCCCCAGTAGTCAAAGCCAAATTGATATCAGACTCGGTAATACCACCAACACCAGATGCCACTATGTTCACAGCAACTTCATCCGTAGCAAAATCATTTAAAGCACTATTGATTGCCTCTAGCGAACCTCGAACATCTGTTTTAACAATTAAATTGAGCCTACTGACCTTTTCACTGCTCATATCAGAGAACATATTTTCTAATTTAGCCGCTTGCTGACGCGACATTCTGTCATGACGAGACTTAGTTACCCGCAATTCAGCAATCTCTTTCGCCTTACGCTCATCGGCAACTACAAAAAACTCATCGCCTGCATTTGGGGCTTCATCTAAGCCCAGTATTTCTACGGGTATAGAGGGACCAGCCTCTGTTATAGGCTGCTTCAATTCATTGGTCATCGCACGTATCTTACCGACACTTTCACCGGCCAACATAAAGTCGCCCTTGGCCAATGTGCCTTGCTGAACCAGCGCTGTTGCAACAATTCCACGCCCCTTATCAACGCGCGCTTCTACAATCACACCACGAGCAGGCACATTAACTGGTGCTTTTAGCTCGAGTAACTCAGCCTGTAGTAATACCGCTTCGAGTAAGCCTTCAATACCATCACCCGTTTCTGCAGACACCTTCATAAACTGAGTATCGCCGCCCCACTCCTCGGGAATAACGTCCTTAGAACCCAGCTCACTGGTAACTCGTTCTGGATCAGCGCCTTCTTTATCCATTTTATTAATTGCAACGACCAAAGGAACACCTGCAGCACGCGCATGCTGAATGGCTTCTTCAGTTTGGGGCATAACACCATCATCTGCAGCTACAACTAAAATTACAATATCTGTCGCCTGCGCTCCACGAGCACGCATTGCGGTAAACGCTGCGTGCCCCGGGGTATCTAAGAATGTCACCATACCCTTAGGCGTATTAACATGATAAGCGCCAATATGCTGAGTGATGCCACCAGCCTCACCAGATGCAACATGGGTTTTTTTAATTCGATCCAACAAAGATGTCTTACCATGGTCTACGTGGCCCATAACAGTAACAATAGGCGCTCTGGGCTGTCCATCAACCTCACTTTCAATCGTCTCGAAATGTTTGGTTAGTTCATCCTCAACAGTATCTTCCACCGCAGCCATAGGCTGGTGACCTAACTCTTCTACAACTAAAAATGCAGTCTCCTGGTCAATCACTTGGTTGATGTTGGCCATGACGCCTAGCTTCATCAATTCTTTGATCACTAAACCAGACTTTAAAGACATTTTTCCTGCAAGTTCACTGACTGTCAGTTCTTCAGGAATTGCAACCTCTAAGGTTTTCTTGTCTACCGGTTTTTTGAACGTATGTTTATTGTCTACTTTAAGTACAATTCCAGACGATTTAAGACGATTTTTCTGACCTCGGTCATCGCCATCATCAAGACGCAAACGACCTTTTTTCTTACCCGGCTTACCGAGTGGCTTTTTAGCTTTTTTAGCTAACTTATCTTCGTCATCGTCTACAGGTTTGCCATGACGGCGACCTTTATCTTGTACTGGTTCAGATGCAGGAGTAACCACTTGCTTAGTTGTCTTACCCGCTTTCTTCGCTTCTTCGCTGGCCAGTGCAGAGGCCTCCTCTGCGGCTTTTCTAGCAACCTCTTCTAGCTTTTCTCTCTCTTTTTGCTCGGCAGCAAGACGTAAATCATTTTCTGCTTTTCTACGATTCGCAATCGCAGCTAAACGCCGTTCTTCGACATCATCGGTCCCAGAGCTTCTTTTTATGACAGGCGCAGCAACAGACTCTTCGGGAGCATCTGCAAGAGACTCAACTACGGGCTCAGCCACCGTCTCAACAATCGGTTCAACAATCGGTTCAACAATCGGTTCAACAACAGGCTCTATCACAGCTTCCATTTCTTGCTGTGCCTTGGCTTCAGCTTCTAGATCTGCCTGAATCTGTATATCTTCATCTGAGCGTTTGACATAAGTACGCTTTTTACGAACTTCAATATTGACTGTTTTGCGATTGCCTGTACGCAAGGTACTAACGGTTTTTCGTCGAAGAGTAATTTTCTTCGGCTCAGCCGAGGTTTCGCCATGAAGACCTTTAAGATAGCCTAATAAGGTCTGCTTTTCATCATCTGAGACCATAGCATCCGCTGAACTATGAGATAAACCTGCCTCTTTCATTTGCAATAGCAAACGATCAACAGATGCGCCCACGGTCTTTGCTAATTCAGTTACTGAAACTTCAGCCATCGGTAATCCTCTATTACTACCCGATTATTTATTCGCCTTGATCTGCAAACCAAGGTGCACGCGCAGTCATAATTAATGCTGCTGCTCTTTCTTCGTCCATACCATCAATATCCATTAGATCGTCTACTGCTTGTTCAGCAAGATCTTCCATGGTGATGATACTCTTTGCAGTAAGTTTATAAGCCAATGCTTTATCCATACCTTCCATTGTCAATAAATCTTCTGCTGGTTCAACCGTACTTAGTTGTTCTTCGCTTGCCAATGCGCGAGTTAATAAAGCATCTTTTGCGCGCGCGCGGAGCTCTTCAGCAATATCTTCGTCAAAGCCTTCAATGGCGCTCATTTCCTCTAGGGGCACATAAGCTACTTCTTCGATGCTCGTGAAGCCTTCTTCAACCAAAACAACTGCCACATCTTCATCAACATCTAATGCAGACATTAGACTTTCAACAAAGTTAGATGACTCAGCTTCTTGCTTTTCAAGCGCATCTTCAACGGTCATAACATTAATTGCCCAACCGGTAAGTTCAGACGCAAGTCGAACATTCTGACCGCCCTTGCCAATGGCCTGAGCTAGGTTGTCAGCATTAACAGCAACGTCCATAGAATGAGTATCTTCATCCACAATCAACGATTCAACTTCCGCAGGAGCCATTGCATTAATAACTAACTGAGCAGGGTTATCATCCCATAAAATAATATCAACTCGCTCATCATCAAGATCATTGGATACTGCTTGAACCCGAGCACCACGCATACCAACACAGGCACCTACTGGGTCAATCCGAGCATCTTTACTTTTGACTGCAATCTTTGCGCGCTGACCAGGGTCTCTGGCGGCACCTTTTATCTCAATAATACCCTCTGAAATTTCTGGCACTTCAATCTGAAATAGCTGAACAAGCATATCTGGAGTTGCACGAGACACCATCAATTGAGGACCGCGTGTTTCTTCTCTGATACCTAATAAAATAACACGTGTCCGATCATTAATACGGAATATCTCTCGCCCAACAAGCTCCTCTCGGGGCAGCATCCCCTCCGCGTTGTCACCAAAATCAACTACGATATGATCTCGCGTAACTTTTTTGACAGTACCATTTAATAGCTCGCCGACTCGATGCTTAAAGCGGTTTACAATAATTTCACGCTCTGCATCTTTAACTCGCTGAACAATCACTTGCTTGGCTGTTTGCGCGGCTATTCTGCCAAAAACGATATTTTCAACGGACTCCTCAAACGTATCACCAACTTTCAAGGTAGGGTCTTTTTCAATTGCTTCTTCTGTTGTGAACTGAGTGCCTAGTTCGGCCATCTCATCATCAGCTACAACATCCCACCATCGGAAGGATTCATAGTCGCCGGTCTCACGATCGATCACCACACGAACATTAGCGCCCTCTTCATACCGCTTTTTAGTCGCCGTTGCCAACGCCTGCTCAATTGCCTCAAAAATGATACCTCTATCCACACCTTTTTCATTGGATACGGCTTCTGCAACCATTAAAATTTCTTTGCTCATTTATTAAACTCCACAGGCCTCAAAAACGAGGAACCACGTTAGCCTTTTCGATACCTTCAACCGGAAACAGATACTCATGATCTGTCACCACCAAAATAATTTCATCGCCATCTATACCTGTCAAACGGCCTTTAAAATTGCGACGCCCCTCGTAGGGGAATCTCAGCTTAACCGAGATATCTTCACCTACATACTTCTCATACTGACCCAACTCATAGAGTGGGCGATCCATACCTGGCGAGGAAACCTCTAAGATATACTCACCATTGATGGCATCCTCAACATCCAGCACACTACCAGCTTGACGACTAACTCGCTCGCAGTCTTCGATACCAACTAGATCATCATCTTTATCAATATAGACTCTTAGTAACTTGGTCCTAGCACCAGACTGCAAATCTACACCCCAGAGCTGACACCCCAAGGCTTCAACGATTGGTTGCAATAACTGCTTCAGCTTACTTTCGGCCACAGCCATAGGATCCTCCTTACCAACAAAAAATGGGCCTTGGCCCATTTATCTACACCTAAAGAAAAGCCCCAATACGGGGCTTTTCGATGCGCGCCATCACCGGCGCAATGTTCTTCGTAGAAAATGTCGCTAAAATGTCCACGACGCCCCATTTCCACTTCTTAAGGTGACACCAATCACAGATAACTCTAAGATTGCTCCACATCAAGCATACAGCTGTTAGTGTCTTTCTAGATTTATTGCCTCAACAACAGTGAAAAGGCTAATTACTAAATTGGTAGCGGGAGCTGGATTTGAACCAACGACCTTCGGGTTATGAGCCCGACGAGCTACCAGACTGCTCCATCCCGCACCGACACTGTGACCGATAATTTCGATCACCCCTCTTAAGAGGAGGTGCATTATAGGTAGGCTCTCCAAGGAGGTCAACAAAGCATTATCAATGTGGGCACTTTTCTTGTCTTTTTAGCCTCTATTTGCGATTCTCAATGATCAATTCATAGGCCGCCTGTATTTCTTGCGTTTTTTCAGTCGCTAAATTGATCATATCTTCGGGCATACCCTGGCCAATTAATTTGTCAGGATGATTTTGGCTTACCAATTTGCGATAAGCTTTCTTAATATTGCCGTCAGAATCATCTGCGGTAACACCGATTGCTTTATAAGCATCCGCTAGTTGATTCTGAGATGACTGACCTCGCCCACCCCCAGTATGAGAGCCGCGAAATTGTGACTGGGCCTTGATCATCTGAATCAATTGCTCAAACAGGGCAGCACTGAAACCTAAATTCTGCGCCACCTGCTTCAAAACCTGCTGCTCAGATTGATCTAAAGTACCATCTGCCATCGCTAGTGAAATCAGGTAGTTGAGCAGCTGTCGCTTGAGATTATTGTACCGTCCACACACAGACATAAACTCTTGCAGCGTATTATCTATTGAAAAACGTGAGCTAGACCCTGCTTTAAAGAGCTCTATTGCTTTTCTACGACTGCCAGAGTCAAGTCGCATTTTATCCATCAGCACCTCAGCTTGAGCAATTTCATCACTAGAAACTCGCCCATCAGCTTTGGCAACATGACCTAGTAAACTAAAAACAGTTTTAAAAAACGAATCTTGCACAAGTTGTTGCTGAGCAGCAGTTAAAGGTCGAGAGAATCCGCCTACACCGCGGTCAAATTGATGGCCAATATATATACCTAAGATCGCTCCAAAGGCACCCCACCCAAGCATAAAGCCAAAAATTCCACCAATAATCTTACCTAGCATTTGAATGTTCTCCTGAAAACCTTGGAGTATTGTAAGGAGTTATTATTAAATTGCATGCTTAACAACAGATTTTAATCATTTGTAGTAATATTGACCCAATGATTATTAAATGTATGTCCAATAGACTTACCTAAATCTTGAAAAATAATCGGGTAGAGGACGGGCATTAAAATCCAAAAGATAGAATGACATCCAAAATCGTCTCAAGTAGTAATTTAGCTAAGTTACCATAGCCACAGCAGCCGATGAGATTAAATTTGGGTATACTCAACAGGCGCAACAATCAGCGATGCGGATGTACACCACTTAACATTAGACAGACCAGAATTTTAGTATGCGTGAATTTTATAAAGACCGAGTATTTGCCTTACTCTTTATCGCACCTATACCAGTGTGGATATCATTTTACCTTGCAGGCAACTTTATCCACACATGGGATGTCCATCTGTTGATCAGTGTTATCTTACTTTACCCTCTACTAGAAGAGCTAGTTTTTCGGGGTTTATTACTGCCGATAATTGCCAAAAAAACACCACAAAAACGGTGGTTACTGTCTTCGGCAAATATCATTACGAGCCTTATTTTTGTTGCTGCTCATCTGGCCAGTCACTCGCCCATGTGGGCTGTGGCAACCTTTTTTCCCTCTCTCATATTTGGCTATATCCAAGAACGCACCAACAATCTAGCAGCACCTTTTGTGCTGCATGCATCATATAATGCAGGATACTTTTTAATCTTCGGCTAATACCCATTTAGTTGCACATATGACTAGTCAAGACAGATTACAGATATATCGCCACAGACTAAAAAAATATTTCAATAGGTTTAGCTAGACAACCTTAACCCAATAGGATAACTGTGCTGAAATTCATTTATAGCTCTATCGTTACGGCTGTATTTGGGCATACAGCTTAAGGCCTTTTTCAGTAATATGGGTTAAAGCAACTTGATAAAAAAGTGACACATAAACCTGTATCTTGGCTGAATCTTCACCCTCATAAAATACATTTGCATCAGTAATCCAAGCATACAGAATCATATTAAGGTTCTGAATTAATGCGTCATAGTTATTATTGACTTCAGGTGCCAAATAACCCTCTTGAATTAAATACTTTTTAGCTCGATTAAGAATTTTTACTCGAGTTTTAGAATATGTTTTTTCTGATTTTTGAATAAAAGAAAACTGACTCATCAAACTATTTATATTTAGGTAAATAAACCGATACTTCCAAATTACATCAAATATCTCATTAACCAACGTGAGATAAAAAGTTTCTTCAAAAAGACACTGCACAAGATGATTAATCGCTATATTTAGCTCAGTTTGCATCTCGGTGTAAAGCGCTAAAACAATGTCGTCTTTCTTTTTATAGTGATAGGTTAGGTTGCCATAACTTATATTAAGCGCCTGACTAATTTCTAACGAAGATACATGGTCAACACCCTTTTCATTAAAAAGTCGCAACGCTTGGCACTTTATTTTTTCGCTGGTTTTCATGAACACTCACGTGTGGTTGCAATTGATTTTATGATTAGATAACATTAACTAATAAATTTAGTATAGCTACCTAATCGATCTAACACCTGAGAGTATGCCTGTAATGCCCACAAAACCGCAAGGCCCAAAAGGCTACCCATATATTGGCAGCCTGCCTAAACTAGCAAGCGCCAATCGCGTTAATTGGTTACAGTCGGTCGCCGATGAATATGGCTCGGTAAGCCAATTTAATCTGCTAAAAAGAAATGTATATTTGGTCAACCACCCAGACCTCGTACAAGAAATATTAACCCGCGGCAATAAAAACTACAGCAAAAAAACTGTGGGGTTTAAAATGGTCAAGGTGGTTCTTGGAGAGAGTACCTTCACTGCAATGGGCGATGAATGGCGCCGTAAACGACTATCAGTGCAACCCTATTTTCACCGTAAAAAAATTGCCAACTTAGCGACCATTATGACGGAATGCATTGAAAAAATGCTTGATCAGTGGGAAACACTTTGTGATATGGAAGAAACACTGCAAACTACAGATGCAATGATGCAAGTTACCTTAAATGTAGTAGTCAAAGCACTCTTTAGTACAGCCCTATCAGAAGAAGACATTCAAACAGTTGCAGACGCGTTTAATCCATTACTTGAGGCCACTAACCAACGAGTAGTTTTGCCTTTTCCACTACTTTTTAGCCTACCAACACACAAAAATAAGCAATACCCAGAACTTATTGCAAAGTTAGATGCCATTATCTACCGAATTATTGCTCAGCGAAAAATTAGCGATGAAAAACCCATGGATCTGTTACAAATGTTAATGGACGCTACCGATGAGGAAACCGGCCTGCCACTGAGTGATGAAGATTTGAGAAACGAAGCAATGACCATGTTTATTGCAGGGCATGAAACTACCGCTAATGCAATGTCTTGGTTATGGACCATTGTCTCCCAACGCCCAGACATAAGAGAAAATATTGAGCATGAAGTAGACACTATTCTCGCAGGCAGAACCCCCATTGCCGCTGACTTTGCTAATTTAACGTACTGTCAAAAGGTATTCAAAGAAACGATGCGGTTATATCCCCCAGTGCCAGTATTACCTCGACATGTAGAAAACGACGATACCTTAGGTGGTTACTCACTCAAAGGGGGTTCTGACGTACTGTTTAGTGCATATCTACTTCATAGACATCCAGAATTCTGGGATCAACCTGAGATATTTAACCCCCATCGGTTTGATACTGACGCTGAAAAAAAACAGCATCCCTATGCCTATATTCCCTTTGGTGGTGGTCCAAGAATGTGCCTAGGCAATAACTTTGCCATGATGGAAGCAGTATTTATTATCGCAATGACTACCCAACGATTTAGATTAAATCTCGCTCCAAATGCTAACATCAAACCTCTGATCAGCCTCACCACCAGACCCAAATATGGCGTGCCCGTGATTCTGCAGCGGCGTTCACAAAAAGTATGACAAAGACGAAAGCTCGCAAAAATCAAAACCGGCACTCTGCTCACTCCCATCATCATTTCCTCTGATTAGCGGAACAAAAGACCAACCTCTCTAGAGCCCGCCACCCCAGACATCAGCAAGTTCTATCTCATAACCATTGGGATCTTTGATATAGATAGAGCGAGATTTTTGCCAGGCAACCACGCCATCGTAACTCATATCAATACCAAGGGAATTGCACAACGCCTCGCAATCCTGAAAATTATTGATGTGAAAAGAAACGTGAGAAAAGCCAGACTTGTCTTCATTATCCAAATTTGGGTTCTCGTACAAAGCCAACTTGGCCGTTGCGCTACCAATAATTCGACCCTTTGATTCGGGCATATCCTCTAAAAGCACAAACCCCAACAGCAAAAAGTAGAATTCACAGGATTCCTTGAGATTTCGCACTTGCAAATTAATGTGATCTATTCCGCTCACGTTTAGCATTTTTTGCACTCCCTGAAACAATCATCTGCAAGAGTAAGATGACTAAAATGACCAATAATGTTGCAAATCAACATACAGTAAAAAAACCACAGTGACCAGGGCGCACCGCCACTATGCGAGGGCTACTAGTTTCACAGATAGCCTATTTTATTTAGACTCTATACATGACACTATGCAATAGTACAGTGAGATCCAGTATAGTAATAAACAGATAGGGTCGGGCCAGCGTTGCCACAAAAAAGGAAAGGAATCCATGGTTAAAATACAACGCAAAAATTCACGTT
>JAQWYJ010000050.1 GCA_029254005.1 Porticoccaceae bacterium | reverse complement strand
ATCAGGTTCAAAGGGTGCTTCTCAGGTCATAAATCATCAACCGCCCCCTAGGAAGTATTAGATTAACATAATTTGTGCAATCTTCACAAAGTATCTTTTGGTACACAAGTATGTTGATTAAGAAAAATATGTTAATTTATGGTAAAAGATTCTAGACATCTATTTAGGATAGCTACGATGAAAAAACGTTTGTTATGCACCCTAGCATTAGTTTTAGCTCTTGTGAGTGCCAGTTGCCAAAAAGAAAGTAATAGTTTATCGCCAAAAGAATCAAATGTGATGTCATCTGATCAAATTATTCAACTACTTGATCAGATGTATATGCGAGAATTGCGCGAAAGTCCTCAATCAATGACTTACCTTGGTATGCGTGAACGCTATGGCGAATGGGACGATATTTCTGACAAAGCTAAAGATAAACGTCTAAAAATGGTCAAAAACCATCTAGCAAAGATCAATAGTATAGATCTATCAATGGCCAATGCTTCAACCAAGCTCAGTATTAGGATGTTCATAGAGCAAGCTCAACAGAAAATTGCCAGTGATAAATGGCGCTACCACACCTATCCGGTTAATCAGATGCGTGGCGTTCACAGTATGATCCCGTCATTCTTAATAAATCAACATCTGATTACAAACACTAAGGAAGCCAGGGCGTATATTCAGCGTATAGTCAATTCATCGACACTACTTGAACAGCTAATCATCGAACTGAGAACGCGTGATCGCAAAGGTATAGTTCCGCCTAAATTTGTATTCCCACTAATTTTGCAGTCAATTGATAATATTATAACCGGTGCCCCCTTTAATGCTGGCCCTGACAGTGTCATATTGGCCGATTTCAAAAATAAAGTAACGGCTCTAGACATACCCGAGATAGAGCAACAACAACTAATTTCTGTGGCTACCGCAGCATTAGAAGATTATTTAGGTGTTGGATATCGCATGCTGTATCGCTATCTGGAAAGAATGCAGACCACAGCAACTATCGATCATGGCGTTTGGAAATTTCCCGATGGAGAGGCGTTCTATAACTTTGCACTTCAAAAAACCACTACCACTGATCTAACCGCCGATGAAATTCATTCTCTTGGACTGTCAGAAGTCTCTCGTATTCAGAGTGAAATGCGAAAAATCAAACGGCGAGTCAAATTTGAGGGAACACTCAGCGAATTCTTCGATTTTATGCGTAACGACTCTCGCTTTTACTATCCTGATACCGCTGAGGGAAAACAGGCCTATCTTGATGATGCCACAAATCTTATAAACACAATGAAAGACCGGCTAGATGAACTCTTTTCTACACAACCTAAAGCTGACCTTATTGTTAAAGCTGTTGAACCATTTAGAGAGGCATCCGCAGGGCAAGCGTTTTATCAGCGACCTGCCCCTGACGGAAGCCGTCCGGGCATCTATTTTGCGAATCTTTACAAAATGAGTGATATGTCAAAATATAACATGGAGGCCTTGGCTTACCATGAGGGTGTTCCGGGTCATCATATGCAGTTATCAATAGCACAAGAACTCGAAAATATTCCAAAATTTCGCTTATATGGTGGGTATACCGTATTTAGTGAAGGTTGGGGACTCTATTCTGAGGCGCTACCCAAAGAGATTGGCTTGTATTCAGACCCCTACTCTGATTTTGGTCGGTTATCTGGAGAACTATATCGCGCCTGTCGTTTGGTAGTAGATACCGGAATTCATGCCAAGCGGTGGACACGTGAAAAAGCGATCGATTACATGAATAACAACGTGCCTCATTCAGAGAGTTATAATCGACGTCAAATTGAGCGGTATATAGTAATGCCCTCTCAAGCTACTGCATACAAAATTGGTATGCTGAAAATTCAGGCTCTGCGCAAACGGGCCGAAATGGCACTAGGCAAGCAATTTAATATCCGTGAATTCCATGATGTCGTGTTACAAGATGGATCAGTATCACTTCCCATACTAGAGAGCAATGTTGATCAGTGGATCGCAGCATCAAAAAACTAGCGGCTATCAAGATAGAATCACTGCTCTGCTGGTGTCAGAAATAGTTTTGCCTGCTCTGGAAGCTACACAGATGACAACCGGTCTCCATAAGCTCTGTATTCTAGAACATAAATCAGACCACTGGATAGCAGTGCAAAAGGCCTTTTAGGCCGCCGTGATTAGTCAGTCAACATCTAGACCGTGCACGCTAGGATACGGCTAACCTCACTCAACGAGCGGCCAGATTGATCAACTAAATCATTGAAAATATCCTGGACTCGTCGTAAATCTCTCTGAGAATTAACACTGAATTTATCCAAGAAGCCCTGATTGATAAGAGCATCACAGACATCTTTGGTCATTAGAAAGCTGTCTATTCCCATACTTCTGAGCATCATAGGACCAGTATTGCCACCAAGCCTGCATCCCTGTTTTTTTAGAGACAACCATAGCCCCACAATATCCTCAGACGGCCACTGAGCGACAAATGCGGCAAAACTACCATGACGTCTTTGCTGATCAAGAACATAAACTGCATTATTACGAACCGCCACAATTTTAGTAAAATTTCGGACAATACTGGCATCCTGCGCTAAGGATTCTAGTCTTTCATCACTAAAGTGAGCCACAGCCAATGGATTAAACTGTGCGAATGCCTCTTCAAATCCAGACCATTTATGATCGATGACTCGCCAGACGAAGCCTGCTCGAAAAACACATCGGGTCATCATTGACAGATAGCGATCATCAGAAATAGCCATTAACTCCTTGACGCTTTTAACCTTGGGCATCGCGGCTTCCAAAAGAGCTATAGAACCTTTGTTGTAAGCAGCCAATTCATAAAGCGCTTGAAATGATGTCACCCTTATTTCCTTTCTATTAACTAATGATTAAAACGAAAACCCTATCAACTGACTAATAAATTTGAGCGCAATGAAAGCTAAAAGAAGACCGAATAGTTTGTCCAACCAAAAATATCCTTTTGCTGAGAAAAAAGAGGCATCTGTTCGAGAGATTATCAGCGCTACCAGCATGTACCAAAGCATATCAACTCCACCAGCAATACCTGCCAACCACAATTTTTCCCAAATACTACTTTCTAAACGCACAAACTGACTAAACAGCGCAGTGAAAAATAACAGTATTTTTGGATTAACAAGTGCAATAATCAATCCATCTCGAATGGCTGCATAGTTGGATGTTACCATTAGATTCGAGCTATTGTTGTCTCTCACTGATGCTGAAGAGATAAGTAATTTCACTGCTAGTAGCAGCAAAAACAAACTACCAAATAGTTGGATCATATTGAACAGGTATTGATTTTCTTGAATCAACACAGATAATCCAAGCGTGGTAATAAGCGCATAAATACCAATGCCAATTCCATGGCTGATTGCCGCATAGAAGCCAGCGGTTCTATCTGTTGCCAAGGTGTGTCTTATAACAACAGCCAGACTTGGGCCAGGAGACATGGCACCGAGTAAACAGGCCAGAAAAGCTGCCGACCAAAAACCGAAATCAGTTTGGTGAAGTAGTTCTATCATGCACCATTTATACAGGGAACAACGCAAGAAAAGAAGTAAAATTTCGACAAACTTAAGGCGGTTTAGTGACTTAATGGATGTGTCTTAATTTTATTAATAGTGCAAGAAGGGTGGTAGAAAAAGGTTAGTGATTGACTAGCTTTTGAAACCTATTTGGGACGCTAGTCAAGCATTTTAGTGACCCGCAGTAAGATGTCTAATTTATCTTGGGAATTAAGAATGCTTATGTTTTTACACAAATCATCTACTGATAATAGTGAGGTATCTTTTAAAATCTCTGAATCTTGGCAACCAATATCAAAAGTTTTACTACCATAAAAGGACTCTACTGGAACACCAAAATGATCTGCAATTTTTACCAGCGCAGCGCGCCTAGGCTCAGAAGTGACACCACTTAAAATGCGATTAATTGATGGTTGTGGAACCCCAGTTGATCTAGCTAGAGCGCTTTGGGTTAATTTATGGCTGTCCATTAACATAGCCAACTTCTTTCCGAGAGGTAGTTGCATAAGTAGGTTAAAACACCAATGTTAATTTTATTCTAACCTGAGTATAGACCACCTCTCTCTATAACTGCCGTGAACTGATCAGTTACTAACAATACAGGCCAATATTCTAAGGATTATTAGATGGATAAAATTTTCATCTTTTTATAATGCGTAATGTGTAACGAAGTTTTGAGGGATCAGTTAATTATCTACAGATAATTCAGAAAGTTGACAGTAACCGATCCGGTCGGTCAGTAATAATGCCATCCACACCAAGATTACGTAGGTACTGCATCTCTTCAGTATCATTAATAGTCCATACATCAACCCTAAGGTTGAGACGGTGCGCTAGCATGATAAGTTCAGGAGTAACCACCTGCAACCCATCAAATGAGGGCGGAATTTGCATAGCAAAACCAGGTGAATCATAAAGGTGGCCTAACCCTAGTCGCTCAAGTAGAGAAAACCATAAAAGCTCAGTTTTACCCAATGAGGTGGGCACCTCAGGACAGATCTTTCGAAAATACTTTAGTACTGAGCTATGAAAGGACCCAACCATAACTTGATTTTGTCGATCGTGAGATAAAATTTGATCACATAAGGCATCAGCTGCATCAAGGTGTGTAGGTTTGAGCTCTATCAAATAGCGCTGGCTAGGTAGCCGTTGAAACATTGCATCTAGAGTTGGAATCCTTATACCAGCTGGAGACACTGCATTAGGATAATCTATCTCGTGAAAACCGGCTTGGTAAAATTGTATCGACTCCAAAGTCATATCTACAATTGACCCTTTACCATTAGTGGTAGTGTCTATCTCTGCATCATGTCTTACCACCAATACTTTATCGGCAGTCAAATGAACATCAATTTCAATAACATCAGACCCAATCTCAATGGCATTGACAGCTGCTTCGACAGTATTCCCAGGCAACAAACCACGGCCACCTCGATGAGCAATGACTGAAAAGCCAACATCGTCATAATATGGGATATCTTTGACCGGCGCATAGCCCGGAAGCAGCAAGAGAAAGCCATAAAAACAGAATAACCCAATAATCAATCTGAACAAAAAGATCATAAAAGCCTCCATACTATCAGCACTAACGATCGGGACAAATGTGCGCAAAGAATATGTTTTCCATCTTAACCTGACTGACAGTTAGTGATTAAGTCATCTATCACTGAGGGATCTGCCAAGGTAGATGTGTCACCTAAGTTATCCAATTCATTGGCTGCAATTTTGCGTAAAATTCGCCGCATAATTTTTCCTGAGCGAGTTTTTGGTAAACCTGACGCCCACTGGATAATATCTGGTTTAGCGATGGGACCTATCTCTTGAACGCAAAGTGATACTAACTCAGCGTAAAGAACCTCGTCAGGCAATACATTGGACATAGGTGTTACATAGCAGTAAATTCCCTGTCCTTTAATATCATGGGGGTAACCAACAACTGCGGCCTCTGCAATCTTTTCATGTAACACCAAGGCACTTTCAACTTCCGCAGTGCCCATTCTATGTCCTGATACGTTCAATACATCATCAACACGTCCCGTAATCCAATAATCTCCATCAGAATCTCTTCTAGCGCCATCTCCTGTAAAATAGTAACCCGGATAGGCGCTAAAATAAGTGTCAATAAAACGCTTGTGATCACCATATACTGAACGAATTTGACTGGGCCAGGAAGCCTTTATCATTAACAACCCTTCCCCTTCACCCTGAATTTCATTGCCCCCGTTGTCCAGAAGAACCGGCTGTACTCCAAAGAATGGTTGCGTAGCTGATCCCGGCTTTAATCCTGTGGCACCAGGAAGAGGAGTTAACATGTGACAGCCCGTTTCAGTTTGCCACCAGGTATCTACAATGGGACAACGGGATTCTCCAACGATGCGATGATACCAATCCCAAGCCTCTGGATTAATTGGCTCACCTACTGTCCCTAATAGTTTTAAAGATGATCGAGATGTAGACTTAACATATTGATCGCCTGCACCCATTAAAGCACGAATGGCTGTGGGCGCTGTGTAAAATTGATTTACCTGATGTTTATCTATTACTTGCCAAAATCGTGAAGCATCGGGATAGGTAGGAACCCCTTCAAACATCAACGAGATACCACCATTGCACAACGGACCATAGACAATATAACTATGGCCGGTTATCCAGCCAACATCAGCTGTGCACCAATAAACATCGCCTTCTTTATAATCAAAGGTATACTTGTGGCTCATAGCAGCCATCAATAAGTAACCTGCGGTGGTATGCATAACTCCTTTGGGCTTTCCAGTTGATCCTGATGTATAAAGTATAAAAAGGGGATCTTCAGCACCCATGGATGCTGGTATGCAAACTCCAGACAAATCTTCAATACCCTGGTGATACCAAATATCTCTAGATTCTTCCCAAGTCACGACACCACCGGTTCTCTCTACAACAACACAGCTATGCACCTGCGGACACTGTCTGAGAGCGATATCAACGTTGCGTTTCAAAGGTATACTCTTTCCGCCTCGATAACCCTCGTCAGCGGTGACGATTAATCTACAGTCAGAGTCTAATATACGATCCTTAAGTGCTTCTGGTGAGAAACCGCCAAATACCACTGAATGTATCGCACCAATTCGGGCACAGGCAAGCATTGCATAGGTCGCCTCGGGGATCATCGGCATATAAATACATACGCGATCACCTTTTTTGACTCCTCTCTTGCGAAACAAGTTACCCATTTTTGAAACCTGAGTATAAAGCTCTTGATAGCTAATTTTTTTGTCTTGTGAGGGATCATCACCTTCCCAAATAATCGCAGTTTGATGCGCCCGCAGCGGCAGATGCCTATCGATACAGTTGACCGAAACATTGAGTTTCCCACCACTAAACCACTCGGCCCGACCCTCTGCAAAATCGCACTGAGACACTGTATTCCAGGACTCGTCCCAAGACAGAAATTCACTGGCCTGCTGCCCCCAAAAAAAATCGGGATTTTCTATAGATTGACGATACATTTCTTTGTATCTTTCTTGGTTGATCCACGCTGTTTCAGACCAGTTTTCAGGAACAGGATAAACTTCAATCTTCGTCATAATGGAATACCTTTAACATCTGCGTTAATCACAATACGGGTAAAAAAACATCGTTCGAGTGTAATGGTTTGAGGCTATCAGACTCAAGTCTGTTTGACTATTTTGGCATCAATGATTATAAGTTGGCGCATATTCATAGCTTCTTTTGAACGCGTAATACTCCAATAAGATGTTAAGTGGAGATAGCTGGTAAAAATAGTCTAAAGCGATACCAAAAACAGCAACTATTTTGCTATTTTCCAGATTGATCATAACGCGTAGGTTTTAAGCTGCTCTTGATTTTTTCTAAATGCGTTAAAAATTCTGGTCCGCGTCGAAGAGTAAACCCGGTGGCTAATACATCAAGAATAACCAAATGCACAATTCTTGAGGTCATAGCCATGTACTCATCTGTATTTTCAGGAACATCCACTTCCAGGGAAATACTACTGAGTATCGCAAGAGGAGATTTAGGGGACGTTAGCGCAACAACCATAGCGCCATTGTTGATGGCTATTTGAACAATATCGACAATTTCTTTGGTTCTGCCAGTATGAGATATAACAAAAAAAACATCCCCCGGAGACCCAGTGGAGGCAAGCATTCGCATCATTAAAACATCGTCATGAAAAGATACTGGCAGGTTGAATCTAAAGAATTTATTTTCAGCATCTCTAGCAACGGCGCCCGATGTTCCCAAACCAAAAAAGTAAATTCTATTTGCCGCAATCAGCTGATCTACTACGTCATTGACAATTTTATGGCTTATATTGTCTCGCACTCGGGCAAGATCATTAATAGTGCTATCAAAGATTTTTGGAGTATAACTGTCGACCTGATCACCTTCATCAACATTCCGATTAACAAATCGAACGCCAGAGACTAGGGATTTTGCCAACTGTATTTTAAAATCGGGAAAACCAGCTGTTTTAAACCGCTTACAAAATCGATTGACACTTGGCTCGCTGACACCCGCCTTTTTCGCAAGACTTGCGATACTTGAACGAGTGGCTGCTTCGGGATCGAGCAATATTGCCTGTGCGACCTTTGTTTCAGACTTGTTCAGAGACGCCAAACCATTGGTAATAACGTCAATCAGATTCTCATAATACATTTAGCTGTCCCTCCTACCAGTGTATACAGACCCATCCTGCACAGGATTTCAATAGTTTATCGCCAAATAATAGCGACCGATACAGCTAGTCTGAACAATCACCTAATTTAAAAAACTTAACGATATTTATGTAATAAAATAACGAATAATTTGTAATAAACTATAATAACACGTATTATTTACGTAATTTTATTACAAAAGATACAATCTTATGTACAAGATAGCAATTAACGGATTTGGTCGTATTGGTCGCAATATTCTCAGAGCATTGTATGAACGGCCTGAATTACGAAAAAAAATACAGGTTGTTGCTGTCAACGATTTAGGTGATACGGCAGTCAATGGTCACTTACTTAGTTTCGATACTGTTCATGGTCGCTTTAACCAAACCGTGGAAGTAGACGATAGCGCTGTGTATATCAATGGTGAAAAAATTCACTGGTTCAGTGAAAGAAGCCCCAGCGATCTGCCGTGGGGAGAGCTTGATATAGACTTGGTTTGTGAGTGTACTGGTATTTTTACTGATCGAGAAAAGGCTAATCTGCATCTGCAGGCAGGAGCCAAAAAAGTAATTATTTCGGCTCCGGGTAAAAATGTCGATGCAACCATCGTCTATGGTATTAATGATCACCTGCTCTCTGCTGAACACAACATTATTTCTAATGCCTCCTGTACCACTAATTGCCTTGCACCTATGGTAAAACCGCTGCATGAACAGTTGGGATTGGAGTCAGGCTATATGACCACTATTCATGCTTATACGAATGACCAACAGCTTACCGACGCTTACCATCCCGATGTATACCGAGCACGATCAGCTGCCCACTCGATGATTCCGACTAAAACCGGGGCTGCTTCTGCCATTGCGGAAGTTATTCCAGAGTTGAAAGGAAGGCTTGATGGTATGGCGGTTCGAGTGCCCACAATTAATGTTTCTTTAGTAGACTTAACCTTTAATGCCGGTCGAAAAACTAGCATACAAGAGGTTAACCAGATTATGAGAAAAGCGGCGGAAACTGAGCTACAAGAGGTTCTTAGCTACTGCGATAAACCCTTAGTATCGGTTGACTACAACCATATTCCGTTCTCAAGTAACTTTGATGCCCTGCAAACGAAAGTTAACGGATCTCTGGTAAAGGTAATGGCATGGTATGACAACGAATGGGGATTTTGTAATCGTATGCTAGATAACGCCATCAGTTTGCTTGACGCTAATAATCAAGAGACACCCGTTATTTCAGCGACGTTACCCTCAGACAAAGGGCAACAACAGAATTTATAAGCAGGATTTTGGACGTTAATCTAGTCTATAAAACCGTCTCTTCCCAGGCCATGGACGGCCTATCTAATATTAAGATCATAGACTCCAATAAATTGATACTGGTATTTCTGTTTGATGTAACACAGATCGAACTGGCAATTCATTTCTATCTTGACCTGCCAAGGCGCGCTCCAGCACCACCATTTTATTGGCTCCACAAAGATGAATTATAATTTCTTGGCTATCTAATAACTTTGGCAGTGTCATACTCATGCGCTCATGGGGCGCATCAAGAGGGGTCACTGACAAACAGTTTTTCTTTGAATTTAGGTCAAGGCCGTCAGAGAGGGTGTCTGATCCGGGAAATAAAGAAGCTGTGTGCCCATCATCTCCCATACCTAATATCACCACTGTAAATCGACCCATTGTTGATAACGCTTTATCAATGCATGATTCGCCCTTCAAGGCCGTCAATGCAGCACTCTTTAGCGACACAAAGCTTGCCTTAGCAGCCTTGTTTATTAGTAGATTTTCTCGTACCAGCTTTTCATTACTGGCCTCATGGGAGGGGTCTACCCATCTCTCATCAGCAAGCGTTACAGTCACATTTCGCCAATCAAGAGAGTGTTGTGACAGAAGATGAAAAAAACCTTTAGGCGTTCGCCCTCCTGACACAACAAGACTAGCTGAGCCACACTCATTAATTGATTCACTTAACCGCTCCGCAACATGATTTACCAAAGCTATATCAAGTGCCGATGAGTTTTCAAATTTAATTAGGTTCATACTATCCCTCGTACCAACTGCGATTATCACTCTCAATTAGTATCTCAGCTTTTGAGGGACCCCAAGAACCGGCACTATAGGATTTTGTTGGTACTTTTTTCTCTCGCCAAGAACTTAGCAAACGATCACACCAACGCCAGGATGCTTCAATTTCGTCGCGGCTAACAAATAACCACTGATCGCCTTTAATTACTTCTAGAAAAAGACGCTCATAAGCATCTGCTATTCGAGACTCTCCTGATGAATCAAAGAAATCCAGATTCAGAGTTCGTTTTTCAGTTTCCAAACGCTCCTTTAAACTTTGTTTTTTGGACACCATTTCTAGCTGAATACCTTCATTGGGCTGCAAGCGTATTACTAATTTATTATTAGCCTCACTATTAGTTTCAGGAAACAGCGAGTGAGGATTGTCTTTGTAAACAATTACCACCGTTGTTACTTTATCTTGCATACGTTTACCTGTGCGTAGATAAAAGGGAACGCCCGCCCAACGCCAATTGTCTATGTTCACTTTTAGTGCGACATAGGTTTCATTATTGCTGCTATCACTTTCACTACCTTCCTCTTCCATGTAACCCACCACAGGTACTCCAGATATCCAGCCAGCAGAATACTGTCCTCTTACCGCAACATCTTCCACCTTATCTTCATTAATTGGACGCAGCGCACGAAGCAGCTTTACCTTCTCAGCTCTAATTTCATCGGCTTGCAAGGAACTAGGCGGCTCCATAGCTACCATACAAAGTAGTTGTAACAAATGATTTTGCACCATATCTCTGAGCTGACCAACTTTGTCATACTAAGACCAGCGACCTTCAATCCCCACCGTCTCAGCAGCGGTTATTTGAACATGGTCTATACAGCTGTTGTCCCACTGTGAATTGATCATTCGATTGGCAAATCGAAGAGCCAGTAAGTTCTGTACAGTCTCTTTACCCAAGTAATGATCAATACGATAGATATTTCTTTCCGTAAAATAGGCTCCAACGGAACCGTTAACTTGCTCTGAACTCTGCAAATCATGACCAATAGGTTTTTCCAACACAATTCTGGAAGTAGAGGCGACGCAATCAGCGTCATGTAAATGTTTAGATATTGGTCCAAATAAACTTGGTGGTGTTGCCAAGTAGTAAATCATAGTACGTTTATCAACAATCCATTCTCTAAGACTAGCAAACTCTTTTTTCTGAGAAAAATCAATTTTGATGTAATGCAGACGCCGGCTAAACCTTGTCCATACCTTTTCATCCCAATCACCAGTAGTGGCATTGGCTTTTAGTAAGTCGCTGGTTTGTTGAATGAAGGCGACCGAATCAATGGCTTCTCGAGCTATCGCTGCTATCCTTGTGCTCTCTGCAAGTAATCCTGCCTTATCCAGCTGATACAATGCAGGCAAAAGCTTACGCTTAGCAAGATCGCCTCGTGCGCCAAAAACCACTAAATCTATATTGCTACTCATCATTTACCTCGATTATTCATATTGCATTAAGTCTCATGTCAATTACTCTTTGCACAAAGCAATCGCTTCAGTAGCCAGGTTCCTTATGTCTTCCCAGCGCTTCTCTCTGACCAAAGATTGCGACGTAATCCATGAGCCACCAACAGATAAAACGTTACCCAATGCCAAATAATTCATCACATTGTGCAAACCAATACCACCAGTTGCACAGAATCTTGCTTGAGCAAAAGGCCCCTGTAACGATTTTAAAAGATTCACGCCACCAACAGCCTCAGCGGGAAAAAACTTGAAACAGTCAAAACCAGCGTCTAACCCTCGCATAAGCTCACTGGGTGATGAAACGCCGGGTAAGTAGGCAACCGAGGATGCTGAGGCAATTTTCAACAATGCCTCAGTGGAGCCAGGTGAAACAATAAACTGACAGCCTAGATCTTCAGAGAGCGCAAACTGTCGAGGGCTGCAAACCGTACCGGAGCCGACAATAGCCTGAGGCACATGTTTAATGATTTGTTTAATACCCTCTACAGCCGCGGCAGTTCTGAGGGTAACTTCAAGAATAGGCAAACCACCAGCAACCATTGCTTCAGCCAGAGGGACCGCATCTTCAACACGCTCTATCACGACCACAGGAATGATCGGATAGTTCTTCAAAAAATCGTGCATAATTTTACCTTTTACATTGTGCTAATTTTTTTGCTGCTCCCAGCAAACCTAAATTTTCTCGAACCACAATAAAAACTGGTATCGTAGTCAAATAGCTAACAAACCGGCCTTTATCCTCGAATTTATGACGAAACCCGCTACTGAGAAAAAATTCCTGAAATCTGGGAATCACACCACCGGCAATATAAATTCCACCTTTGGCACCAAAAGTTAACGCCAGATTGCCGGCTGCAGCGCCAATGCCCTCACAAAACATGTTTAATGTCTGCAACGCCTTGGCATCAGAATTATCCAATGCGGCTTGCACTACTTCTGCAGGAGTTGAGAATAAGAGAGGAACCTCCTCTAAACGACAAAGTGCTGAATAAATATTGAGTAGACCTTTGCCAGACAACAGTCTTTCTAATGAAACTCGACCATATTCAGCTCTCAAACAGTTGACCACTGCACTTTGTAGATCATCAATGGGTGCATAATCCGCATGACCACCTTCAGTATCAACAACATGATAGCCTCCATCAAAAGGAATAAGTCCTGCCACACCCAGCCCAGTGCCAGCGCCAAGAATACCTATTGCTTTATTTTTGACAGGACTCTGACCACCGACCTGAACAAGATCATTATCAGAGAGTTCGGTAATGCCATGAGCAACTGCCTCAAAGTCATTAATTATAAATAACGATTCGCAGCCCAGGTCTGTCTTTAATTCAGCTTTAGAAAAAACCCAATGACTATTGGTAAAAGAAATAATATCTGTATCTGCCGGACAAGCAACAGCAAAACAAACGCTTTGAGGTGGTGTGCTCCAACCCGTAACTGTTGCTATTTCATCTAGGAGAATCGCAATAAGATTCTCAAATCGTGGGTATTCTTCCACAGAGTGGAAGAATTGAAAATCGCTCTCTAACTGCCCCGAAAGTACCGCCGAAAATCGTGCATTAGTACCACCAATATCAGCGACTAAATTCCAAATCTGGCTCATAAACTAAACTCCAGCAAACAAATAGGACGCGCCCTGTTCAGCATTGCTAATATTATCCCGATTAACCGCAAAGAGCTCTCGCCCGCAACCTTTTTGACCATAACCGGGATTAATGGCGCTCTGACGCTCATTCACCACCATAGCATCCACTAAACAACTAACCTCCCCAGCAATAGCATCAACTCGCAGCATATCGCCATCACGAATTTTGGCCAGTAATCCACCATCAGCAGCTTCAGGAACGAGGTGGATGGCCGCCGGTACTTTACCAGAAGCGCCCGACATGCGTCCATCAGTGACCAAAGCAACTTTAAAACCTTTGTCTTGTAAGATACCCAAAAATGGAGTCAATTTATGTAATTCAGGCATACCCAGAGCCTTGGGACCCTGAAATCGTACCACAACAATGCAATCTCGATCCAAGTGTCCTGACTTAAACAAGGGCTCCAAATTGTCCTGGTTATCAATCACTACCGCTGGGGCTTCTACAACTTGGTGCTCAAGCGCCACAGCAGATACCTTGATCACACCCCTGCCTAGATTACCCGAGAGCAGACGAATACCACCCTCCTCTGAAAAAGGCTTATCAATGGTGGTTAACACATCTAAATCAAGGGGAGTCTGAGGCGATTCACGCCACACAACGTTGGTCTCTCCCATAAAAGACTCTTGAGTGAACGCAGCAAAATTTTCACCCCAAGCAGTCTTCGCATCTGCATGCATAAATCCACCCTGAAGTAGCTGCCTAAACATACAGCTAGTGCCGCCTGCCGCATGAAAGTGGTTTACATCCGCTTCGCCATTAGGGTACACCTTAGCAAGTAAGGGCACTACCTGAGACAAATCAGCGATATCATCCCAGTTAAGGATAATACCTGCCGATCGAGCAATTGCTACCAGATGCATGGTATGGTTTGTAGATCCACCTGATGCAAGTAACGATACAGTAGCATTGACTATCGCTTTAGCATCTACAATGCCTCCAACTGGCCGATAATCCTTGCCAAGTGCTGTAATTCTAGCTAACTGGTGACAGGCTTCATTGGTTAATCGCTCGCGCATTGGGTCACTTGGATTAACAAATGAACTTCCTGGCAATTGCAGTCCCAATGCCTCAAGAAGCACCTGGTTACTGTTGGCGGTTCCGTAAAATGTACATGTCCCAGCACTATGATAAGAATCGGATTCAGCTTGAAGCAATTCCTCTCGACCAATTTTACCCTCAGCAAACAACTGTCTTATTCTTTGCTTTTCTTTATTTTTCAGGCCAGATTCCATAGGTCCAGCCGGAATAAACATAGCTGGCAAATAACCAAAACTTAGAACTCCAATAAGTAAACCTGGGACTATTTTATCGCAAATACCTAATGCCAAAACGCCGTCAAACATCTGGTGGGAAAGTGAAATCGCAGTACACTGAGCAATTATGTCTCGACTCAAAAGACTGAGCTCCATTCCATCTTGACCTTGAGTCACACCATCACACATGGCAGGTACAGCGCCAGCAACTTGCGCCGTGCAACCTATTTGCCGCATCGCGCGCTTTATAATATCAGGGTATTCCGCATAGGGCTGATGGGCAGATAACATATCATTATAAGCAGTGACAATTGCCATGTTGCCCGCTTCCATCATTTTCAGGCTGTTTTTATCCCCTGCATCACAGGCAGCAAAGCCGTGAGCAAGATTACCGCAACTTAATTTTCCACGCTCAGGTTGGTTATTGTGATCTTCTGCTATCTGCGCTAAATAATCCGCGCGTAAACTCGCGCTGCGATCTATAATACGCTGGGTTACTGATGCGACACATTGATTCATTTTTGTCATTATAAGGCTACCTTGTTAGGAGCTTATTGTAACAAAATTACAATTTATGGCCAATTTTTCTCTCATAAAGCACATAAATGCGTAATTTTATTACATATTTATGCGATTTTTGTGTCCAATCTACATAGCAAGGAACCAATACATACTTATTGACTGTGATTTTATAAAAAAGGATCGATCTTTTTCATGACCAATGCTCACTACTGTCCAACCAAAACTGCCGCTTGGAATAACTTGCGGGAACTGGCTACCAACGCAGAAAAGATATCTATAGCGGCCTTATTTAAGAGTGAATCTAGCCGAGTGGCAGAAATGTCAATAAGCGCAGACGAGTTAATGCTAGATTTTTCTAAAAATCTTGTCAGCCAAAGGGTCTGGGCAGAACTTCTGATGCTTGCAGAACAATCTGATCTAAGAAATCATCGCGAGGCATTATTTACAGGAGCACCTATCAATGGATCTGAAAATCGTTCAGTTTTACACGCGGCTCTGCGTGCTCAAGAAATGGACCAGAGCAGCAAAGAGGAGCATCATCGCCACGCTATTATCTCAGATCAACTGGCGCAGGTTCGCCAATTAAGTGAAGCTATTCGTCAAGGTGAATGGCGTGGATCCACGGGAAAGGCTATTACCGATGTAGTGAATATTGGCATAGGCGGCTCAGATCTTGGGCCTAAATTAGCTTATGCGGCTTTAGCTGAGTTCGCTCATCCTGACATTCAAATTCACTATATCGCCAATGTTGATGGTGCAGAAATTTTAACCACACTAGCCAAACTCAACCCACAGACAACCCTTATAGCTATTGCCAGTAAAACATTTACCACCCAAGAAACCCTATTAAATGCAAAAACAGCGCTCAAATGGTTCGAGAAAGAAATGGGTTTAGAAAATGCACAAAATAGCACTCATGTTGTTGGTCTCACTGCAAACCCCAAAAATGCAAAAGCCTATGGAATCCCAGAATCACAAATTTTAGAATTTGCCGAGTGGGTGGGTGGCCGCTACTCTTTGTGGTCAAGTATCGGACTGTCTATTGCAATTAGTATTGGTTTTGATAAATTCTCCGAAATGTTAGACGGGGCCAGAGCAATGGACTTACATTTTCAAAATGCTCCGCTGGACAAAAACATGCCGGTGGCCATGGCCCTTATGGGTATCTGGTACAGCAATTTTTTAGGCGCACAGTCAAGTGCTGTGATCCCCTATTGTGAGCGACTCCAATTATTACCATCCTATCTCCAACAGTTAGATATGGAAAGTAATGGCAAGGGAGTAACTCAAGATGGCGAGTTGGTATCCTATGATACTGGGGCAATTATTTGGGGCCAAACAGGAACCAACGGGCAACATGCATTTTTTCAACTTCTACATCAGGGTACACGATTAGTGCCGATCGATTTCATT